>NZ_JAAUWR010000192.1:0-204 GCF_014694495.1 Aliivibrio sp. S10_S31 | reverse complement strand
GTTGGCAATACAGTTGAATATCAGGCTGCAGATGGCAGTTGGTCAACAACCCCTCCTGCTGTGGTCGAAGGTGACAACTCAATTACGGTTCGAGAGACTGATGCGGCAGGTAATGTGTCTGGCTCGAATACATTAGATTTTGTGCTTGATACGCAAGCGCCGAATGCTCCGACGATCACATTGGATACTGACTCGGGTATTAGT
>NZ_JAAUWR010000191.1:0-205 GCF_014694495.1 Aliivibrio sp. S10_S31 | reverse complement strand
TGGCTGGGATACCTGGATTTGAACCAGGGAATGGCGGCATCAAAAGCCGCTGCCTTACCGCTTGGCGATATCCCAACGAGATTCTTACGAATCTAAATAATGGTGCGGTCGGAGAGACTTGAACTCTCACACCTCGCGGCGCCAGAACCTAAATCTGGTGCGTCTACCAATTCCGCCACGACCGCACAAATTTTATAGTGAAATT
>NZ_JAAUWR010000190.1:0-207 GCF_014694495.1 Aliivibrio sp. S10_S31 | reverse complement strand
ATCGTGTAACAATCGCATCAACACGATTTATTACACTCGGCGTTCTGGGTTTTCCTTGGGTTTCGTGATTAAGGCAGTTAAATTCAGGTTGGTTTGCATAGTAATAAACGTGTTATGCCAGCGTTATGTTGTTGGTGTAAAATAAGGTTTTCAGCAGCTTGGGGTGAGCTATGTTTCAGTTTAAATGTACCAAAAAAGTTCAAGATT
>NZ_JAAUWR010000189.1:0-210 GCF_014694495.1 Aliivibrio sp. S10_S31 | reverse complement strand
CGCACCCATTAATGTTACTTTTTCAAAGCTGTATTTTGCGTTAGCACTTGCGAATGCAGAATCACGAGTCGCTGCACCACCACCGTTCGCATTATCATCACGACCAACAGAAGCTGCAAAAGAGAAACCACCAAACTTAGGAGAATCGTAACGTACTTGGTTTGATTGACGATCGTAGTGACCAGCAATACCACCCCAATCGAATACAGA
>NZ_JAAUWR010000188.1:0-211 GCF_014694495.1 Aliivibrio sp. S10_S31 | reverse complement strand
AGCGGCGCGACCAGTTTGGTTAACGGCTTCTGAAATCCACTCAATAGGAATATTTTTCCGAAATGAATCCATAGATTCAGGAAGGTGAAATTCTGCAGTTAATTGTAATTCACGAGAAAACTCAGACATAAAAAATCGGCCTTAAAATAAATTTAAGACCGATTATGAAGGCTGCCAAGGATCGTTCAAGTCCCTTAAACGATCGGCATTA
>NZ_JAAUWR010000187.1:0-215 GCF_014694495.1 Aliivibrio sp. S10_S31 | reverse complement strand
CCGCCGTGAAAGGGCGGTGTCCTAGGCCTCTAGACGAACGGGACACTGGATATTTGAAGATGTTGGGCATCTTCATTGCTTCTTTACGTTTTTAACCTAATCAATCTGTGTGAACACTCATAAATCGCAATCTATCGTTTAAGGAGGTGATCCAGCCCCAGGTTCCCCTAGGGCTACCTTGTTACGACTTCACCCCAGTCATGAACCACAAAGTG
>NZ_JAAUWR010000186.1:0-215 GCF_014694495.1 Aliivibrio sp. S10_S31 | reverse complement strand
CACTTTGTGGTTCATGACTGGGGTGAAGTCGTAACAAGGTAGCCCTAGGGGAACCTGGGGCTGGATCACCTCCTTAAACGATAGATTACGATTTATGAGTGTTCACACAGATTGATTAGGTTAAAAACGTAAAGAAGCAATGAAGATGCCCAACATCTTCAAATATCCAGTGTCCCGTTCGTCTAGAGGCCTAGGACACCGCCCTTTCACGGCGG
>NZ_JAAUWR010000185.1:0-215 GCF_014694495.1 Aliivibrio sp. S10_S31 | reverse complement strand
CACCGCGTTGGAGGGATGGCTGAGTGGTCGAAAGCACCGGTCTTGAAAACCGGCAAGGGTTAATAGCCCTTCTAGGGTTCAAATCCCTATCCCTCCGCCACTTTCGAGATTCAGATAGAGTCTGGGTTTCAAAAAATTGGAGCGGTAGTTCAGTTGGTTAGAATACCGGCCTGTCACGCCGGGGGTCGCGGGTTCGAGTCCCGTCCGCTCCGCCA
>NZ_JAAUWR010000184.1:0-217 GCF_014694495.1 Aliivibrio sp. S10_S31 | reverse complement strand
GATACCTGGATTTGAACCAGGGAATGGCGGCATCAAAAGCCGCTGCCTTACCGCTTGGCGATATCCCAACGAGATTCTTACGAATCTAAATAATGGTGCGGACGGAGAGACTTGAACTCTCACACCTCGCGGCGCCAGAACCTAAATCTGGTGCGTCTACCAATTCCGCCACGTCCGCACAAATATTGTAGTGAAATTGAAGATTGGTGATTCAATA
>NZ_JAAUWR010000183.1:0-218 GCF_014694495.1 Aliivibrio sp. S10_S31 | reverse complement strand
AAGAAAAAGGAAATCCACCCTACTTTCACGCCTAAAAAATTAACGGCTCAATCGCTGAACTGAGCCAAAAAACTGCAATCTTTAGTTCGTGTAACGCCTGCATAACACGTTTGCTACCATGCAGATTTAGCCCAAATTTACCACTTAATGCGGTAAACCAAAAGAAATCTAGAATGCCGAATGTAGCAAATCGTGTTGATGCATTTGTTATAAGCACA
>NZ_JAAUWR010000182.1:0-219 GCF_014694495.1 Aliivibrio sp. S10_S31 | reverse complement strand
TAACGCCTGCATAACACGTTTGCTACGATACAGACCTAACTGAATTTTACCGCCTTAATCACTGAAACTAAAGGCAAACTGACAACGCCGAGTGTAGCAAATCGTGTTGATGCGATTGTTATGTTGTTTCTCCAAGCGCCTGTTTAAGCTCATTAATTGCATAAATTAACTTAAGATTTGTCTGAGGGACTCTATTCAGTTTCATTCCAAGATCAACAA
>NZ_JAAUWR010000181.1:0-221 GCF_014694495.1 Aliivibrio sp. S10_S31 | reverse complement strand
CAATAAAGTACGCTTCATCTTCAAACATCATATCGCGTAAAATAAGATTATCCGTATCAATTTTAAACATTAACTTCCTTTTTTATTCGTAGGCATAACGCCTGCATAACACGTTTGCTACTATGCAATCATACTTGAAATTGACGCCTTAAAATGAGAAACACCCGACAACCTGAGATGCCGAGTGTAGTAAATCGTGTTGATGCATTTGTTAGCCGAAC
>NZ_JAAUWR010000180.1:0-221 GCF_014694495.1 Aliivibrio sp. S10_S31 | reverse complement strand
GGTATCCCGTAGGGGAGTCGAACCCCTGTTACCGCCGTGAAAGGGCGGTGTCCTAGGCCTCTAGACGAACGGGACACTAAGATACTCTAAATTTAAAACCTAATTAATCTGTGTGAACACTCATAAATCGCAATCTATCGTTTAAGGAGGTGATCCAGCCCCAGGTTCCCCTAGGGCTACCTTGTTACGACTTCACCCCAGTCATGAACCACAAAGTGGTG
>NZ_JAAUWR010000179.1:0-224 GCF_014694495.1 Aliivibrio sp. S10_S31 | reverse complement strand
GCAGCAAAGAAAAAGGAAATCCACCCTACTTTCACGCCTAAAAAATTAACGGCTCAATCGCTGAACTGAGCCAAAAAACTGCAATCTTTAGTTCGTGTAACGCCTGCATAACACGTTTGCTACCATGAAGATTAAGCTCAAATTTACCACTTAACACGGTAAACTCAAAGAAACCTAGAATGCCGAGTGTAGCAAATCGTGTTGATGCATTTGTTATAAGCACA
>NZ_JAAUWR010000178.1:0-226 GCF_014694495.1 Aliivibrio sp. S10_S31 | reverse complement strand
TCGTTGGGATATCGCCAAGCGGTAAGGCAGCGGCTTTTGATGCCGCCATTCCCTGGTTCAAATCCAGGTATCCCAGCCATTTTAAAACGTAATTGATTTATTTCGATTATGACAACGTGTTATTGAATCACCAATCTTCAATTTCACTACAATATTTGTGCGGACGTGGCGGAATTGGTAGACGCACCAGATTTAGGTTCTGGCGCCGCGAGGTGTGAGAGTTCAA
>NZ_JAAUWR010000177.1:0-228 GCF_014694495.1 Aliivibrio sp. S10_S31 | reverse complement strand
ACAACATAACAATCGCATCAACACGATTTGCTACACTCGGCGTTGTCAGTTTGCCTTTAGTTTCAGTGATTAAGGCGGTAAAATTCAGTTAGGTCTGTATCGTAGCAAACGTGTTATGCAGGCGTTAGCCAAACAAAGGATAATTTAGTTGGAAATATTACTTGAGAATCTAAAATCGATCGAAGAGAGCAACCATTTTCTACGGGCTCTTTGGGCTAAAATTAATAC
>NZ_JAAUWR010000176.1:0-228 GCF_014694495.1 Aliivibrio sp. S10_S31 | reverse complement strand
ATGACATAACAAATGCATCAACACGATTTACTACATTCGGCATTGTAGGTTTGACTTTGGTTTTTGTGTTTATGGCGGTAAAATTCAGCTTGTTCTGTATAGTAGCAAACGTGTTATGCAGGCGTTACACGAACTAAAGATAGCAGTTTTTTGGCTCAGTTCAGCGATAGAACCGTTCGATTTTTAAATGTTAAAGTTGGGCGGTTTTCCTTCTTCTTTGTTGCCTTT
>NZ_JAAUWR010000175.1:0-229 GCF_014694495.1 Aliivibrio sp. S10_S31 | reverse complement strand
AAGCATATAACAAATGCATCAACACGATTTGCTACACTCGGCGTTGTCAGTTTGTCTTTGGTTTCAGTGATTAAGGCGTTAAAATTCAGCTAAGTCTGTATCGTAGCAAACGTGTTATGCAGGCGTTACACGAACTAAAGATAGCAGTTTTTTGGCTCAGTTCAGCGATAGAACCGTTCGATTTTTAAATGTTAAAGTTGGGCGGTTTTCCTTCTTCTTTGTTGCCTTT
>NZ_JAAUWR010000174.1:0-230 GCF_014694495.1 Aliivibrio sp. S10_S31 | reverse complement strand
ACCCAGTTGATAAAGTTCAGCCTGTATAATTGCTTCCTTGAAACTGCGAATGTCAGTCTCTATTTTTCCAATATCCATAAGAATTTACCTTACCCAAAAAAACACATAACGCCTGCATAACACGTTTACTACTATGCAATTATACTTAAAATTGACGCCTTAAAACGAGAAACACCCGACAATCTGAGATGCCGAGTGTAGTAAATCGTGTTGATGCATTTGTTATAAGC
>NZ_JAAUWR010000173.1:0-232 GCF_014694495.1 Aliivibrio sp. S10_S31 | reverse complement strand
GCCATTTCAATTGGTTACATCATAATCGTAGCTATATTTGGAACCCTACTATTTTATAATATTGATGGGTTAATTGAAGCCAAACCATCGATGTAAAACACCCGTATAACGCCTGCATAACACGTTTGCTACCATGTAGATTAAGCCCAAACTTACCACTTAAAACGGTAAACTCAAAGAAACCTAGAATGCCGAATGTAGCAAATCGTGTTGATGCGATTGTTATGTTGTT
>NZ_JAAUWR010000172.1:0-233 GCF_014694495.1 Aliivibrio sp. S10_S31 | reverse complement strand
CTTTTTAAGTTCAAATAAGAACTCAAAATCACTATCTTTCGCTGAACGCGTAGAAAATTTCAAACCTTTACCTCTGGCTCAAATAACCTTAATAAATCGGTGCTTATAACGCCTGCATAACACGTTTACTACTATACAATTATACTTAAAATTGATGCCTTAAAACGAGAAACACCCGACAACCTGAGATGCCGAGTGTAGTAAATCGTGTTGATGCATTTGTTATGTGTTGA
>NZ_JAAUWR010000171.1:0-233 GCF_014694495.1 Aliivibrio sp. S10_S31 | reverse complement strand
ACCCAGTTGATAAAGTTCAGCCTGTATAATTGCTTCCTTGAAACTGCGAATGTCAGTCTCTATTTTTCCAATATCCATAAGAATTTACCTTACCCAAAAAAACACATAACGCCTGCATAACACGTTTGCTACGATACAGACCTAACTGAATTTTACCGCCTTAATCACTGAAACTAAAGGCAAACTGACAACGCCGAGTGTAGCAAATCGTGTTGATGCGATTGTTATGTTGT
>NZ_JAAUWR010000170.1:0-240 GCF_014694495.1 Aliivibrio sp. S10_S31 | reverse complement strand
AAAGACGTTATTTCAGCGATAGAGGCTGGTTTAAATGCGGTTTGGTTTAACCCTCGAGGTTTGGAAAAAGAAAGTCACTCCAATTTTAGAACGATCTCTCAGCTTCATGAGTTAAGCATATAACAAATGCATCAACACGATTTGCTACACTCGGCGTTGTCAGTTTGTCTTTGGTTTCAGTGATTAAGGCGTTAAAATTCAGCTAAGTCTGTATCGTAGCAAACGTGTTATGCAGGCGTT
>NZ_JAAUWR010000169.1:0-243 GCF_014694495.1 Aliivibrio sp. S10_S31 | reverse complement strand
GCACAACAATCGCATCAACACGATTTATTACATTCGGCGTTCTGGGTTTGCCTTGGGTTTCGTGATTAAGGCGGTTAATTCAGGTTGGTTTGCATAGTAATAAACGTGTTATGCCAGCGTTATAAGCTAGTTTTGATTATTTTCGTATATGTGCATATCAAGAAAACTTTCTATTTTGCTAGCGCTAGGATTCATACCAAAACTTTCCACATTAATAAAGAACTCAGTACTAAAGCGGTATTC
>NZ_JAAUWR010000168.1:0-244 GCF_014694495.1 Aliivibrio sp. S10_S31 | reverse complement strand
CGCTCGACGCCCTTAACGTTCCCCGAAGGTTCAGTTAAGTCGTTTCCGCTCGACTTGCATGTGTTAGGCCTGCCGCCAGCGTTCAATCTGAGCCATGATCAAACTCTTCAATTAAAGTTTTTTGGTTTGTTTCAGCAGAAACAAAACCGACTCAATGATTAATACTGATTGTTACATAAAAGTAATTTTGTGTAGTCACTCAGTTCATTGATAATTTGTTGATTATCAATTCACAAGTGCCCAC
>NZ_JAAUWR010000167.1:0-246 GCF_014694495.1 Aliivibrio sp. S10_S31 | reverse complement strand
CCATCTACAGCTTGAACTGTTTCCCAATTACACATTTTTCCTTGAGTATTTGGAAAATCGACCATTAAAGTGTCACCCCAATCGAACAGATAAGCTTTTCTCATAATGCCTCCTTGCATATAACGCCGCAATAACACGTTTATTACTACGACGGCTTAGCTGAATTTTACCGCCTTAAACACCGAAACCAAAGACAAACCTACAACGCCGAATGTAATAAATCGTGTTGATTGCTTTGTTATACGG
>NZ_JAAUWR010000166.1:0-247 GCF_014694495.1 Aliivibrio sp. S10_S31 | reverse complement strand
AGTAGCTTCAAAATAGATATCTTCTTCATTTAACTCATGTTCTGAATCACAATTGGAACATCGAAACTTCGCATTCCCTACTATACCGTCACTCATAATCTAATTATTCCTTAAATACACATAACGCTGGCATAACACGTTTATTACTGTGCCAACCAACCTGAATTAACCGCCCTAATCACAAAACCCAAGGCAAACCTAGAACGCCGAGTGTAATAAATCGTGTTGATGCGATTGTTATAACCAT
>NZ_JAAUWR010000165.1:0-247 GCF_014694495.1 Aliivibrio sp. S10_S31 | reverse complement strand
TACTTATTAATGCATTCTTGAGATGGATCTGCTTCAAGTAATAATTTCATTGGGGCTAAATCTGATGATATTTTTTTAAACTCAATCAAACCATTTTCCTCTCAAAGTCTTTGAAGCATTTAACGCCGCAATAACACGTGCGAACGACTGACTTTCCAAACCAATTACACTCTAAACCGCGAATGCCGAGTGTAATTAGCATCGTGTTGATTGCTTTGTTACACGATCTTTGTCAACGCTTCGCTTT
>NZ_JAAUWR010000164.1:0-247 GCF_014694495.1 Aliivibrio sp. S10_S31 | reverse complement strand
ACCTGATGAAACGAACACCAAAAGGCAGCAAAGAAAAAGGAAAACCGCCCAGCTTTCACATCTAAAATCGAACGGTTCTATCGCCGAACTGAGCCAAAAAACTGCAATCTTTAGTTCGTGTAACGCCGCAATAACACGTTTATTACTACGACGACTTAGCTGAATTTTACTGCCTTAAACACCGAAACCAAAGACAAACCTACAACGCCGAATGTAATAAATCGTGTTGATTGCTTTGTTAAATGCG
>NZ_JAAUWR010000163.1:0-247 GCF_014694495.1 Aliivibrio sp. S10_S31 | reverse complement strand
CTCAAATTCAGCCGCCTTTTTAAGTTCAAATAAGAACTCAAAATCACTATCTTTCGCTGAACGCGTAGAAAATTTCAAACCTTTACCTCTGGCTCAAATAACCTTAATAAATCGGTGCTTATAACGCTGGCATAACACGTTTATTACTATGCAAACCAACCTGAATTTAACTGCCTTAATCACGAAACCCAAGGAAAACCCAGAACGCCGAGTGTAATAAATCGTGTTGATGCGATTGTTACACGAT
>NZ_JAAUWR010000162.1:0-247 GCF_014694495.1 Aliivibrio sp. S10_S31 | reverse complement strand
CGCATTTAACAAAGCAATCAACACGATTTATTACATTCGGCGTTGTAGGTTTGTCTTTGGTTTCGGTGTTTAAGGCAGTAAAATTCAGCTAAGTCGTCGTAGTAATAAACGTGTTATTGCGGCGTTATAACCTAGTTGAGATAGTTCTCAAATACACTTAAATATTAATAGGTTAAATGGTAATTTAGCTAGAATAGATTTCATACGATAGATTGTAGCTATTTAGTAATCATTGAATAAAAAAGGA
>NZ_JAAUWR010000161.1:0-248 GCF_014694495.1 Aliivibrio sp. S10_S31 | reverse complement strand
ACAAGATGAAACGAGAGCTAAAAGGAAACAAAGAAAAAGGAAAACCACCCTACTTTCACGCCTAAAAAACTAACGGCTCAATCGCTGAACTGAGCTAAAAAACTGCTATCTTTAGTTCGTGTAACGCTTGCATAACACGTTTATTACTATGCAAACCAACCTGAATTTAACCGCCCTAATCACAAAACCCAAAGCAAACCCAGAACGCCGAGTGTAATAAATCGTGTTGATGCGATTGTTGTGCGGAC
>NZ_JAAUWR010000160.1:0-248 GCF_014694495.1 Aliivibrio sp. S10_S31 | reverse complement strand
CTTGCACACTGAGTGGGTAAAGGCATAACAAAGCAATCAACACGATGCTTATTACACTCGGCATTCGTGGTTTAGGGTATAATTGGTTTTGGTAATTAATGCGTTCAGCACGTGTTATTGCGGCGTTGTGCGTACTGAGTCCGAAATTTTTTGCACGGTTCATCAATAGAATCGTAGCTTTCGTAGTTTCGGCTTAGTAAGCGTAAATTTCTTCTTTGTTGCCTTTTGGTTTTCGTATCATCAGGTTC
>NZ_JAAUWR010000159.1:0-248 GCF_014694495.1 Aliivibrio sp. S10_S31 | reverse complement strand
AAGCATATAACAAATGCATCAACACGATTTGCTACACTCGGCGTTGTCAGTTTGTCTTTGGTTTCAGTGATTAAGGCGTTAAAATTCAGCTAAGTCTGTATCGTAGCAAACGTGTTATGCAGGCGTTGTGCGTACTGAGTCCGAAATTTTTGCACGGTTCCTCAATAGAAACGAGACTTTTGTAAACGCTATTTAGCTATCACAAATCCTCTTCTTTGTTGCCTTTTAGCGTTCGTTTCATCAGGTTC
>NZ_JAAUWR010000158.1:0-248 GCF_014694495.1 Aliivibrio sp. S10_S31 | reverse complement strand
AGGTTAAACTCTGTAACCACCTCAAATTTTTCAACAATATAATCATATGATTTTTTTATATCATTCTTAACATCAATCTCAATTGTTATAATTTTGGATTCCATATATTTCACCGATGACATAACGCCTGCATAACACGTTTGCTACCATGAAGATTAAGCTCAAATTTACCACTTAACACGGTAAACTCAAAGAAACCTAGAATGCCGAGTGTAGCAAATCGTGTTGATGCATTTGTTATAAGCACA
>NZ_JAAUWR010000157.1:0-248 GCF_014694495.1 Aliivibrio sp. S10_S31 | reverse complement strand
TTAATTGGAGCGAAAGCAAGGCTCGTATAACAAAGCAATCAACACGATGCTAATTACACTCGGCGTTTGTGGTTTGAAGTATAATTGGTTTGGAAAGTAAGTCTTTCGCACGTGTTATTGCGGCGTTGTGCGTACTGAGTCCGAAATTTTTGCACGGTTCCTCAATAGAAACGAGACTTTTGTAAACGCTATTTAGCTATCACAAATCCTCTTCTTTGTTGCCTTTTAGCGTTCGTTTCATCAGGTTC
>NZ_JAAUWR010000156.1:0-249 GCF_014694495.1 Aliivibrio sp. S10_S31 | reverse complement strand
GAATACCGCTTTAGTACTGAGTTCTTTATTAATGTGGAAAGTTTTGGTATGAATCCTAGCGCTAGCAAAATAGAAAGTTTTCTTGATATGCACATATACGAAAATAATCAAAACTAGCTTATAACGCCGCAATAACACGTGCGAAAGACTTACTTTCCAAACCAATTATACTTCAAACCACAAACGCCGAGTGTAATTAGCATCGTGTTGATTGCTTTGTTATACGAGCCTTGCTTTCGCTCCAATTAA
>NZ_JAAUWR010000155.1:0-249 GCF_014694495.1 Aliivibrio sp. S10_S31 | reverse complement strand
TATACACATAACAAATGCATCAACACGATTTATTACACTCGGCGTTCTGGGTTTGCCTTGGGTTTTGTGATTAAGGCAGTAAAATTCAAGTTGTTTGGCATAGTAATAAACGTGTTATGCAAGCGTTGTGCGTACTGAGTCCGAAATTTTTTGCACGGTTCATCAATAGGATCGCGGCTTTCGTAGTTTCGGCTTAGTAAGCGTGAATTTCTTCTTTGTTGCCTTTTGGTTTTCATTTCATCAGGTTCG
>NZ_JAAUWR010000154.1:0-255 GCF_014694495.1 Aliivibrio sp. S10_S31 | reverse complement strand
CCCCCCCCCCCCCCCCCCCCCCCCCCCCCCCCCCCCCCCCCCCCCCCCCCCCCCCCCCCCCCCCCCCCCCCCCCCCCCCCCCCCCCCCCCCCCCCCCCCCCCCCCCCCCCCCCCCCCCCCCCCCCCCACCCCCCCCCCCCCCCCCCCCCCCCCCCCCCCCCCCCCCCCCCCCCCCCCCCCCCCCCCCCCCCCCCCCCCCCCCCCCCCCCCCCCCCCCCCCCCCCCCCCCCCCCCCCCCCCCCCCCCCCCCCCCCC
>NZ_JAAUWR010000153.1:0-255 GCF_014694495.1 Aliivibrio sp. S10_S31 | reverse complement strand
CAAGCGGGCTTATGCCATTGCACTAACCTCACGATGTCCAACCGTGATTAGCCCACCTTCGTGCTCCTCCGTTACTCTTTGGGAGGAGACCGCCCCAGTCAAACTACCCACCAGGCACTGTCCGCAACCCCGATAAGGGGCCAACGTTAGAACATCAAGCATACAAGGGTGGTATTTCAAGATTGCCTCCACAAATACTGGCGTACTTGCTTCAAAGGCTCCCACCTATCCTACACATGTAGGGTCAATGTTCAG
>NZ_JAAUWR010000152.1:0-255 GCF_014694495.1 Aliivibrio sp. S10_S31 | reverse complement strand
TGCCATTGCACTAACCTCACGATGTCCAACCGTGATTAGCCCACCTTCGTGCTCCTCCGTTACTCTTTGGGAGGAGACCGCCCCAGTCAAACTACCCACCAGGCACTGTCCGCAATCCCGATAAGGGACCAACGTTAGAACATCAAGCATACAAGGGTGGTATTTCAAGATTGCCTCCACAAATACTGGCGTACTTGCTTCAAAGGCTCCCACCTATCCTACACATGTAGGGTCAATGTTCAGTGCCAAGCTGTA
>NZ_JAAUWR010000151.1:0-256 GCF_014694495.1 Aliivibrio sp. S10_S31 | reverse complement strand
AATACAGTTGAATATCAGGCTGCAGATGGCAGTTGGTCAACAACCCCTCCTGCGGTGGTTGAAGGTGACAACTCAATTACGGTGCGTGAAACTGATGCTGCGGGTAATGTGTCTGGCTCGAACACACTGGATTTTGTGCTTGATACGCAAGCGCCAAATGCACCAACGATCACGCTGGATACTGATTCGGGTATTAGTAATGGTGATCTGCTTACAAATGACGGCTCATTCACCGTTACGCCAAGCGAAGTTGGCA
>NZ_JAAUWR010000150.1:0-258 GCF_014694495.1 Aliivibrio sp. S10_S31 | reverse complement strand
GTGTGTTCGAGCCAGACACATTACCCGCAGCATCAGTTTCACGCACCGTAATTGAGTTGTCACCTTCAACCACCGCAGGAGGGGTTGTTGACCAACTGCCATCTGCAGCCTGATATTCAACTGTATTACCCACTTCGCTTGGCGTTACTGTGAATGAACCATCATTCGTTAATAAATCACCATCACTAATACCCGAGTCAGTATCCAATGTGATCGTCGGAGCATTCGGCGCTTGCGTATCAAGCACAAAATCTAATG
>NZ_JAAUWR010000149.1:0-258 GCF_014694495.1 Aliivibrio sp. S10_S31 | reverse complement strand
GGAGACAGCGTGGCCATCATTACGCCATTCGTGCAGGTCGGAACTTACCCGACAAGGAATTTCGCTACCTTAGGACCGTTATAGTTACGGCCGCCGTTTACTTGGGCTTCGATCAAGAGCTTCGACCGAAGTCTAACCCCATCAATTAACCTTCAAGCACCGGGCAGGCGTCACACCGTATACGTCATCTTACGATTTAGCACAGTGCTATGTTTTTAATAAACAGTTGCAGCCACCTGGTATCTGCGACTCCCGGCA
>NZ_JAAUWR010000148.1:0-266 GCF_014694495.1 Aliivibrio sp. S10_S31 | reverse complement strand
ACTTCGCTTGGCGTTACTGTGAATGAACCATCATTCGTTAATAAATCACCATCACTAATACCCGAGTCAGTATCCAATGTGATCGTCGGAGCATTCGGCGCTTGCGTATCAAGCACAAAATCTAATGTACTCGAGCCAGACACATTACCTGCCGCATCAGTCTCTCGAACCGTAATTGAGTTGTCACCTTCGACCACAGCAGGAGGGGTTGTTGACCAACTGCCATCTGCAGCCTGATATTCAACTGTATTGCCAACTTCGCTTGG
>NZ_JAAUWR010000147.1:0-267 GCF_014694495.1 Aliivibrio sp. S10_S31 | reverse complement strand
CAAGCGGGCTTATGCCATTGCACTAACCTCACGATGTCCAACCGTGATTAGCCCACCTTCGTGCTCCTCCGTTACTCTTTGGGAGGAGACCGCCCCAGTCAAACTACCCACCAGGCACTGTCCGCAATCCCGATAAGGGGCCAACGTTAGAACATCAAGCATACAAGGGTGGTATTTCAAGATTGCCTCCACAAATACTGGCGTACTTGCTTCAAAGGCTCCCACCTATCCTACACATGTAGGGTCAATGTTCAGTGCCAAGCTGTA
>NZ_JAAUWR010000146.1:0-272 GCF_014694495.1 Aliivibrio sp. S10_S31 | reverse complement strand
AGCCTGGCGATGTCCTACTCTCACATGGGGAAACCCCACACTACCATCGGCGCTATTACGTTTCACTTCTGAGTTCGGCATGGGATCAGGTGGGTCCATAATGCTATGGTCGCCAAGCAAATTCTTTAATTCGGAAAGCTTATTGTGTTCTTAATCACATTCAATTTGTTTCTTGCAACTTCAAATCCGTTCAAAACCCCTTGGGTGTTGTATGGTTAAGCCTCACGGGCAATTAGTATCAGTTAGCTCAATGCCTCGCAGCACTTACACAC
>NZ_JAAUWR010000145.1:0-273 GCF_014694495.1 Aliivibrio sp. S10_S31 | reverse complement strand
CAAAATTTAAAAGTTCTTAATATCCTTTGTTTTACTTTGTAAAACGAAGAACAACACATTCAAGTGTTCTTGTATTTTGAATCCGGCGAAAAACCAGAACTCGCAATGACGAGTTCAACCTTGGTTGCTGTTTTGTCTTCACTTTTAAAAAGTGAAAGCAAATGGTCCATACGAAACCTCTTGGGGTTGTATGGTTAAGTGACTAAGCGTACACGGTGGATGCCTTGGCAGTCAGAGGCGATGAAAGACGTATTAACTTGCGATAAGCCCAGA
>NZ_JAAUWR010000144.1:0-275 GCF_014694495.1 Aliivibrio sp. S10_S31 | reverse complement strand
TGCCGGGAGTCGCAGATACCAGGTGGCTGCAACTGTTTATTAAAAACATAGCACTGTGCTAAATCGTAAGATGACGTATACGGTGTGACGCCTGCCCGGTGCTTGAAGGTTAATTGATGGGGTTAGATTGTTTCTCTATATAGAGAGGGGTCGAAGCTCTTGATCGAAGCCCAAGTAAACGGCGGCCGTAACTATAACGGTCCTAAGGTAGCGAAATTCCTTGTCGGGTAAGTTCCGACCTGCACGAATGGCGTAATGATGGCCACGCTGTCTCC
>NZ_JAAUWR010000143.1:0-279 GCF_014694495.1 Aliivibrio sp. S10_S31 | reverse complement strand
ATCTTGGTTTTCATATTAGTTGCTCTGGAGCCGTATCTGAAGCAAGACGACAATATCCAGGTAGACGAATTAACGGTTGTTACTATTGTTGTAATTCTTGTCATACTAGCTAATTAATAATGGGGGGGAAACCTCCATTAACTTTAACTCGCATAACGCCTGCATAACACGTTTGCTACGATACAAACTTAACTAAATTTTACTGCCTTAATCACTGAAACTAAAGGCAAACTGACAACGCCGAGTGTAGCAAATCGTGTTGATGCATTTGTTACACGA
>NZ_JAAUWR010000142.1:0-283 GCF_014694495.1 Aliivibrio sp. S10_S31 | reverse complement strand
CGCATCAGTCTCTCGAACCGTAATTGAGTTGTCACCTTCGACCACAGCAGGAGGGGTTGTTGACCAACTGCCATCTGCAGCCTGATATTCAACTGTATTGCCAACTTCGCTTGGCGTTACTGTGAATGAACCATCATTCGTTAATAAATCACTATTACTAATACCCGAGTCAGTATCCAATGTGATCGTCGGAGCATTCGGCGCTTGCGTATCAAGCACAAAATCTAATGTATTCGAGCCAGACACATTACCTGCCGCATCAGTCTCTCGAACCGTAATTGAG
>NZ_JAAUWR010000141.1:0-293 GCF_014694495.1 Aliivibrio sp. S10_S31 | reverse complement strand
TATTTCTCATGGCATTCGCTCCAACCCCTTCATTTTCTATTGGGTTGATGCTTTTAGCTTCTATTGATACATAAGTGGATTTTTTTTCTACCTCATTGATTGCATCGCTGAAATCATCATCACTTGATAACGTAGAGCACCCGCTAAGTAATACTACGCTTAGTCCTAAAATTCTTTTATACATCCTAATACACCTTAAATTTTAAATGCTCTTAAAGTAAAAAACGCTGACAAAGTTTGCCAGCGCTTTTAAAGTTAGCTAAGTAACAACTTTTCTTAGAAGCCGTACTCTA
>NZ_JAAUWR010000140.1:0-297 GCF_014694495.1 Aliivibrio sp. S10_S31 | reverse complement strand
GCAGCATTTTCAATCCCAATTGTTGTTAGGATATTTGGTTTATCAGTTCCAAATCTGCTGAAACCAAACCGTTCAAATGGTGTAAGAAATGTATCTGTTTTCCATTCACTTTATCTCGCAGTTTAAGAACATTTTGTTCGCTTAATTGGCATCGGTAAATTAGAATCTAGGCTTAGAAAATCTTGGCAGGGCAGTTCTTTACCAAGCTGGCCAAGCCGAAAGTAAGCACGCACAACAATCGCATCAACACGATTTATTACATTCGGCGTTCTGGGTTTGCCTTTAGTTTTGTGATTA
>NZ_JAAUWR010000139.1:0-302 GCF_014694495.1 Aliivibrio sp. S10_S31 | reverse complement strand
TGAATTGGTTTCTGAAATCCATGAACTTTTGGCAATAATGGTCAATTGCCGAACCTGATGAAATGAAAGCTAAAAGGAAACAAAGAAGAAGGAAAACCACCCTACATTCACACTTGAAAATCGAATGATTCTATCGCTGAACTGAGCCAAAAAACTGCAATCTTAGAGTTCGTGTAACGCCGCAATAACACGTGCTGAACGCATTAATTACCAAAACCAATTATACCCTAAACCACGAATGCCGAGTGTAATAAGCATCGTGTTGATTGCTTTGTTATGCCTTTACCCACTCAGTGTGCAAG
>NZ_JAAUWR010000138.1:0-305 GCF_014694495.1 Aliivibrio sp. S10_S31 | reverse complement strand
AGATTCTTACGAATCTAAATAATGGTGCGGTCGGAGAGACTTGAACTCTCACACCTCGCGGCGCCAGAACCTAAATCTGGTGCGTCTACCAATTCCGCCACGACCGCACAAATTTTATAGTGAAATTGAAGATTGGTGATCCAATAACACGTTATCATAATCGAAATGAATCAATTACGTTTTAAAGTGGCTGGGATACCTGGATTTGAACCAGGGAATGGCGGCATCAAAAGCCGCTGCCTTACCGCTTGGCGATATCCCAACGAGATTCTTACGAATCTAAATAATGGTGCGGACGGAGAGAC
>NZ_JAAUWR010000137.1:0-312 GCF_014694495.1 Aliivibrio sp. S10_S31 | reverse complement strand
CCTGGCGATGTCCTACTCTCACATGGGGAAACCCCACACTACCATCGGCGCTATTACGTTTCACTTCTGAGTTCGGCATGGGATCAGGTGGGTCCATAATGCTATGGTCGCCAAGCAAATTCTTTCTCTTTATTTAATAAAGAGTATCTGGAAAGCTATATTGTGTTCTTAATCACATTCAATTCGTTTCTTGCAACTTCAAATCCGTTCAAAACCCCTTGGGTGTTGTATGGTTAAGCCTCACGGGCAATTAGTATCAGTTAGCTCAATGCCTCGCAGCACTTACACACCTGACCTATCTACGTCGTAGTC
>NZ_JAAUWR010000136.1:0-312 GCF_014694495.1 Aliivibrio sp. S10_S31 | reverse complement strand
TTAAATCAGTCAGCTTTCCAAATTGTTAAAGAGCGATTTCACGCTTATGCGTGTAACCATTTTTAAAGACTCTCAAATGAGAATACTTAAAGATGGTGGAGCTATGCGGGATCGAACCGCAGACCTCTTCGCTGCCAGCGAAGCGCTCTCCCAGCTGAGCTATAGCCCCACATAGTCTCTTTAATTTTTTAACCTAATCAATCTGTGTGAACACTCATAAATCGCAATCTATCGTTTAAGGAGGTGATCCAGCCCCAGGTTCCCCTAGGGCTACCTTGTTACGACTTCACCCCAGTCATGAACCACAAAGTG
>NZ_JAAUWR010000135.1:0-314 GCF_014694495.1 Aliivibrio sp. S10_S31 | reverse complement strand
TTGTTGATCTTGGAATGAAACTGAATAGAGTCCCTCAGACAAATCTTAAGTTAATTTATGCAATTAATGAGCTTAAACAGGCGCTTGGAGAAACAACATAACAATCGCATCAACACGATTTGCTACATTCGGCATTCTAGGTTTCTTTGAGTTTACCGTTTTAAGTGGTAAGTTTGGGCTTAATCTACATGGTAGCAAACGTGTTATGCAGGCGTTATGAGAATTAAGGGATAATTTAAGATATGGATATCAAAATAGATGATTTGAATGGCGGCGAAGTTGTTCAGTTATTAAAAGAACACCTGGAAGATATG
>NZ_JAAUWR010000134.1:0-318 GCF_014694495.1 Aliivibrio sp. S10_S31 | reverse complement strand
GAGGTGTGAGAGTTCAAGTCTCTCCGTCCGCACCATTAATTGAATGGCTACTTAGCTCAGCTGGTTAGAGCACATCACTCATAATGATGGGGTCACAGGTTCAAATCCCGTAGTAGCCACCATTCTTTCTCTTGCTCATTAATTTGAGAATAAGTAAGAAAGGAAAAAGTGTTGTTAGATCACCAATCTCTAATTTCACTATAAAATTTGTGCGGTCGTGGCGGAATTGGTAGACGCACCAGATTTAGGTTCTGGCGCCGCGAGGTGTGAGAGTTCAAGTCTCTCCGACCGCACCATTATTTAGATTCGTAAGAATCT
>NZ_JAAUWR010000133.1:0-324 GCF_014694495.1 Aliivibrio sp. S10_S31 | reverse complement strand
ACTAATACCCGAATCAGTATCCAGCGTGATCGTTGGTGCATTTGGCGCTTGCGTATCAAGCACAAAATCTAATGTACTCGAGCCAGACACATTACCTGCCGCATCAGTTTCACGCACCGTAATTGAGTTGTCACCTTCAACCACCGCAGGAGGGGTTGTTGACCAACTGCCATCTGCAGCCTGATATTCAACTGTATTGCCAACTTCGCTTGGCGTAACGGTGAATGAGCCGTCATTTGTAAGCAGATCACCATTACTAATACCCGAATCAGTATCCAGCGTGATCGTTGGTGCATTTGGCGCTTGCGTATCAAGCACAAAATC
>NZ_JAAUWR010000132.1:0-335 GCF_014694495.1 Aliivibrio sp. S10_S31 | reverse complement strand
CCAACGTTAGAACATCAAGCATACAAGGGTGGTATTTCAAGATTGCCTCCACAAATACTGGCGTACTTGCTTCAAAGGCTCCCACCTATCCTACACATGTAGGGTCAATGTTCAGTGCCAAGCTGTAGTAAAGGTTCACGGGGTCTTTCCGTCTAGCCGCGGGTACACTGCATCTTCACAGCGATTTCAATTTCACTGAGTCTCGGGTGGAGACAGCGTGGCCATCATTACGCCATTCGTGCAGGTCGGAACTTACCCGACAAGGAATTTCGCTACCTTAGGACCGTTATAGTTACGGCCGCCGTTTACTTGGGCTTCGATCAAGAGCTTCGACC
>NZ_JAAUWR010000131.1:0-337 GCF_014694495.1 Aliivibrio sp. S10_S31 | reverse complement strand
AATCCTGCTCCCGCAACCACATTTAGATTGAACGCATTAGCGGTTAATCATGCGACACTAGCTCAGCTGGTAGAGCGCAACCTTGCCAAGGTTGAGGTCACGAGTTCGAACCTCGTGTGTCGCTCCAAATTGTAAAGTGAAACATAAGGGCATTCTGATAGAGTGCAATCCTTGCCAAGGTTGAGGTCACGCCTAAGCCTTGAAGATCGGGAACCTCGTGTGTCGCTCCATTTTCTTTCTCGAAGAGAAAAATGGTTTATAGTCTCATTGTCTTAAACAATGCATCCGGACGCGGGATGGAGCAGCTTGGTAGCTCGTCGGGCTCATAACCCGAAGG
>NZ_JAAUWR010000130.1:0-361 GCF_014694495.1 Aliivibrio sp. S10_S31 | reverse complement strand
AAGGTTGAACTCGTCATTGCGAGTTCTGGTTTTTCGCCGGATTCAAAATACAAGAACACTTGAATGTGTTGTTCTTCGTTTTACAAAGTAAAACAAAGGATATTAAGAACTTTTAAATTTTGATTTAGATAACTCGTAAGTTATTTAAATCAGTCAGCTTTCCAAATTGTTAAAGAGCTTAAAGCAAAAGCTTTAATCAATAATAAAGATTATTAATTAAAACTCTTTATCTTTAATTTAAAACCTAATTAATCTGTGTGAACACTCATAAACCGTAATCTATCGTTTAAGGAGGTGATCCAGCCCCAGGTTCCCCTAGGGCTACCTTGTTACGACTTCACCCCAGTCATGAACCACAAAG
>NZ_JAAUWR010000129.1:0-371 GCF_014694495.1 Aliivibrio sp. S10_S31 | reverse complement strand
TATTTCTTGGGTTTCAGTTTCACCCAACGAGGATAACTTCTATCTTCTCTTCGAGGTGGTAGGATAAACATGGATATTTGCTGTAGTAATACTTCATAATGTTTAGGTAGCTTCCCTGGACTCCTTAAAGGCAAAGCTGCAAAATATTGAGTCACAGCCATGGCGCTACTCGTAAAGCTTAATTGATTTGGCCAGACGCTATCTAATTTACTTGCAGCCTTTGTCATAACCTGCCTTATAAGGTTGTAGGCTAGCAAAATACCCCAGAGTTCCTGCTTGACCATATCAGGGCGCTTACTTCGTAATGTATATTCGCTATCAAGCAAGGTTTGCTTCATTTCACGATAACCTAATTCAATTTCCCAACGGTA
>NZ_JAAUWR010000128.1:0-378 GCF_014694495.1 Aliivibrio sp. S10_S31 | reverse complement strand
AAGACAAACCCAGAACGCCGAATGTAATAAATCGTGTTGATGCGATTGTTGTGCGTGCTTACTTTCGGCTTGGTCAACTTAGAAAAGAACTGCCCCGCCAAGATTTTCTAAGCCCTGATTTTAATTTACCGATGGCAATTAAGCGAACAAAATGTTCTTAAATTGCGAGATGAAGTGAATGGAAAACAGATACATTTTTCACACCATTTGAACGACTTGCTTTCAGCTAGTTTGGAACTGATAAACCAAATATCCTTGCGACAATTTGGATTGAAAATGCTGCGAGGAAAACACGGATGCAGACTAAAATGAGGCATAACCAAAGAACAATTGAAGCGTAAATTAGCTTCTGAAACGCCTGAACTTAGGAAAATAAGG
>NZ_JAAUWR010000127.1:0-378 GCF_014694495.1 Aliivibrio sp. S10_S31 | reverse complement strand
TGAAATTCTGCAGTTAATTGTAATTCACGAGAAAACTCAGACATAAAAAATCGGCCTTAAAATAAATTTAAGACCGATTATGAAGGCTGCAAAGGATCGTTCAAGTCCCTTAAACGATCGGCATTAGGTTAATAAGGGGAGGTTAGGAGGGGTTGTGAATGCAGGTTTTCACCTCTATAAGTAACGTGTTGCGTCTTAAGAGAAGTTATTTATCTTTTGATCTTATAGCCTCTAGTTAGCGAGGCGTATAGGCTCTTCCTGATTTGACCCCAATAAAGTGGACACTCGATCACGAGGATTGAGTGACATGAAAATCAAATCACAACGAAAGTTTTCTAATGAGTTCAAAAGAAACGCAGTTCAACAGTCATTAGACTC
>NZ_JAAUWR010000126.1:0-390 GCF_014694495.1 Aliivibrio sp. S10_S31 | reverse complement strand
TTGCATCGATTTCAAATAAACCAGCATCAATATCTGCTTGTGATAATGCATAAGTCACCTCATCACCATCTGGATCTGTCGCAAGGCCAGTGATATTTACAACCGACCCAATTTCAGCATTCTCTGACAAGGTATTTTCAGCAGTATTCGAATCCGTTACCGGACCCACATCGTTATCCGTGTCGCCACCGCCCGGTGTCGAACCATCTGCATCCGTCACTGTAATATCAAAACTTTCTTGGCTTGTTGAGCCATCAGTAGAAGTCGCAATGATGGTAATAGAGTGAGAATCGGCGACTTCATGATCAAGATTACCAATCAGCGTCACCACACCTGTGGTTGCATCGATTTCAAATAAACCAGCATCAATATCTGCTTGTGATAATGCAT
>NZ_JAAUWR010000125.1:0-406 GCF_014694495.1 Aliivibrio sp. S10_S31 | reverse complement strand
TTCACGGCGGTAACAGGGGTTCGACTCCCCTACGGGATACCATTGGGTCGTTAGCTCAGTTGGTAGAGCAGTTGACTTTTAATCAATTGGTCGCAGGTTCGAATCCTGCACGACCCACCATTCTTTCTCACGAAGGAATTAAAACTTTCGTGGGCGATTAGCTCAGTTGGGAGAGCACCTCCCTTACAAGGAGGGGGTCACTGGTTCGAGCCCGGTATCGCCCACCATCTTTAAGTATTCTCCTTGAGAGTCTTTAAAAATGGTTTCGAAAGAAACATTGCTCTTTAACAATTTGGAAAGCTGACTGATTTAAATAACTTACGAGTTATCTAAATCAAAATTTAAAAGTTCTTAATATCCTTTGTTTTACTTTGTAAAACGAAGAACAACACATTCAAGTGTTCTT
>NZ_JAAUWR010000124.1:0-408 GCF_014694495.1 Aliivibrio sp. S10_S31 | reverse complement strand
GTAAAACAAAGGATATTAAGAACTTTTAAATTTTGATTTGAATAACTCGTAAGTTATTTAAATCAGTCAGCTTTCCAAATTGTTAAAGAGCGATTTCACGCTTATGCGTGTAACCATTTTTAAAGACTCTCAAAAGAGAGAATATTTAAAGATGGTATCCCGTAGGGGAGTCGAACCCCTGTTACCGCCGTGAAAGGGCGGTGTCCTAGGCCTCTAGACGAACGGGACACTAAGATACTCTAAATTTAAAACCTAATTAATCTGTGTGAACACTCATAAACCGTAATCTATCGTTTAAGGAGGTGATCCAGCCCCAGGTTCCCCTAGGGCTACCTTGTTACGACTTCACCCCAGTCATGAACCACAAAGTGGTGAGCGTCCTCCCGAAGGTTAAACTACCCACTTCTT
>NZ_JAAUWR010000123.1:0-437 GCF_014694495.1 Aliivibrio sp. S10_S31 | reverse complement strand
CCAGTAGGCAATGTGTTGAAAATCAATAACGACGCAGAAGAGACACGCTTCTGGCGTAATCAGAAAGTCGAACCGGAAAATACTTATACTTACGATAGCCTCTATCAATTGGTCAAGGCGACTGGTCGTGAAATGGCCAATGCAGGTCAGCAAAACAGTCACTTACCGTCCGCAATAATCCCCTTCTCTTCAGACAGCTCAGCGTACACAAAATACACTCGCACTTATACTTATGACGAGGTGGGTAACTTGACACAGGTCAAGCACAGTTCGCCGGCAACGGGCAATAACTATACAACCACGATGACCGTAAGCGACAGCAGTAACCGAAGTGTACAGAGTACGCTGACGGAAAACGTTTCGGACGTCGATGGGTTCTTTACCGTGGGCGGTCAACAAAACCAACTGCAATTAGGACAATACCTTATCTGGACGCC
>NZ_JAAUWR010000122.1:0-442 GCF_014694495.1 Aliivibrio sp. S10_S31 | reverse complement strand
GTTTAGCGAAAGATAGTGATTTTGAGTTCTTATTTGAACTTAAAAAGGCGGCTGAATTTGAGCCAATTAAGGCTGTGTTTGGTTGGGACGATAAAATCCAACGTGAAATGCATCAAGATGAATGGGATGAGGAAAAACCAACCATCATTGAAATGTCAGGTGAAGCCGTAGGTAGCTATTTACTTCAAAACAAAGGCGACCATTTCTATTTTTGCCGTTTTTTTTTATTACCAAGCTTTCACGGGAAAGGAATAGGAAGTCAGGTTTTAAGCCAATGTTTAGAGTTTGCTGATAGCGAGAATAAACCAGTGAAATTGTGTTATTTGCAAGGCAATCGAGTAGGCGGTTTATATCGTAAATTTGGTTTCCAAGTAACATCAGAAGATGCTCAATTTGTTCATATGAACCGTGTGAGAATGTGCTTATAACAAATGCATCAACA
>NZ_JAAUWR010000121.1:0-447 GCF_014694495.1 Aliivibrio sp. S10_S31 | reverse complement strand
TTCAATAACACGTTGTCATAATCGAAATAAATCAATTACGTTTTAAAATGGCTGGGATACCTGGATTTGAACCAGGGAATGGCGGCATCAAAAGCCGCTGCCTTACCGCTTGGCGATATCCCAACGAATTGTTTTACTAAACAATTAAAAAATGGTGGCTACTACGGGATTTGAACCTGTGACCCCATCATTATGAGTGATGTGCTCTAACCAGCTGAGCTAAGTAGCCATTCAATTAATGGTGCGGTCGGAGAGACTTGAACTCTCACACCTCGCGGCGCCAGAACCTAAATCTGGTGCGTCTACCAATTCCGCCACGACCGCACAAATATTGTAGTGAAATTGAAGATTGGTGATTCAATAACACGTTGTCATAATCGAAATGAATCAATTATGTTTTAAAGTGGCTGGGATACCTGGATTTGAACCAGGGAATGGCGGCATCAA
>NZ_JAAUWR010000120.1:0-447 GCF_014694495.1 Aliivibrio sp. S10_S31 | reverse complement strand
CTTAAACTGCGAGATAAAGTGAATGGAAAACAGATACATTTCTTACACCATTTGAACGGTTTGGTTTCAGCAGATTTGGAACTGATAAACCAAATATCCTAACAACAATTGGGATTGAAAATGCTGCTAGCAAAACACTGATGCAGACTAAAATGAGGCATAACCAAAGAACAATTGATGCGTAAAATAGCTTCTGAAACGCCTGAACTTAGGGAAATAAGGGCTAATTTGCCGAACCTGATAACACGAAAACCAAAAGGCAACAAAGAAGAAATTTATGCTTACTAAGCCGAAACTACGAAAGCCGCGATTCTATTGATGAACCGTGCAAAAAATTTCGGACTCAGTACGCACAACGCCGCAATAACACGTGCGAACGACTGACTTTCCAAACCAATTACACTCTAAACCGCGAATGCCGAGTGTAATTAGCATCGTGTTGATTGC
>NZ_JAAUWR010000119.1:0-449 GCF_014694495.1 Aliivibrio sp. S10_S31 | reverse complement strand
CAAGGTTGAACTCGTCATTGCGAGTTCTGGTTTTTCGCCGGATTCAAAATACAAGAACACTTGAATGTGTTGTTCTTCGTTTTACAAAGTAAAACAAAGGATATTAAGAACTTTTAAATTTTGATTTAACTTAATTACAGCCTTGAGCTGTTTTGTTTTACTTTTTCAAAAGTAAAAACAAATTAAGCTAAATCAGTCAGCTTTCCAAATTGTTAAAGAGCTTAAAGCAAAAAGCTTTAATCAATAATCGGAATTATTAATTAAAGCTCTACAACTTCAACTTTCAAAACCTAATTAATCTGTGTGAACACTCATAAATCGCAATCTATCGTTTAAGGAGGTGATCCAGCCCCAGGTTCCCCTAGGGCTACCTTGTTACGACTTCACCCCAGTCATGAACCACAAAGTGGTGAGCGTCCTCCCGAAGGTTAAACTACCCACTTCTTTTG
>NZ_JAAUWR010000118.1:0-450 GCF_014694495.1 Aliivibrio sp. S10_S31 | reverse complement strand
ATCCTTGCGACAATTTGGATTGAAAATGCTGCGAGGAAAACACGGATGCAGACTAAAATGAGGCATAACCAAAGAACAATTGAAGCGTAAATTAGCTTCTGAAACGCCTGAACTTAGGAAAATAAGGACTAATTTGCCGAACCTGATAATAACGAAAACCAAAAGGAAACAAAGAAGAAAGGAACGCCTACTAAGCCGAAACTACAAAAGCCTCGGTTCTTTTGACGAACCGTGCAAAAAATTTCGGACTCAGTACGCACAACGCCGCAATAACACGTTTATTACTACGACGACTTAGCTGAATTTTACCGCCTTAAACACCCAAACCAAAGACAAACCTACAACGCCGAATGTAATAAATCGTGTTGATTGCTTTGTTATGAGAATGTCTAACCCAGTGTGCATGACATAAATTGACTGTGTGGATCAGGTTTATAATCGGCAAAGGGA
>NZ_JAAUWR010000117.1:0-460 GCF_014694495.1 Aliivibrio sp. S10_S31 | reverse complement strand
GGGATTTGAACCCTAGAAGGGCTATTAACCCTTGCCGGTTTTCAAGACCGGTGCTTTCGACCACTCAGCCATCCCTCCAACGCGGTGAATAATAGGCGTTCCCCACCTTCATGTAAAGCACTCTTTTTAAATTACGCATCGTTTGCTTTAAAATCGAACACTTCGCTTTATTGTTAGGCAAGGTTGATTTGATGTTGAACAAAAAATAAGAGATCGACTTTTAGTCATTATTTGAATAGTACGTATCTAGATAAGAAGCAGTGCTTTTTGGTTGTTACCAACAAAGAGAAGGGCTTTAAGGCTTATTTTTTGGAAAGCAATTTTTATTTGCTTATACGAAAAAGCCCCAGCATTTCTGCTAGGGCTTCGAAAGTGGCGGAGGGATAGGGATTTGAACCCTAGAAGGGCTATTAACCCTTGCCGGTTTTCAAGACCGGTGCTTTCGACCACTCAGCCATCC
>NZ_JAAUWR010000116.1:0-476 GCF_014694495.1 Aliivibrio sp. S10_S31 | reverse complement strand
CCTGAATTGATTCAGCAAGGCTTCGAACAAGCCGGTGTAGCAACGGTTAGAAGGAGGCGATTACCTTTAGAAGCTGTACTTTGGTCCGTTGTAGGAATGAGCCTTTTTCGACAGCAATCTATTTGGGATATCGTTAATCAACTCGATATTGTTCTTCCAGATAAACAACGCTTTGTTGCACCAAGTGCTGTTGTTCAAGCGAGACAGAGACTAGGCGAAGAAGGCGTAAAGCAAGTATTTAAGAAGATGGCAGCACATAGCTACCAATCTTCTCACTTCGAAACTTGGTGTGGACTAAATCTTTTATCTGTCGATGGTGTTGTTTGGCGAGCGCAAGATACGTCTGAAAACCATCAAGAATTTAAAGCACAACGTAATAATTCATCTGAGAATATTTACCCTAAAATACGTATGGTTTGCTTGATGGAGCTTACGAGTCATCAGCTAATTGATAGTGCATTCTCTGATTATCGAAC
>NZ_JAAUWR010000115.1:0-480 GCF_014694495.1 Aliivibrio sp. S10_S31 | reverse complement strand
TTGCTTGGCGACCATAGCATTATGGACCCACCTGATCCCATGCCGAACTCAGAAGTGAAACGTAATAGCGCCGATGGTAGTGTGGGGTTTCCCCATGTGAGAGTAGGACATCGCCAGGCTTGAATTTGAATGAGAGCCCGTTCAGTTGAACGGGCTTTTATTTCGCTCCCAGACTGTCACTGTGAGCCAAGTCAACATAACGTTTTTAACGATTCAAAAATAATTGAAAAAGTTGAAAATATTATCTTGACTTTCAAATCAGACAGCGTATTATACGCAGCCTGAAACGACGAAGCGGAAACGCTAAGTGGTTGAAAGACAAGCTCTTTAACAATTTAACCAAATCAATCTGTGTGGGCACTTGTGAATTGATAATCAACAAATTATCAATGAACTGAGTGACTACACAAAATTACTTTTATGTAACAATCAGTATTAATCATTGAGTCGGTTTTGTTTCTGCTGAAACAAACCAAAAAA
>NZ_JAAUWR010000114.1:0-490 GCF_014694495.1 Aliivibrio sp. S10_S31 | reverse complement strand
GGCGTTGTGCGTACTGAGTCCGAAATTTTTTGCACGGTTCATCAATAGAATCGTAGCTTTCGTAGTTTCGGCTTAGTAAGCGTAAATTTCTTCTTTGTTGCCTTTTGGTTTTCGTATCATCAGGTTCGGCAAATTAGCCCTTATTCCCCTAAGTTCAGGCGTTTCAGAGGCATTTTTACGCTTCAATTGTTCTTTGGTGTTGCCTCATTTTAGCCTGCATCCGTGTTTTGCTCGTAGAATTTTCAGTCCCAATTGTGGTTAGGATATTTGGTTTATTAGTTCTAAATTTGCTGAAACCAAGTCGTTCAAATGGTGTAAAAAGTATATTGGTTTTCCATTTACTTCATCTCGCAATTTAAGGATATTTTGTTCGCTTAATTACTATCGGTAAATTAGAATCAGGGCTTAGAAAATCTTGGCAGGGCAGTTCTTTACCAAGTTAACCGAGCCGAAAGTAAGCACGCACAACAATCGCATCAACACGATTTAT
>NZ_JAAUWR010000113.1:0-491 GCF_014694495.1 Aliivibrio sp. S10_S31 | reverse complement strand
CCACGTGAAAGCTATGTTTACCTAAATCGATACCTAAAATTTGGATGGAAGACATATGATTCACCTCATTTCTGCATGCCTACTCTAAGCATAGGAGTTTGAGAGTGAGGCGGACCATATAATTAAGGCATCGTCTTTCGACAATGCCTTTGTTGTGTTGGCGGAGCGGACGGGACTTTCTATCAACCTTGAGAGCAGCACGACCCTCTGCGTGACAGACCGCTAAGCTCTCCAGTAGAAAGTTTAATCAACTGAACTACCGCTCTAATTTATTGAAATCCAGACTTTATCTGGAATTCAGAAGCTTTTTCATTTTCGACAGATACAAAAAAGGCATCGTCTTTCGACAATGCCTTCGTTGTAGTGGCGGAGCGGACGGGACTCGAACCCGCGACCCCCGGCGTGACAGGCCGGTATTCTAACCAACTGAACTACCGCTCCAATTTTTTGAAACCCAGACTCTATCTGAATCTCGAAAGTGGCGGAGGGAT
>NZ_JAAUWR010000112.1:0-497 GCF_014694495.1 Aliivibrio sp. S10_S31 | reverse complement strand
TGTCTCGTCCTAAAATACGTTGACGATTTTTAATTGAAAGCTAAGTGCGTACGCACTTGGCTTTTTTTGTGTACTTGATTTGGTGTACTCATTCCCAAGCTTAAATGTGGTCGCATTTCATTATAAATAAAAATAGATTCTTCAACTAGATGTCTTAACTCCTCTAAATCTTTGCAGTCATACAAAAGAAACTCTTGTTTAAGTATCCCATTTATTCGCTCTGCTAATGCATTTTGATAGCAATCATACCCATCCGTCATTGATGGTTTAATGTCATTTTTATTCAGTTTTTCCTGATAAACCTTTGAGCAATACTGTAATCCTCGGTCTGAATGATGAATCGTACTCCTTTGATATTGACGACTCTCTATCGCCATATCAAGAGCTTTGACTACATCAGTAGCTTTCATTTCATCACTTAATTCATATCCCATTATCTTTCGACTATAAGCATCTGTTACTAATGATAAATAATGAACACCTTCTTGTGATTGAAC
>NZ_JAAUWR010000111.1:0-515 GCF_014694495.1 Aliivibrio sp. S10_S31 | reverse complement strand
CATTCGATTTTCAAGTGTGAATGTAGGGTGGTTTTCCTTCTTCTTTGTTTCCTTTTAGCTTTCATTTCATCAGGTTCGGCAATTGACCATTATTGCCAAAAGTTCATGGATTTCAGAAACCAATTCACGCTTCAATTGTTCATGGCTTTGCCTCATTTTAGTTTGCATCAGTGTTTTACTCGCAGCATTTTCAATCCCAATTGTGGTTAGGGTATTTGGTTTATCAGTTCCAAATTGGCTGAAACCAAATCGTACAAATGGTGTAAGAAAAGGGATTGTTTCGTTTCGCAGTTTTTGTAGTTGAACGGTTCTTTTGTTCGCTAAATTGGCTTTTGTAATTTAGAATTGGTTTTTAAATATTATTGGCAAATCAGTTCTTTACCAATTAAAGCGAAGCGTTGACAAAGATCGTGTAACAAAGCAATCAACACGATGCTAATTACACTCGGCATTCGCGGTTTGGAGTGTAATTGGTTTGGAAAGTCGGTCTTTCGCACGTGTTATTGCGGCGTTAA
>NZ_JAAUWR010000110.1:0-523 GCF_014694495.1 Aliivibrio sp. S10_S31 | reverse complement strand
ATAACGCTGGCATAACACGTTTATTACTGTGCCAACCAACCTGAATTAACCGCCCTAATCACAAAACCCAAGGCAAACCTAGAACGCCGAGTGTAATAAATCGTGTTGATGCGATTGTTATAACCATCTGATAATGTTACTGAAACCGTAACTGCTTACCTTCAACATTATAATCACGAACTTGATCATCTTATTTCCAGCAGTCATTTTCTTTGGCACCGATAACAATTACTTATTTGCTTTATTTTTTCTTCGTAACAATAACGTAATTGATTAAAGTTAATCCAATGACAAAACACCAAAATTGTAAGCTAGGTAACACCGTTGAAACAGAGCCAACAAGTAAACCAGAGCCAAGTCCAATTGCAATTTTTTGAAGAGTTGTCATTTTCAAAGTCCTTTTTTATTCAATGATTACTAAATAGCTACAATCTATCGTATGAAATCTATTCTAGCTAAATTACCATTTAACCTATTAATATTTAAGTGTATTTGAGAACTATCTCAACTAGGTTATAACGCC
>NZ_JAAUWR010000109.1:0-526 GCF_014694495.1 Aliivibrio sp. S10_S31 | reverse complement strand
AATCAGTATCCAGCGTGATCGTTGGTGCATTTGGCGCTTGCGTATCAAGCACAAAATCTAATGTACTCGAGCCAGACACATTACCTGCCGCATCAGTTTCACGCACCGTAATTGAGTTGTCACCTTCGACCACAGCAGGAGGGGTTGTTGACCAACTGCCATCTGCAGCCTGATATTCAACTGTATTGCCAACTTCGCTTGGTGTTACCGTGAATGAACCGTCATTAGTTAAGAAGTCATAACCTAACTTACCGCTATCGGTATCTAAAGTGATTATTGGTGCATTCGGTGCTTGCGTATCAAGCACAAAATCAAGTGTGTTTGAGCCAGACACATTACCTGCAGCATCAGTTTCACGAACTGTAATTGAGTTGTCACCTTCAACCACCGCAGGAGGGGTTGTTGACCAACTGCCATCTGCAGCCTGATATTCAACTGTATTGCCAACTTCGCTTGGCGTTACTGTGAATGAACCATCATTCGTTAATAAATCACCATCACTAATACCCGAGTCAGTATCCAATGT
>NZ_JAAUWR010000108.1:0-551 GCF_014694495.1 Aliivibrio sp. S10_S31 | reverse complement strand
ACACATTACCTGCCGCATCAGTCTCTCGAACCGTAATTGAGTTGTCACCTTCGACCACAGCAGGAGGGGTTGTTGACCAACTGCCATCTGCAGCCTGATATTCAACTGTATTGCCAACTTCGCTTGGCGTTACTGTGAATAAACCGTCATTAGTTAATAAATCACCATCACTAATACCCGAATCAGTATCCAGCGTGATCTTTGGTGCATTTGGCGCTTGCGTATCTAAAACAAAATCCAATGTATTTGAGCCAGACACATTACCCGCAGCATCAGTTTCACGCACCGTAATTGAGTTGTCACCTTCGACCACCGCAGGAGGGGTTGTTGACCAACTGCCATCTGCAGCCTGATATTCAACTGTATTGCCAACTTCGCTTGGCGTTACTGTGAATAAGCCATCATTCGTAAGCAGATCACCATCACTAATACCCGAATCAGTATCCAGCGTGATCGTTGGTGCATTTGGCGCTTGCGTATCAAGCACAAAATCTAATGTACTCGAGCCAGACACATTACCTGCCGCATCAGTTTCACGCACCGTAATTGAG
>NZ_JAAUWR010000107.1:0-555 GCF_014694495.1 Aliivibrio sp. S10_S31 | reverse complement strand
TCTATCTGAATCTCGAAAGTGGCGGAGGGATAGGGATTTGAACCCTAGAAGGGCTATTAACCCTTGCCGGTTTTCAAGACCGGTGCTTTCGACCACTCAGCCATCCCTCCAACGCGGTGAATAATAGCGATACCCATACTTGTTGTAAAGACTTCTTTTTAAAAATAAATTCGTTTGATTCAAATTTATTCATTTTGATGGCATTTAAAGCAAATCAACGCAAAGTTTGTTGTTTTTATAGTGTTGTACAGTGAAGTTTATGAGAAAAGAGTAGTTCGATTTTCAATTTACAGTCTGTAGAAATGAGTAGGTAAGAATCGGATAATTATTTAGAAATTTGAAATCCAGACTTTATCTGGAACTCGGAAGCTTTTTCATTTTCGACAGATACAAAAAAGGCATCGTCTTTCGACAATGCCTTCGTTGTGTTGGCGGAGCGGACGGGACTCGAACCCGCGACCCCCGGCGTGACAGGCCGGTATTCTAACCAACTGAACTACCGCTCCAATTTTTTGAAACCCAGACTCTATCTGAATCTCGAAAGTGGCGGAGGGA
>NZ_JAAUWR010000106.1:0-563 GCF_014694495.1 Aliivibrio sp. S10_S31 | reverse complement strand
ATAACGCCTGCATAACACGTTTGCTACTATGCAGACCTAGCTAAATTTTACTGCCTTAATCACTGAAACTAAAGGCAAACTGACAACGCCGAGTGTAGCAAATCGTGTTGATGCATTTGTTATGCGACCAATTAATACTAGATTAATTTTACGTCGGTAGCACCTCTGAAATTTTAACTCATTAACTAAAGTCAATTTTTTCTATATAAAAATTTATTTCTTTCATTAATCGCAACATAGCTACAATTTCAAACTATATTCGTTGTTAATTATACAAATTAGGCGCAATTTCTGTGTAGACATACAAACATGTTTAAGGAGAAATTAATAATGCCGCAATTTATTGTAAACCGTAATCAACAAAGTAATGGCGATCATGAAGTCCACAATTTATCAACTGGATGCTCTCATATGCCAGAACAACAAAATCGAATAGATCTTGGTTTTCATATTAGTTGCTCTGGAGCCGTATCTGAAGCAAGACGACAATATCCAGGTAGACGAATTAACGGTTGTTACTATTGTTGTAATTCTTGTCATACTAGCTAATTAATAATGGGGGG
>NZ_JAAUWR010000105.1:0-566 GCF_014694495.1 Aliivibrio sp. S10_S31 | reverse complement strand
TAACGCCGCAATAACACGTGCGAACGACTGACTTTCCAAACCAATTACACTTCAAACCAAAAACGCCGAATGTAATTAGCATCGTGTTGATTGCTTTGTTACACGATCTTTGTCAACGCTTCGCTTCAATTGGTAAAGAACTGATTTACCAATAATATTTAAAAAACAATTCTAAATTACAAAAGCCAATTAAGCGAACAAAAGAACCGTTCAACTACAAAAACTGCGAAACGAAACAATCTTTTTTCTAGCACCATTTGTACGAATTGGTTTCAGCAAGTTTTGAGCTGATAAACCAAATATCATTGCCACAATTGGGATTGAAAATGCTAAGAGGAAAACACTGATGCAAGCTAAAATGAGGCAAAACCATGAACAATTGAAGCGTGAATTAGTTTCTGAAATCCATGAACTTTTGGCAATAATGGTCAATTGCCGAACCTGATGAAACGAACACCAAAAGGCAGCAAAGAAAAAGGAAAACCGCCCAGCTTTCACATCTAAAATCGAACGGTTCTATCGCCGAACTGAGCCAAAAAACTGCAATCTTTAGTTCGTGTAACGCC
>NZ_JAAUWR010000104.1:0-571 GCF_014694495.1 Aliivibrio sp. S10_S31 | reverse complement strand
ATAACGCCGCAATAACACGTTTATTACTACGACGGCTTAGCTGAATTTTACCGCCTTAAACACCGAAACCAAAGACAAACCTACAACGCCGAATGTAATAAATCGTGTTGATTGCTTTGTTATACGGAACAGATAAAATTAATTGTGTGGAACCAAGATATTACCCACAGTTGCACTAACTAAATACGGTTATGGTACTTACAGCCGACACAAAACCAAGAGAACAGAATGGACGCTATTGCTCATTTAATTATCATTTTAGGAAACCCATTTGCATATAAAATTGGACGCCTAATTATTTCAATTTTAAGCGTTGGTAAATTGTCCATTCAACCATTACCAACTAAGTTTCCCGCCAATTTCGTACAAGCCTTTGATGAATATAAGGTCGTAGAAAAACAAGAAAAACAAGAAAAACAAAATTACTCAATACCATATGGAATTGCCATTTCAATTGGTTACATCATAATCGTAGCTATATTTGGAACCCTACTATTTTATAATATTGATGGGTTAATTGAAGCCAAACCATCGATGTAAAACACCCGTATAACGCCTGCATAACACGTTT
>NZ_JAAUWR010000103.1:0-576 GCF_014694495.1 Aliivibrio sp. S10_S31 | reverse complement strand
TAACGCCTGCATAACACGTTTGCTACCATGAAGATTAAGCTCAAATTTACCACTTAACACGGTAAACTCAAAGAAACCTAGAATGCCGAGTGTAGCAAATCGTGTTGATGCATTTGTTATAAGCACATTCTCACACGGTTCATATGAATAAATTGAGCATCTTCTGATGTTACTTGGAAACCAAATTTACGATATAAACCACCTACCCGATTGCCTTGCAAATAACACAATTTCACTGGTTTATTTTCTCTATCAGCAAACTCTAAACATTGACTTAAAACCTGACTTCCTATTCCTTTCCCGTGAAAACTTGGCAATAAAAAGAAACGGCAAAAATAGAAATGGTTGCCTTTGTTTTGAAGCAAATAGCTACCTACTGCTTCACCTGAGATTTCAATGATGGTTGGCTTTTCTTCATCCCATTCATCTTGATGCATTTCACGTTGGACTTTATCGTCCCAACCAAACACAGCCTTAATTGGCTCAAATTCAGCCGCCTTTTTAAGTTCAAATAAGAACTCAAAATCACTATCTTTCGCTGAACGCGTAGAAAATTTCAAACCTTTACCTCTGGCT
>NZ_JAAUWR010000102.1:0-580 GCF_014694495.1 Aliivibrio sp. S10_S31 | reverse complement strand
CATGGTAGCAAACGTGTTATGCAGGCGTTATGAGAATTAAGGGATAATTTAAGATATGGATATCAAAATAGATGATTTGAATGGCGGCGAAGTTGTTCAGTTATTAAAAGAACACCTGGAAGATATGTATGCAACTTCTCCTCCTGAAAGCGTGCACGCATTGGATGTAAACGCACTAAAAGTACCTGAGATTACGTTCTTTAGTTGTTGGCAAGATGACCAGTTACTAGGTTGTGCTGCAATTAAGGAGTTGGATTCAAACCATGTTGAATTAAAATCAATGAGAACGGCCAATAATGCACGTAATCTTGGTGTTGGAACGCTTCTGCTTAAGCATGTATTAAAGGTTTCGTCGGATAAGGGTTATAACAAAATTAGCTTAGAAACCGGATCACAAGAGTTTTTCAAACCGGCTCGTAATCTCTATGAGAAATTTGGTTTTCAATATTGTGCTCCCTTTGCCGATTATAAACCTGATCCACACAGTCAATTTATGTCATGCACACTGGGTTAGACATTCTCATAACAAAGCAATCAACACGATTTATTACATTCGGCGTTGTAGGTTTGTCTTTGGTTT
>NZ_JAAUWR010000101.1:0-583 GCF_014694495.1 Aliivibrio sp. S10_S31 | reverse complement strand
GCGTTGTGCGTACTGAGTCCGAAATTTTTTGCACGGTTCATCAATAGGATCGCGGCTTTCGTAGTTTCGGCTTAGTAAGCGTGAATTTCTTCTTTGTTGCCTTTTGGTTTTCATTTCATCAGGTTCGGCAAATTAACCCTTATTTCCCTAAGTTCAGGCGTTTCAGAAGCTATTTTATGCTTCAATTGTTCTTTGGTTATGCCTCATTTAAGCTTGCATCAGTGTTTTGCTCGCAGCATTTTTAATCCCAATTGTGGTTAGGATGTTTGGTTTATCAGTTCCAAACCTGCTGAAACCAAGCCGTTCAAATGGCGTAAGAAATGTATTTGTTTTCCATTCACTTTATCTCGCAATTTAAGAACATTTTGTTCGCTTAATTACTATCGGTAAATTAGAATCAGGGCTTAGAAAATGTTGGCAGGGCAGTTCTTTACCAAGTTGGCCAAGCCGAAAGTAAGCACGCACAACAATCGCATCAACACGATTTATTACATTCGGCGTTCTGGGTTTGCCTTGGGTTTTGTGATTAAGGCGGTTAATTCAAGTTGGTTTGCATAGTAATAAACGTGTTATGCCAGCGTTA
>NZ_JAAUWR010000100.1:0-588 GCF_014694495.1 Aliivibrio sp. S10_S31 | reverse complement strand
ATAACGCCTGCATAACACGTTTGCTACGATACAAACTTAACTAAATTTTACTGCCTTAATCACTGAAACTAAAGGCAAACTGACAACGCCGAGTGTAGCAAATCGTGTTGATGCATTTGTTACACGATCTTTGTCAACGCTTCTATTAACTTGGTAAAGAATTGATTTACCAAGATTTCCTGTAAACTGAGTTTAATTAGGCTGGCTCAATTAAGCGAGCAAAATATCCAATCAGCGGCAAAAACTGCGAGATGAAACAATCCCTTTTTCTTACACCATTTGTACGATTTGGTTTCAGCAAGTTTTGTACTGATAAACCAAATATCTTTGCCACAATTGGGATTGAAAATGCTGCGAGCAAAACACTGATGCAAACTGAAATAAGGCAAAACCATGAACAATTGAAGCGTGAATTGGTTTCTGAAATCCATGAACTTTTGACAATAATGGTTAATTGCCGAACAAGATGAAACGAGAGCTAAAAGGAAACAAAGAAAAAGGAAAACCACCCTACTTTCACGCCTAAAAAACTAACGGCTCAATCGCTGAACTGAGCTAAAAAACTGCTATCTTTAGTTCGTGTAACGC
>NZ_JAAUWR010000099.1:0-592 GCF_014694495.1 Aliivibrio sp. S10_S31 | reverse complement strand
GCGTTATGTTGTTGGTGTAAAATAAGGTTTTCAGCAGCTTGGGGTGAGCTATGTTTCAGTTTAAATGTACCAAAAAAGTTCAAGATTTCATTGGCCTGAAACCAAGTGACTTAAGTGAAATCGAACCGGAGAGGTTTGTTCTAGGTAATTGGTTTGTTAACTCATTTACTCAAAATCGCCGTAAAGTTTTAATCTTTATGGAAGAGAAAACTTTATTCTCATTTATCATTGTCGGTGTCCGAAAAGAGCATATAAAAACGTTAAGAAAGCATTTTCTTGAAGGGTTGTGTTTGCAGTTGAAAGCGGAAGGTATTAGTCCTCAGACTATCGCTGCATTTTCTGATAATCAAACGATAATCCAATACACCAAAACTGACAATAGAAGTAAGGTTGGTTCTCTGACTGATCTTATTTATTTGTATAGCTCATGGATTGACTCCGAAGGGGGGATATCTGAAATTGATGTTGTTGATCTTGGAATGAAACTGAATAGAGTCCCTCAGACAAATCTTAAGTTAATTTATGCAATTAATGAGCTTAAACAGGCGCTTGGAGAAACAACATAACAATCGCATCAACACGATTTGCTACA
>NZ_JAAUWR010000098.1:0-612 GCF_014694495.1 Aliivibrio sp. S10_S31 | reverse complement strand
CATGGTAGCAAACGTGTTATGCAGGCGTTACACGAACTAAAGATTGCAGTTTTTTGGCTCAGTTCAGCGATTGAGCCGTTAATTTTTTAGGCGTGAAAGTAGGGTGGATTTCCTTTTTCTTTGCTGCCTTTTAGTTTTCATTTCATTAGGTTCGGCAATTGACTATTGTCGGCCTAAGTTCATGCGTTTCAGAGACATTTTTACGCTTCAATTGTTCTTTAGTGTTGCCTCATTTTAGTCTGCATCCGTGTTTTTCTCGCAGAATTTTCAATCCCAATTGTGACTAGGATATTTGGTTTATCAGTTCCAAATTAGCTGAAACCAAGCCGTACAAATGGTGTAAGAAAAAAGGATTGTTTCGTTTCACAGTTATTGCCGTTGAAATGATATTTAGCTCGCTAAATTGAACCAGTCTAATTAAACTCAGTTTACAGTAAATCTTGGTAAATCAATTCTTTACCAAGTTAATGGAAGCGTTGACAAAGATCGTGTAACAATCGCATCAACACGATTTATTACACTCGGCGTTCTGGGTTTTCCTTGGGTTTCGTGATTAAGGCAGTTAAATTCAGGTTGGTTTGCATAGTAATAAACGTGTTATGCCAGCGTTAT
>NZ_JAAUWR010000097.1:0-618 GCF_014694495.1 Aliivibrio sp. S10_S31 | reverse complement strand
ACCATCAAGAATTTAAAGCACAACGTAATAATTCATCTGAGAATATTTACCCTAAAATACGTATGGTTTGCTTGATGGAGCTTACGAGTCATCAGCTAATTGATAGTGCATTCTCTGATTATCGAACTAGCGAAATGCGGCTTGCAGAAGAGCTAATTGAACAAACTCCAGATCATTCGCTTACTATTTTTGACAAAGGATATTACTCTCTAGGGCTACTTAACCGCTGGAACAAAGTAGGTCAAGAAAGGCATTGGATGCTCCCTGTGAGAAAAGACTTCCAATATGAAATCGTTCATAAATACAGCCAGAGTGACGCTATCGTTGCTATCAAAACAACTCCTCAGGCAAGAAAGAAGTTCAGTGACCTCCCTGAGGTAATCGAAGCAAGGTTAGTGTCGAAAATGATTAAGGGTAAGAAGTATCAGGTGCTTACATCGATGCGTGATGGGTTGCGCTTTCCTGGTGAAGACATCGTAGAGCTCTATCGTTACCGTTGGGAAATTGAATTAGGTTATCGTGAAATGAAGCAAACCTTGCTTGATAGCGAATATACATTACGAAGTAAGCGCCCTGATATGGTCAAGCAGGAACTCTGGGGTATTTTGCTAGCCTACA
>NZ_JAAUWR010000096.1:0-618 GCF_014694495.1 Aliivibrio sp. S10_S31 | reverse complement strand
ACCATCAAGAATTTAAAGCACAACGTAATAATTCATCTGAGAATATTTACCCTAAAATACGTATGGTTTGCTTGATGGAGCTTACGAGTCATCAGCTAATTGATAGTGCATTCTCTGATTATCGAACCAGCGAAATGCGGCTTGCAGAAGAGCTAATTGAACAAACTCCAGATCATTCGCTTACTATTTTTGACAAAGGATATTACTCTCTAGGGCTACTTAACCGCTGGAACAAAGTCGGTCAAGAAAGGCATTGGATGCTCCCTGTGAGAAAAGACTTCCAATATGAAATCGTTCATAAATACAGCCAGAGTGATGCTATCGTTGCTATCAAAACAACTCCTCAGGCAAGAAAGAAGTTCAGTGACCTCCCTGAGGTAATCGAAGCAAGGTTAGTGTCGAAAATGATTAAAGGTAAGAAGTATCAGGTGCTTACATCTATGCGTGATGTGTTGCGCTTTCCTGGTGAAGACATCGTAGAGCTTTATCGCTACCGTTGGGAAATTGAATTAGGTTATCGTGAAATGAAGCAAACCTTGCTTGATAGCGAATATACATTACGAAGTAAGCGCCCTGATATGGTCAAGCAGGAACTCTGGGGTATTTTGCTAGCCTACA
>NZ_JAAUWR010000095.1:0-620 GCF_014694495.1 Aliivibrio sp. S10_S31 | reverse complement strand
GGCGTTAAATGCTTCAAAGACTTTGAGAGGAAAATGGTTTGATTGAGTTTAAAAAAATATCATCAGATTTAGCCCCAATGAAATTATTACTTGAAGCAGATCCATCTCAAGAATGCATTAATAAGTATCTGAATGGTTCTGACTGTTTCGGTGCTTTTAAAAATCATGAAATAGTCGGTATTTGTATTAGTAAGCAGCTTAGTTCTTCTGTGGCCGAAATCTACAATATTGCAATAGCGCCGGAATATCAGCAAAAAGGTATTGGCTCAAACTTCCTCAAATTTGTATTAAATGAGTTAGCTTTGAATGGCTACAGTAACGTAGAACTAGGAACTGGAACTTTTGGCTATCAATTATCGTTTTATCAACGTCATGGATTTCGAGTTGACTCAATCGTAAAAAATTTCTTTCTCGATAATTACGACGAAGATATCTATGAAAACGGTATTCAGCACAAAGATATGTTGCGGTTAGTTTGTAGATTACTTTAAATCGCATTTAACAAAGCAATCAACACGATTTATTACATTCGGCGTTGTAGGTTTGTCTTTGGTTTCGGTGTTTAAGGCAGTAAAATTCAGCTAAGTCGTCGTAGTAATAAACGTGTTATTGCGGCGTTA
>NZ_JAAUWR010000094.1:0-625 GCF_014694495.1 Aliivibrio sp. S10_S31 | reverse complement strand
AAACGTGTTATGCAGGCGTTATGTGTTTTTTTGGGTAAGGTAAATTCTTATGGATATTGGAAAAATAGAGACTGACATTCGCAGTTTCAAGGAAGCAATTATACAGGCTGAACTTTATCAACTGGGTCACGAATATCGAAAATTCAAGTATTTCCCACAAGCATGCTGCGTTTTGACAAGTCAGCTATTATCGCGCTTTCTTATCAGGAATTACCCTAATTTTGAATTCAAAGTTGTAAATGGGGAAGCTCCTAGTGGTATGTGGCATTATTGGGTTGAGTCTAATGACTTGGTTTCTGATATAACAATGTCTCAAGATGGCATTAATGGTGATGATGTTATTTGGTCTGAAAGTTTATGGCATAAGAAGTGTCATATACTTGAAACTTGGAAAGTAGAGCAAAAGTTTAATGATGTTTCTGAAGGTGCTGACAGCGCTGATTCTCAAGCCTTAGAGACTGGTTATCAGCTGATAATGTCAAAATTTAGCTCATAATATCAACACATAACAAATGCATCAACACGATTTACTACACTCGGCATCTCAGGTTGTCGGGTGTTTCTCGTTTTAAGGCATCAATTTTAAGTATAATTGTATAGTAGTAAACGTGTTATGCAGGCGTTA
>NZ_JAAUWR010000093.1:0-642 GCF_014694495.1 Aliivibrio sp. S10_S31 | reverse complement strand
TAAAATTCTTTTATACATCCTAATACACCTTAAATTTTAAATGCTCTTAAAGTAAAAAACGCTGACAAAGTTTGCCAGCGCTTTTAAAGTTAGCTAAGTAACAACTTTTCTTAGAAGCCGTACTCTAGACCGATACGTGTTACGATATCTGTATCTGCATCACCAACCGTACGACCCGCTATACGTAGGTAAGGTACGAAGCCGTTATGAACAGCCATTAACTGACCTGAAATTGTGTTGCTGTCAGAATCTTTATCCGTTTTACCGTTAGTTTCTGACTCTAAGTTAGCAGCGTAACCCAGTTTGAAACCAATTGGACCGTTCCAGTATTGACCGATGATAGAGTAAGAGCCTTGCTCTACATCAGTTCCAGCAACGCCACCTTGGTTATCTAATGCTTCCATTTTATATGCACCAGCGATACCAAAACCTGCAGGTAGAGACGCTTCAAAACCAACTAAGTACGCTTGGTTATCTTGGCCTGCAACACCATTAAAATCAGAGCCTGATTCAACCGCACCCATTAATGTTACTTTTTCAAAGCTGTATTTTGCGTTAGCACTTGCGAATGCAGAATCACGAGTCGCTGCACCACCACCGTTCGCATTATCATCACGACCAACAGAAGCTGCAAAAGAGAAA
>NZ_JAAUWR010000092.1:0-642 GCF_014694495.1 Aliivibrio sp. S10_S31 | reverse complement strand
TAAAATTCTTTTATACATCCTAATACACCTTAAATTTTAAATGCTCTTAAAGTAAAAAACGCTGACAAAGTTTGCCAGCGCTTTTAAAGTTAGCTAAGTAACAACTTTTCTTAGAAGCCGTACTCTAAACCGATACGTGTTACGATATCTGTATCATTATCGCCTTCAGTACGACCAGCTACACGTAGGTAAGGTACGAAACCGTTATGAACCATCATCAGCTGACCTGAAATTGTGTTGCTGTCAGAATTTTTCACCGTTGTGCTGTTTACCTCTGCTTCTAAGTTAGCAGCGTAACCCAGTTTGAAACCAACAGGGCCATTCCAGTATTGACCGATGATAGAGTAAGAGCCTTGATCTACATCCGCCCCAGCAACACCACCATAATTATCTAATGCTTCCATTTTATATGCTGCTGCAAAACCAAAGCCTGCAGGTAGAGACGCTTCAATACCTACTAAGTACGCTTGGTTATCTTGATTTTTAACACCATTAAAATCAGAGCCAGATTCAATCGCACCCATTAATGTTACTTTTTCAAAGCTGTATTTTGCGTTAGCACTTGCGAATGCAGAATCACGAGTCGCTGCACCACCACCGTTCGCATTATCATCACGACCAACAGAAGCTGCAAAAGAGAAA
>NZ_JAAUWR010000091.1:0-651 GCF_014694495.1 Aliivibrio sp. S10_S31 | reverse complement strand
TAAGCGACAGCAGTAACCGAAGTGTACAGAGTACGCTGACGGAAAACGTTTCGGACGTCGATGGGTTCTTTACCGTGGGCGGTCAACAAAACCAACTGCAATTAGGACAATACCTTATCTGGACGCCGCGCAACGAATTACTGAAGGTAACGCCAGTGGTGCGCGATAGTGACGTAGATGACGTAGAGAGCTATCGCTATGATGCAGGCAGCCAACGCCTTTTAAAAGTCAGCAAACAAAAGGCAGCGAACAGTGTACAGACATTGCGGGCACTTTATTTACCAGGGATAGAGTTACGCAGTGTCGCGCAGGGCTGCACAGAAACGGAAAACTTGCAGGTTATTACCATAGGTGAGGCCAGTCGGGCTCAAGTTCGATTGCTGCATTGGGAAAATGGTAGGCCAGAAGACATTAGTAATGACCAAGTCAGGTACAGTTACGATAATCTAATTGGCAGCAGCGCCCTGGAGGTCGATGGTGATGGTAAGGTTATCAGCATGGAGGAGTATTATCCGTATGGGGGTACCGCTATTTTAACAGCGCGCAATCAGGCGGAAGTGAACTATAAAACGGTCCGCTACTCGGGCAAAGAGCGTGATGCAACCGGTTTGTATTACTATGGTTATCGATACTACCAGCCTTGGGTGGGCC
>NZ_JAAUWR010000090.1:0-663 GCF_014694495.1 Aliivibrio sp. S10_S31 | reverse complement strand
CATCGCCTCTGACTGCCAAGGCATCCACCGTGTACGCTTAGTCACTTAACCATACAACCCCAAGAGGTTTCGTATGGCATAAACAACCAAGGTTGAACTCGTCATTGCGAGTTCTGGTTTTTCGCCGAATTCAAAATACAAGAACACTTGAATGTGTTGTTCTTCGTTTTACAAAGTAAAACAAAGGATATTAAGAACTTTAAATTTTGATTTAGATAACTCGTAAGTTATTTAAATCAGTCAGCTTTCCAAATTGTTAAAGAGCAATGTTTCTTTCGAAACCATTTTTAAAGACTCTCATCGGCTTTTTGCTTCAAAGAACGCTTAAAGATGGTGGGCGATACCGGGCTCGAACCAGTGACCCCCTCCTTGTAAGGGAGGTGCTCTCCCAACTGAGCTAATCGCCCACGAAAGTTTTAATTCTTTCGTGAGAAAGAATGGTGGAGCTATGCGGGATCGAACCGCAGACCTCCTGCGTGCAAGGCAGGCGCTCTCCCAGCTGAGCTATAGCCCCAAATTTTATTTCCTTGGGAGGAAATGGTGGGTCGTGCAGGATTCGAACCTGCGACCAATTGATTAAAAGTCAACTGCTCTACCAACTGAGCTAACGACCCAATGGTATCCCGTAGGGGAGTCGAACCCCTGTTACCGCCGTGAAAGGGC
>NZ_JAAUWR010000089.1:0-693 GCF_014694495.1 Aliivibrio sp. S10_S31 | reverse complement strand
AACGCCGCAATAACACGTGCTGAACGCATTAATTACCAAAACCAATTATACCCTAAACCACGAATGCCGAGTGTAATAAGCATCGTGTTGATTGCTTTGTTATGCCTTTACCCACTCAGTGTGCAAGACTGAAAAAACTACCGTGTCCCACCATTGGTTTTTAAAGAATCGATGCTCACGAAAATGAGCTTCTTTCTGCATACCTAGTAATTCACACAATTTAATTGCAGCTACATTTTTACTAATTGTTTCTGCGTACAGTCGATGAACGTTTAATTCGCGAAAACCAAAATCTGCTAATGCAATTGCAGCCTCTTGCATTAAACCTGAACCTTGGCACTTTCTCAATAAACCACAACCAATTGATGCCTGAAAATTAGATTCCAAACGCAAACAAACCGTCCCTATAAACTCGCCACTCTTTTTGTCCTCAATCGCTAATTGAAACGAATTTCTTGGACTTTCAACTGATTGTTCAATAAACAATTTTGTTAGTTCTTTATATTTATCGGGTTCACAATCTGACTCATTATAAAAACGTTGGTATTTGGTGTCTTGAGACATAGCAATAAAGTACGCTTCATCTTCAAACATCATATCGCGTAAAATAAGATTATCCGTATCAATTTTAAACATTAACTTCCTTTTTTATTCGTAGGCATAACGCCTGCATAACACGTTTGCTACTATGCA
>NZ_JAAUWR010000088.1:0-705 GCF_014694495.1 Aliivibrio sp. S10_S31 | reverse complement strand
AAAACCCCTTGGGTGTTGTATGGTTAAGCCTCACGGGCAATTAGTATCAGTTAGCTCAATGCCTCGCAGCACTTACACACCTGACCTATCTACGTCGTAGTCTCCAACAACCCTTTAGGATACTTAAAGTATCAGGGATGACTCATCTCAGGGCTCGCTTCACGCTTAGATGCTTTCAGCGTTTATCGATTCCGAACTTAGCTACCGGGCAATGCCACTGGCGTGACAACCCGAACACCAGAGGTTCGTCCACTCCGGTCCTCTCGTACTAGGAGCAGCCCCCTTCAATCATCCAACGCCCACGGCAGATAGGGACCGAACTGTCTCACGACGTTCTAAACCCAGCTCGCGTACCACTTTAAATGGCGAACAGCCATACCCTTGGGACCGACTTCAGCCCCAGGATGTGATGAGCCGACATCGAGGTGCCAAACACCGCCGTCGATATGAACTCTTGGGCGGTATCAGCCTGTTATCCCCGGAGTACCTTTTATCCGTTGAGCGATGGCCCTTCCATTCAGAACCACCGGATCACTATGACCTGCTTTCGCACCTGCTCGAATTGTCATTCTCGCAGTCAAGCGGGCTTATGCCATTGCACTAACCTCACGATGTCCAACCGTGATTAGCCCACCTTCGTGCTCCTCCGTTACTCTTTGGGAGGAGACCGCCCCAGTCAAACTACCCACCAGGCACTGTCCGCAA
>NZ_JAAUWR010000087.1:0-708 GCF_014694495.1 Aliivibrio sp. S10_S31 | reverse complement strand
AAATGGTTTTTACTACCTAATCTGGGCTTATCGCAAGTTAATACGTCTTTCATCGCCTCTGACTGCCAAGGCATCCACCGTGTACGCTTAGTCACTTAACCATACAACCCCAAGAGGTTTCGTATGGCATAAACAACCAAGGTTGAACTCGTCATTGCGAGTTCTGGTTTTTCGCCGGATTCAAAATACAAGAACACTTGAATGTGTTGTTCTTCGTTTTACAAAGTAAAACAAAGGATATTAAGAACTTTTAAATTTTGATTTGAATAACTCGTAAGTTATTTAAATCAGTCAGCTTTCCAAATTGTTAAAGAGCGATTTCACGCTTATGCGTGTAACCATTTTTAAAGACTCTCAAATGAGAATACTTAAAGATGGTGGAGCTATGCGGGATCGAACCGCAGACCTCCTGCGTGCAAGGCAGGCGCTCTCCCAGCTGAGCTATAACCCCAAATATAATGTTATCCAATACTTTCTGGAAAGTATTGGTGGGTCTGAGTGGATTTGAACCACCGACCTCACCCTTATCAGGGGTGCGCTCTAACCAACTGAGCTACAGACCCAACATTAAGTCTCTTAATTTTTAACCTAATCAATCTGTGTGAACACTCATAAATCGTAATCTATCGTTTAAGGAGGTGATCCAGCCCCAGGTTCCCCTAGGGCTACCTTGTTACGACTTCACCCCAGTCATGAACCACAAAGTGG
>NZ_JAAUWR010000086.1:0-716 GCF_014694495.1 Aliivibrio sp. S10_S31 | reverse complement strand
GCGTTATGTCATCGGTGAAATATATGGAATCCAAAATTATAACAATTGAGATTGATGTTAAGAATGATATAAAAAAATCATATGATTATATTGTTGAAAAATTTGAGGTGGTTACAGAGTTTAACCTTTGGAAAGCATACTCTGAACAGCTCCTTAAGGGGGAAAGGGCACCTATGTTAGATGTTGTGGATTATGAAAAAGCTTTTTATCAATATTGGATAAACTCAGGTCATAATATTAGAAAGCAAGTAAATGATGATAAGACTCTATTAGAATTATTAACTTTATTTTTCCCTAAATATACAGGGAAAAGTATTGTGCTATACCGCGGTGAAAATTTAGATGCGTACAATGATAAGCGCATTGGTTTCTGCTGGACTCCAAATATTGATAAAGCTAAACAATTTATGAGTAGCAATGCCTTTGGTTCTGGTGGGGTTTTGTTACGATGTAAGTGTCAACCAGATTGGATATTATCTTCTTTAAGCCTAGATGAGCACAGCAGACATTTGGGCGAAGATGAGCATATAGTCAATCCATTTTTGTTAAGTAATATTGAAGTATTAGATAGCATTGCATCGTTAGAATAATGACATAACAAATGCATCAACACGATTTACTACATTCGGCATTGTAGGTTTGACTTTGGTTTTTGTGTTTATGGCGGTAAAATTCAGCTTGTTCTGTATAGTAGCAAACGTGTTATGCAGGCGTTA
>NZ_JAAUWR010000085.1:0-759 GCF_014694495.1 Aliivibrio sp. S10_S31 | reverse complement strand
AGAATGTATCATTACCAGGTCGTCCACTGAGTATCACAGAGCAAGTTACAGGAGGGACCGCCCGTATCACAGAGCGATTTGTGTATGCGAGTAATACTGAGGCAGAAAAAGCCCAAAACCTTGCAGGGCAGTGCATTAGTCACTACGACACCGCTGGCTTAGCTCAGACCAATAGCATTGCTCTGACGGGAGAGCCTCTCTCTATCAGTCGCCGTTTATTGAACGATGTTGATAATCCGGATGTTGTAGCAGACTGGCAGGGGGGAGATGCTTCTGTTTGGAATGACCGGCTCAGTAACGAAAGCCATACCACCCTAACCATGGGGGACGCCACTGGTGCAGTACTGACCACGATTGATACGAAAGGCAATGTACAACGTGTAGCGTACGATGTATCGGGTCTGATGTCAGGCAGTTGGCTGACCCTGAAAGGGAAAGCAGAACAAACTATTGTAAAATCCTTGGCGTATTCAGCGGCAGGACAAAAGCTGCGTGAAGAGCAGGGTAACGGTGTGGTCACGGCATACTCATATGAGCCAGAAACGCAGCGTTTAATTGGGATAAAAACAGAACGCCCTACAGGACATGCTCTTGGTGCGAAGGTATTACAAGACCTTCGTTATGAGTATGATCCAGTAGGCAATGTGTTGAAAATCAATAACGACGCAGAAGAGACACGCTTCTGGCGTAATCAGAAAGTCGAACCGGAAAATACTTATACTTACGATAGCCTCTATCAATTGGTCAAGGCGACTGGTC
>NZ_JAAUWR010000084.1:0-837 GCF_014694495.1 Aliivibrio sp. S10_S31 | reverse complement strand
CAAAAGAAGTGGGTAGTTTAACCTTCGGGAGGACGCTCACCACTTTGTGGTTCATGACTGGGGTGAAGTCGTAACAAGGTAGCCCTAGGGGAACCTGGGGCTGGATCACCTCCTTAAACGATAGATTACGATTTATGAGTGTTCACACAGATTGATTAGGTTAAAAGATTAAGAGACTTAATGTTGGGTCTGTAGCTCAGTTGGTTAGAGCGCACCCCTGATAAGGGTGAGGTCGGTGGTTCAAATCCACTCAGACCCACCAATACTTCTCCAGAAAGTATTGGATAACATTATATTTGGGGTTATAGCTCAGCTGGGAGAGCGCCTGCCTTGCACGCAGGAGGTCTGCGGTTCGATCCCGCATAGCTCCACCATCTTTAAGTATTCTCACTTGAGAGTCTTTAAAAATGGTTACACGCATAAGCGTGAAATCGCTCTTTAACAATTTGGAAAGCTGACTGATTCAAATAACTTACGAGTTATTTAAATCAAAATTTAAAAGTTCTTAATATCCTTTGTTTTACTCTGTAAAACGAAGAACAACACATTCAAGTGTTCTTGTATTTTGAATCCGGCGAAAAACCAGAACTCCCTATCTTTTATACAGAGATAGCGACGAGTTCAACCTTGGTTGCTGTTTTGTCTTCACTTTCAAAAAGTGAAAGCAAATGGTCCATACGAAACCTCTTGGGGTTGTATGGTTAAGTGACTAAGCGTACACGGTGGATGCCTTGGCAGTCAGAGGCGATGAAAGACGTATTAACTTGCGATAAGCCCAGATTAGGTAGTAAAAACCATTTGAGTCTGGGATTTCTGAATGGGGAAACCCACGTGCAT
>NZ_JAAUWR010000083.1:0-861 GCF_014694495.1 Aliivibrio sp. S10_S31 | reverse complement strand
ACGAAAACGTGCGAAATTTTGACCACCATTTCCAAGTAATATTTGGCATTCATCTTCTCGCATACTGACATCTAAAGACCAATGCATCGACTCTATACCCCAATGACCACGAACAGCATGAGCAAAGCTTTCGGCATCTAATTCAGCAGAGCTGATATAGTAACGAATGTTTATTTCACCGGCTTTATCATCTCCTTCCATTCGATGTGAAACAGCAACACCAAGTGTTTTTAACTCTGGCCATTCCATTACTAAATCCACAAAATCATCGAAAGGTTCACACGTGAAGTACATTCTTTTCTCTGTTCTACCGTGTGCTTTTTCTTCTGTAGCATAGCTTGCTCCATCATACTTACTTAAAGCAACAACATTGAAATGTTGATTAAACGCTTCGTTTAATCTCCCTTGATTTCCCTTAACCGCAAGAAGATAATCTCCTTTTTGATCAATGATTTGTTGCGCTATTTTAACTTGGCAACCCATAGCATCAATTGTCACTATTGCGTTTTTAACATCAAGTAGTTTTAAGAGTTCAGGTATCGCAGTGATCTCATTAGATTTTTCTTCTGTTTTTACTTGACCAAGAACAACACCATATTCAACCGCAAAGGCACTCACCATATGAACAAGGCACGTTTTTCTTTCTTTATCGTAAGTACCACGAAGGGATTTACCATCAATCGCAATTGTCTTAATACGACCATCAACATGTTCAATTGATTCTTTCATCCATTGAGCAAAACAAACTGAAAACTCATCAGGGTCGACCATACTGACTGTTCTAGCGATGGTATCATGACTTGGTATACCGTTTTCAAACTCTCTGAAGTTGCGTAACCAATCTAAGTTACATTCACCAAA
>NZ_JAAUWR010000082.1:0-946 GCF_014694495.1 Aliivibrio sp. S10_S31 | reverse complement strand
TATACACATAACAAATGCATCAACACGATTTATTACACTCGGCGTTCTGGGTTTGCCTTGGGTTTTGTGATTAAGGCAGTAAAATTCAAGTTGTTTGGCATAGTAATAAACGTGTTATGCAAGCGTTATATGTAAAAAGGTACAGCCGTAACTGTACCAAAATGTCACTCTAAGTTTAATTTAGCTCGAGTACAAGTTAACTGACGAGAAAGAATTCCATCATTATTAATTGCTACTGCGTAACCAGTATTAGAGCGGAAATTAAATGCGAAAGAAAACTGCTGAATATGAAAAAAGTCATCAGATGCTTGTTTACCTGTCCCGTTAGTCTGAATTAATTCCCCAACTTTTTTCCATGATTTTTTTCCGAAAAAATTACGTTCCCTATAGAAAGTATTATCAAGAAATGCGTAGGCTCCAGGCATAGTTTTGCTTTCTTTACTAGCAATTTTGACTCCTTTATCATTGAAAATAACAGCCTCAGTTGTTTGGCATATCATATCAGGAATAGCAAAAGTATTAGCTGAAAATAAAACAGTAATTATAAAAATTGATTTTTTAAGCAAAAGATTTTACTCAATATGTGTTTAATAAGCAGCGCATTATATATACACTTTAATCTTATGCAATTTAAAGTTTGACGATTTACATATAACAAATGCATCAACACGATTTGCTACACTCGGCGTTGCAGTTTGCCTTTAGTTTCAGTGATTAAGGCGTTAAAATTCAGCTAGGTCTGCATAGTAGCAAACGTGTTATGCAGGCGTTACACGAACTCTAAGATTGCAGTTTTTTGGCTCAGTTCAGCGATAGAACCATTCGATTTTCAAGTGTGAATGTAGGGTGGTTTTCCTTCTTCTTTGTTTCCTTTTAGCTTTCATTTCATCAGGTTCGGCAATTGACCATTATTGCCAAAAGTTCATGGATTTCAGAAACCAATTCA
>NZ_JAAUWR010000081.1:0-952 GCF_014694495.1 Aliivibrio sp. S10_S31 | reverse complement strand
AACGCTTGCATAACACGTTTATTACTATGCCAAACAACTTGAATTTTACTGCCTTAATCACAAAACCCAAGGCAAACCCAGAACGCCGAGTGTAATAAATCGTGTTGATGCATTTGTTATGTGTATACTCATTACGTTTACGATTTAACTTCTTCTTGGCGCTTAGCTGAAGATCTAGGCTCATTAGGCTTAACTACTGTAGACAAAAATATATCTTTATATATACCTTTTATTGATGCCGTTGTGACAGCAAACCCTGCAATTAAAATATATAAATCAATCTCATTTAGTAATTTTTTAGCTTCATCATTAAATGTGCCTAAAACTAATAATAGGCCACAAACAATACCACTCGACTGTAAAAAGGCATTAACCATAACAGCTTGATTAAATTCTCGTTTAGTTACATGACACCTATATGCATAGATAAGAATGAAAATCCCCCCCAATATCGCTGAAGGGATATAAATAGCTTTATCCATTTTTATCTCCTTTTGCGACCGAATCTCCAATTATCCCACCAATTATTCCACCAATAAGTGCACCGAACGGACCACCAATAGATGCACCAAATATTGCGCCTCCTGCGGCAGCTCCCATAACCCTTGAGCTATCACGCTCAGGCTCTGGCGGTTTATGATAAATCTCGTAGTTAACATTAAGATCTTCGACCCCATTAGCCTCTTCGTCGGAATAATTGATAATCCCTGTTGGATACTCCCAAACTTTCATTCCAATTTCATACAGTGCGCCACATTCGCTACATTGCTCAGAAATTAAAGCACTGTATTCTGTTTCATCACCCATCTCTCGACTTGAACCACCAGTAGCTTCAAAATAGATATCTTCTTCATTTAACTCATGTTCTGAATCACAATTGGAACATCGAAACTTCGCATTCCCTACTATACCGTCACTCATAATCTAATTATTCCTTAAATACACATAACGC
>NZ_JAAUWR010000080.1:0-981 GCF_014694495.1 Aliivibrio sp. S10_S31 | reverse complement strand
GCCATTTCAATTGGTTACATCATAATCGTAGCTATATTTGGAACCCTACTATTTTATAATATTGATGGGTTAATTGAAGCCAAACCATCGATGTAAAACACCCGTATAACGCCTGCATAACACGTTTACTACTATGCAATTATACTTAATATTGACGCCTTAAAACGAGAAGCACTCGACAACCTGAGATGCCGAGTGTAGTAAATCGTGTTGATGCATTTGTTATATTTTACTACGCCATAGCAAAATTGATCGTGTGCACCTTAGTTAAATTCACGTTTTGCTTTGCTTGCCATAGATCGTAATTGTCTTGCATTGTTAACCAACTTTCAGGCGTACGACCTAGTGATTTTGAAAGACGTAATGCCATTTCAGGTGAAATTGAACTCTTACCCTTTATCACTCGATTTAGAGTTGAAGCAGCTACATCAAGTTGTTTAGCAACAAAGCGGCAACTATAGCCAAATGGTTCCATATAAACGTCATGGATAAACTCACCTGGATGTGGGGGATTGTACATAGCCATTAATGGTAATCCTCGTAATTTAAAATGTAAGCATTACCATCGATAAATTCGAAAGTAACACGCCAGTTACCATTTACTGTAATTGACCAAATTCCATCTCTATCCCCTTTCAAAGGATGAAGTTTGAAACCCGGCAAATCAACATCATCAATAATGGTTGCAGTGTCTATCGCGGCTAATTGCATTCTCAATTTGCGATCATGTTTCGCTTGAATACCCGCTTTACTGCCAGTCTCAAAAAACTTTTTAAGACCTTTGTGCTTAAATGTTTTAATCATACGGAGAGTGTAGCGCGTTGCGCATCATGACGCAAGTTTCAATAAAAAATATAACGCCTGCATAACACGTTTGCTACGATACAAACTTAACTAAATTTTACTGCCTTAATCACTGAAACTAAAGGCAAACTGACAACGCCGAGTGTAGCAAATCGTGTTGATGCATTTGTTACACGA
>NZ_JAAUWR010000079.1:0-1032 GCF_014694495.1 Aliivibrio sp. S10_S31 | reverse complement strand
CTCAAATTCAGCCGCCTTTTTAAGTTCAAATAAGAACTCAAAATCACTATCTTTCGCTAAACTCGTAGAAAATTTCAAACCTTTACCTCTGGCTCAAATAACCTTAATAAATCGATGCTTATAACGCCTGCATAACACGTTTACTACTATGCAATTATACTTAAAATTGACGCCTTAAAACGAGAAACACCCGACAAACTGAGATTGCCGAGTGTAGTAAATCGTGTTGATGCATTTGTTAAGTGCACGGCAAATACATAGGTACACTCCAACCATACGCTAATGCATTTTTAGCAAAACCGTTGTCTTCTATTTTAAAGCCACAAGCTTCAAAATACGGAATTTGTTCATTAGATGAAGTTGTTAAAGTGATTCGCGCAATATTGTTTTCTTTACAGTACAGTTTGATTTTTTCAAGATGGAAAGCGAAAAGGTTTAATGACTTAAAGTAATGTAATTCATACTTTTTATCCTTTTCCGCCACAGGCTTATAAGGATCATAAAACACAACATCGGCAATATATAAATCATTTGGATACATTCGACAAAGTGATAATTGTATACAACCTTCACTATTTATATCAGGGTCATCGACTTTTGCATATGTAAAAGATAAATCTTGAATTACCTTTCGTTTAATAACTTTCTCTACTTTTTGATAAATTAGAGGGTTTTTATTATCAAAATCAGCAGCTAGTTTCTGTGGGTTAACCTTCGCTCCGGATTCAACAAATAGCATCCAAGCCTGAGCTCCAATCTCAAACAATATATTTGGATCTACTCGTGCTATTTCATTGATACTTTCCATACCAAACTGTTTAAAACTGACACTTTTATCAAATTTTTCTTCGATTTTATTTCTTTGAATTATATCGTGTAATTCCATATTTTCCCCTTAGTGCACTTAACGCCGCAATAACACGTGCGAACGACTGACTTTCCAAACCAATTACACTTCAAACCAAAAACGCCGAATGTAATTAGCATCGTGTTGATTGCTTTGTTACACGATCTTTGTCAACGCTTCGCTTC
>NZ_JAAUWR010000078.1:0-1033 GCF_014694495.1 Aliivibrio sp. S10_S31 | reverse complement strand
GGTAGAGTGATGTCGCCTGTTACGTCAGTTGTACGGAAGTAGAACTGTGGACGGTAACCTTTGAAGAAAGGAGTGTGACGGCCGCCTTCATCTTTAGAAAGAACGTACACTTCTGACTCAAATTTAGTGTGTGGGTTGATTGAACCTTTAGCAGCAAGTACTTGGCCACGTTCAACGTCATCACGCTTAGTACCACGTAGTAGTGCACCAACGTTCTCACCTGCACGACCTTCGTCAAGCAGTTTACGGAACATTTCAACACCTGTACAAGTAGTCATTGTTGTTTCTTTGATACCAACGATTTCTACTTCGTCACCTACGCGTAGGATACCACGCTCGATACGACCAGTTACAACTGTACCACGACCTTGGATTGAGAATACATCTTCAATTGGTAGTAGGAACGGTTGGTCAACAGCACGCTCTGGTTCTGGGATGTAAGAATCTAGTGCTTCTGCAAGCTCAACGATCTTGTCTTCCCACTCTTTTTCGCCGTTTAGAGCGCCAAGAGCTGAACCTTGAATTACTGGTAGATCATCACCTGGGAAGTCGTACTCAGAAAGAAGTTCACGAACTTCCATTTCAACTAGTTCTAGAAGCTCTTCATCATCAACCATGTCACATTTGTTCATGAATACGATGATGTAAGGGATACCAACTTGACGACCAAGTAGGATGTGCTCACGAGTTTGTGGCATTGGACCATCTGTTGCAGCAACAACTAGGATACCACCATCCATTTGAGCAGCACCAGTGATCATGTTTTTAACATAATCGGCGTGTCCAGGACAGTCAACGTGTGCGTAGTGACGTGCAGGAGTATCGTACTCAACGTGAGAAGTTGAGATTGTGATACCACGCTCGCGCTCTTCAGGAGCGTTATCGATTGATGCGAAATCTTTAGCTACACCGCCGTAGATTTTTGCAAGTGTAGTACAGATAGCAGCTGTTAGAGTTGTTTTACCGTGGTCAACGTGGCCGATAGTACCAACGTTTACGTGCGGTTTCGTACGTTCAAATTTTTCTTTAGACA
>NZ_JAAUWR010000077.1:0-1060 GCF_014694495.1 Aliivibrio sp. S10_S31 | reverse complement strand
CGATTTATGAGTGTTCACACAGATTGATTAGGTTAAAAACGTAAAGAAGCAATGAAGATGCCCAACATCTTCAAATATCCAGTGTCCCGTTCGTCTAGAGGCCTAGGACACCGCCCTTTCACGGCGGTAACAGGGGTTCGACTCCCCTACGGGATACCATTGGGTCGTTAGCTCAGTTGGTAGAGCAGTTGACTTTTAATCAATTGGTCGCAGGTTCGAATCCTGCACGACCCACCATTCTTTCCACAGAGAATGGGTTTATTCTTGATAGAGTCAGGAATAAGTTGAAATACTATGTGGGCGATTAGCTCAGTTGGGAGAGCACCTCCCTTACAAGGAGGGGGTCACTGGTTCGAGCCCGGTATCGCCCACCATTTCATATGGATATACTCTTTAAATATTTTTGGAAGGATTCCAAACCAGTTCAAGAAATTGACCCTGGTTCGGATTTTTGCCGTCTGAGAATGATTAAAAAGTATTTTATCACTACAAAAATAGTGACGTTATACTGCTCTTTAACAATTTGGAAAGCTGACTGATTCAGCTTAATTACAGTTCAGGCTGAGATTAAGTTAAATCAAAATTTAAAAGTTCTTAATATCCTTTGTTTTACTCTGTAAAACGAAGACAACACATTCAAGTGTTCTTGGTATTATTTTGTTTCTACTTTTAAAGTAGAAATAAAGAGCGAATCCGGCGAAAAACCAGAACTCCCTATCTTTTATACAGAGATAGCGACGAGTTCAAACCTTGATTAGTTGAAATACGATCTCAAGTTATTTTTACGCAGTAATTTTATTTTTAGACAAGGCGTTAAGAAATTTATCGAAGGGAGTGTAGCTTGCTACATGACCAAGTAAATTTTGAAAACAACGAAGTATAAAGATAAAAGAACAAGTAAAAAGACCTCTTGGGGTTGTATGGTTAAGTAATTAAGCGTACACGGTGGATGCCTTGGCAGTCAGAGGCGATGAAAGACGTATTAACTTGCGATAAGCCCAGATTAGGTAGTAAAAACCATTTGAGTCTGGGATTTCTGAATGGGGAAACCCACGTGCAT
>NZ_JAAUWR010000076.1:0-1184 GCF_014694495.1 Aliivibrio sp. S10_S31 | reverse complement strand
CGTTCGCATTATCATCACGACCAACAGAAGCTGCAAAAGAGAAACCACCAAACTTAGGAGAATCGTAACGTACTTGGTTTGATTGACGATCGTAGTGACCAGCAATACCACCCCAATCGAATACAGAGCCTAAACCTGGGTTAGAGAAAGGCCAATCAACTAGTTCGTATAGTGGAGTAAGAACACGACCCACACGTACGTTACCCCAATCACCTGATGCACCGATAAACGTATCACGAAAACCTAGCACACCACCAGAAACACCACCGTGTGGCCAGTCAGTGTTATCAACATAACCTGATTCAATTTGCATTGTAATCAATACGTTTTCAAACATTTCTTTATGTGCACGGAAACCAATTCGAGATTCATTCTCTACTGCAAAACCCGTACTTGCATCATCATTGTCGGTAACGTTGTAGTTAACCACCGATATAGCAGCAACACCGTAAACATCAACATTAAAGTCAGAGTTAATACCAACTTCCTTTGCTGTTACACCAGCAGATGCTAAAGCAACAGCTGCGCCTAATAACGTTGTTTTAAAAAATTTGTTTTCCATGGAATAAAGCTCCTAAAAATGGATATAGCTGTGTTCATTATTTATTGGCTTTAAGTTGGCCGCCGAAAGCAATAAATAAATCTCCTCATTCACACAATTTTTAAATCAGAAAAGGAAAATTCAAAAATTGTAATTACCTTATATTTTTTCCTGCATACACTCCGTGCATCCATGGAATAAAGACTAAACTTTCATAAAAAAACATAAAACAAAAACTTAATTTCCAATAAAAAAAATATGAGCGAGCGCAAACTTCTTTCGTGTTAGTGATTAAGATCAAATTAAATAGATCAAAAAACATAAAAATCAGCGTTAAATATATAAAACAGCAACTTATAAATATAAAAAAATACTCAATGCGACAGAGATCTCTATATTTTGAAAAGCAAAGAAAAAACAACTTTAATTTATAGACATAGATAAACCATTAATAATTCGCTTTCAATAAATGGCAAATAACTTAATATTTTGACAAATAAAAAAAGGAGCCATATAAGGCTAATGCCGATCGTTTAAGGGACTTGAACGATCCTTGGCAGCCTTCATAATCGGTCTTAAATTTATTTTAAGGCCGATTTTTTATGTCTGAGTTTTCTCTTGAATTACAATTAACTGCAGAATT
>NZ_JAAUWR010000075.1:0-1235 GCF_014694495.1 Aliivibrio sp. S10_S31 | reverse complement strand
ACAAGATGAAACGAGAGCTAAAAGGAAACAAAGAAAAAGGAAAACCACCCTACTTTCACGCCTAAAAAACTAACGGCTCAATCGCTGAACTGAGCTAAAAAACTGCTATCTTTAGTTCGTGTAACGCCTGCATAACACGTTTGCTACCATGCAGATTAAGCTCAAATTTACCACTTAATACGGTAAAACCAAAGAAACCTAGAATGCCGAATGTAGCGAATCGTGTTGATGCATTTGTTATGTTGCTTCTCTGCGATATAGAATATCTTGAAATGGCAAAAATTCTTCACTATCTTTAGGTGCAAGTACAAGTTCTAACAAAGGATGCCCCTTAATTGCAAGCTCAGAGTTTAGATCGTTTTCTAGATTTTCAGAACGGTTTTTTCTTAAGTAATAACGTACAGAATTAACCAAAACATCAGCAATAATAGTTAGAACTGACTCTTCACAGTTAATTTCAACGTTCAATTTATTATACTTCGGCATATCTTCTGAAGAGATAGAACTATGAATAATTGTCTTTTTTACTATCTTGCTGTCCGGGTTCCATTGTTTAACAACTATCGACTTTTCTTCTCCTAAAAATAAGTGTTTAACTTCATTTGCTGTCGCTTCAAATTTTTTCATAACTCCACTATCAATTGTATCTGTAATAACATTTAAATTAATATTTTTAATGCCTATCGAATATGTCATCGATAAAGATTTTATCAACATATTTTTAAATAAAGTAGTATGAAGTAAATTATTCTTATTTTTATAACCTCGTCCATAACCAAACTCAGATTCATGAAAACCTTGCGCATAAACTGCAGAAAAAAACCATTGTAGTTTTAATTCTTTAGCAATTGAAAATACTAAATTCCTAAACTCACTCTGCTTTTCAATTGGAAAATCTGTAATATGAAATTTGCCATCAATTGGGTTTACAAAACCAGATGTATAACTTTCAAAAACCATTTTTATGAATTGGATATCACTCTCACTGTATACAAAACCAGCCATGACACCAATTTCACCTAAATTTCGTTCAGTGGTTGATGCATAACCTTTTGCTCCTGATTCATCTATTACTAAAGTGTAGTTTTCCACAATTTATTCCTTCAACATAACGCCTGCATAACACGTTTGCTACTATGCAGACCTAGCTAAATTTTACTGCCTTAATCACTGAAACTAAAGGCAAACTGACAACGCCGAGTGTAGCAAATCGTGTTGATGCATTTGTTATGCGA
>NZ_JAAUWR010000074.1:0-1254 GCF_014694495.1 Aliivibrio sp. S10_S31 | reverse complement strand
CCTGATTTGACCCCAATAAAGTGGACACTCGATCACGAGGATTGAGTGACATGAAAATCAAATCACAACGAAAGTTTTCTAATGAGTTCAAAAGAAACGCAGTTCAACAGTCATTAGACTCTCCAGATACAGTAAAATCAGTGGCGATCTCTATTGGGATCGCTCCTCAGCTATTGGTAAAATGGAGAAGCCAGATGACATCTAAAAAACACACAGTAGCGCCCATTCCTAATAAAGGCCCTGAAAAATCGCTAAAAGAACTAGAGCGTGAGGTTGTCGAACTTAAAAAACGCTTAGCAGATGCGGAGTTGGAGAACGATATCTTAAAAAAGGCGACGGCCTACTTCGAAAGACGAAGAGAATAAGATTTGAGTTTATTTCCAAGTACTCAAGCCCAGTAAGGCCGGTAGTAAAACTTTGTCGCTATCTTGATGTGTCCACTTCAGGGTATTATAAGTGGTTAAATAGAGAGCCTACGCTTCGCGATAGATATAACGCTGAATTGAAGTGTTTTTTAAAAGACGAAAGCGAACGTCAACACTGTGTCCCTGGCTATAGAAAACTCTATGAAGCCGCTATCTCTTATGGTTTTATTTGTAATAAGAAACGGATCCAACGTCTGCTTCAAAGTCTTGGTTATCGTTCCAGAGCGAGTAAGAAGAGGCATGGGTGTGCGCCTAAGCAGAAATTAGGCTTTCCAGCTTTTAATTTACTGGACCGAAAGTTTTCAGTATCACAGCCAAACAGGGTTTGGACTTCAGACATTACTCAGGTCCGATGTAGTGAGGGTTGGCAGTACTTATGTGTTGTATTAGACCTTTACTCAAGAAAGGTCATCAGTTGGTCGACGAGTAGGATTAACAACGCAGAGCTTGTAGTTCGTAGTTTAAAGAAGGCTTGGGAAAGACGTAGACCTGATGGTAGTCAATTGATGTTTCATTCAGACCAAGGAGTTCAGTATACGTCAGAGATGACGATGCGTTGGTTGTACAAGAGAGGAATAACAATCAGTATGTCCCGTAAAGGAAACTGTTGGGATAATGCTTGTTCAGAGAGTTTCTTTGCTCAGTATAAAAAGGAATGGATAAGCTGTTTAGGGCAACTATCAAGAGAAGAGATGACAATGCAAAGTCGACTTTATATCGATGGCTATTATAATCCGATAAGAAGGCATGGGACTCTAGGAGGAAAGAGCCCCATAGATTTTGAGTTAAGTAACTAAAACCCCGTGTCTACTTTTAAGGGGTCATATCA
>NZ_JAAUWR010000073.1:0-1262 GCF_014694495.1 Aliivibrio sp. S10_S31 | reverse complement strand
CGTTCAGCGAAAGATAGTGATTTTGAGTTCTTATTTGAACTTAAAAAGGCGGCTGAATTTGAGCCAATTAAGGCTGTGTTTGGTTGGGACGATAAAATCCAACGTGAAATGCATCAAGATGAATGGGATGAAGAAAAACCAACCATCATTGAAATGTCAGGTGAAGCAATAGGTAGCTATTTGCTTCAAAACAAAGGCGACCATTTCTATTTTTGCCGTTTCTTTTTATTGCCAAGTTTTCATGGAAAAGGAATAGGAAGCCAGGTTTTAAGTCAGTGTTTAAAATTTGCTGATAGCGAAAATAAACCAGTGAAATTGTGTTATTTGCAAGGTAATCGGGTAGGCGGTTTATATCGTAAATTTGGTTTCCAAGTAACATCCGAAGATGCTCAATTTGTTCATATGAACCGTGTGAGAGTGTGCTTATAACAAATGCATCAACACGATTTGCTACATTCGGCGTTGTCAGTTTGCCTTTAGTTTTAGTGATTAAGGCAGTAAAATTCAGCTAAGTCTGCATAGTAGCAAACGTGTTATGCAGGCGTTATGTCAAAAGGAGGTATCAGTGAGTTATAAATGTTCGGAGTGTGGATGGTCTGATAAGCCAAGTCACAAGAGATATTATGATAAAAATGGGATATCTCGACCGATTTGTAGTTCTTGTAATCCTTCTTTATCACAAAAAATTAGAGTTAGCTTTCATCGAATTATTTATGTCCTTTTTAATGGACGCGGTATCTACCCGCCAGTAGCAACTATTCCATATGTTGTTTTATTATTTCTTTGGCTTATGTATTTAATCCCAAATGAAGTGGTGCAAGTTACAGGTGAAGGTATCGCGCTAAGCGTTAGTTGGGTTGCTTCATTTTTTATACTGAGTCTTATGAGTCAACGATTTACAAAGCTTTTAAAGCGAAAAATTGATAATAAAGAACCAGTTGGTTGGTTAATTACCCTGTTTTACTTACCATTAATGATTATTATCGTTATTTGGTTTTATCTATTAACGTATAGTAATTGACATAACAATCGCATCAACACGATTTGCTACATTCGGCATTCTAGATTTCTTTGAGTTTATCGTATTAAGTGGTAAATTTGAGCTTAATCTGCATGGTAGCAAACGTGTTATGCAGGCGTTAAATGCTTCAAAGACTTTGAGAGGAAAATGGTTTGATTGAGTTTAAAAAAATATCATCAGATTTAGCCCCAATGAAATTATTACTTGAAGCAGATCCATCTCAAGAATGCATTAATAAGTA
>NZ_JAAUWR010000072.1:0-1283 GCF_014694495.1 Aliivibrio sp. S10_S31 | reverse complement strand
GAACTCAAAATCACTATCTTTCGCTGAACGCGTAGAAAATTTCAAACCTTTACCTCTGGCTCAAATAACCTTAATAAATCGGTGCTTATAACGCCTGCATAACACGTTTGCTACCATGCAGATTAAGTCCAAATTTACCACTTAACACGGTAAACACCAAGAAACCTAGAATACCGAATGTAGCAAATCGTGTTGATGCATTTGTTATATGCTTACGCCGTAACTAACTTGATTTCTTGCATAAAATCATACTTTTGCATCAAAGTATCGGAATTCAGTCTTATTCTATGCAATTTGATGCCAGCAACATTAAAGATATTATTTTTCTTATTATCCCTAATCCTTGCTTCAGCTGAGTCATGATAACAACTGTCAACTTCAAAGAAGAACTTAGGAGTGTGATCAGATGGGTCATATACAACAAAATCAATAATAGCCTTTAAGAAGTAATCTCGCTCACTACTTTGTAAGTGCGGTTTAATCTGTTCAAAATCAAAAATATTATTCACCGCTACATTCGGGTAAATGAAGAAATTTGGATACGTACTTTTTAACGCTTCATAAAATACTTCTTCTTGTTCACTTTTAAATAAAGGAATCAACCAATCAGTTCGAGCAAAACTTGAATGACTCTTATTGCTTACACTCGTTTCCTCAAATTTAGTCGTATTTATAGATGACTGAAAATTGAGAGCCTCTTCATAATGGTTACATATCTTAGAAAAAATTAAAGCTTCAGACTCACTCTGTTCTAAAGATGCCTTGAATCCTATTGATTCAATTTGCATAATTCCACTCTGAGATATTTCAAGATAGCCAGAAAGTACTAACTTAATATAATCATTACATAATTTAGCGATTAAAATACTTTTCTCTGTACCTGCATACTTTATAAACTCACTCTCAAGTAAAGCAGATATTCTCTTCCATTCTAGAGCATTATTCCTCAACTGAGTTTGCTCATTCTTTACGAGTACAAGAATTTCAGCCCATGCTTGAGAGCCCATTAAAATATAAAATTTTTCCATTTCCTCTCCATAACTTGAACTGCATATAACGCCTGCATAACACGTTTGCTACCATGCAGATTTAGCCCAAATTTACCACTTAATGCGGTAAACCAAAAGAAATCTAGAATGCCGAATGTAGCAAATCGTGTTGATGCATTTGTTATAAGCACATTCTCACACGGTTCATATGAACAAATTGAGCATCTTCTGATGTTACTTGGAAACCAAATTTACGATATAAACCGCCTACTCGATTGCCTTGCAAATAACACA
>NZ_JAAUWR010000071.1:0-1290 GCF_014694495.1 Aliivibrio sp. S10_S31 | reverse complement strand
ATCCTTGCGACAATTTGGATTGAAAATGCTGCGAGGAAAACACGGATGCAGACTAAAATGAGGCATAACCAAAGAACAATTGAAGCGTAAATTAGCTTCTGAAACGCCTGAACTTAGGAAAATAAGGGCTAATTTGCCGAACCTAATAATAACGGAAACCAAAAGGAAACAAAGAAGAAAGGAACGCTTACTAAGCCAAAACTACGAAAGCCGCGATCCTTTTGATGAACCGTGCAAAAAATTTCGGACTCAGTACGCACAACGTCTGCATAACACGTTTGCTACTATGCAGATTAAGCCTAAATTTACCACTTAATACAGTAAACCTAAAGAAATCTAGAATGCCGAGTGTAGCAAATCGTGTTGATGCATTTGTTAGTAGCGAGCTAAATATCTGACTGAATACTTTCTAAGGATACAACACGAGACATTAGAACTTTAAGCTCCGAAGCTTGATTATGGTCGAGTTCGTTTTGAATAAAATTGATGATATCAGGTATATCTGAATCATTTTTAACAAAAATATACTTAACATCCCGCGGAGTGAAAGTTAAAGAGGCGTGCTCTTTTGTTTTTAAATTCTCATCAACTAGTTTAGTTTCGTCGTCAAATTCTGCTTTTTTTAAATAAGCTTGAATTTGTTCATGCTTCGGTACATACCTCCACTCTGATTCCTGATAAAACTCTTTCTCGACTAATTGATTATTAACCAGCATATTCCCATCAGATGGTTTAATATTCATATACAAATAACGTACAGTATTTTTTGCAATTTCAAATTGCTCAAGGTCTTGAAGTTTATTTACGTGAGAATTGAGAGACCGAATCTCGGTCATTAAATTATTTTCTGATGCAAGATATAAAACTGGATTTAAACCGTTAGCATGCGCCCATTCTTTTGTCATTCCCAAACCGTAATTGCCATAGAATGCTACATGTTCAGAAATACGACTTAAAGGGATATCACAAAAACAAACCATAGGAAAAGCCATATAAGCTGCATTTTCTTGATTTACCCAACGAATATCCTCTAGACAATATCGTGGCCAAAAACCATTTTTAAATATTAACTTCAACGTTTCTTTGTTATTAGTAAAATGAAACAATGTATGTGATTTTGGAGCCATTTTGACCTCTATAAATTAAAATTACACATAAGCTACTAACGCTGGCATAACACGTTTATTACTATGCAAACCAACTTGAATTAACCGCCTTAATCACAAAACCCAAGGCAAACCCAGAACGCCGAATGTAATAAATCGTGTTGATGCGATTGTTGTGCGTGCT
>NZ_JAAUWR010000070.1:0-1319 GCF_014694495.1 Aliivibrio sp. S10_S31 | reverse complement strand
TAATGCCGCTCGCTTAACAGCTAGTGGCTCTTTTTTTATAAGGGTAGCGCGGTGCTTTATAAAGCACTTGTCGCGGAAATGGTTTTCGCTTTCTTTTCTTTGGCAGGATTAGACGCTTTCCGCTTTCTCGTAGATTTTTCAGCTTCTTGGGCACTGTTCCTGGTGTTCGCCCTGAACACCACAGGAACTCATCTTGGATTAGCCTTAACGCATTAATAAAGCTTATTCTTAATGGTTCCATTTTATGAAAATCGGCCATTCTTTTCATTTCTAGACGAACGAGGTTATAAGAAATCAAAATCCCCCATAACTCTTGATATATTCCTTCTATTTTCAAGCTTCTAAGCACTGCTTGATTGTTAAGTTGACCTTGTTTTAATTCACCATAACCTTGTTCTATTTCCCATCGTTCCCAGTAAATTTCAACAATATCTTTCAATGGATAAGTCACAGGACACTCTAATGAAGTAATAAACCCTTTGATCTCTCCTTTCGGCTCAGGTATTAAAACTAAACGAGCTTGCCAGCTATCTCCGAGGTGAGGATATTTCTGTTTTGCATCAGGCGAAACTGGCATTTTAATCAGTTTATCGTAGTCTGAAAACTCTTCTAAAACGTCGTACTTAAATTTACTTTTTATTGGAGTTAACCAATGAGTATTTTTTCCTGCATTACGCCATGATTCAAAAAGTTCAGCGGACATAAAACCACGGTCAAAAAGAGTTAATGAATTATTTGGAGCGGAGCCAACTAATTGTTGTGCATAAGATATTTCACTATTGGTTATTGGTCCAAAAGCAGCATCTGAAATAAGGTGGGTGCGTGTAGACATGAGGGTAACAGCAAGAACTGAAGGAAATGTAGCCTTACCTGTCGCGTAGCCTAGCTTTTGGTTATCCTTAGTTTCAGGGGTTTTAAATTGAGTCCCGTCAACGCTCATGAGTTTAAGTCCACAAACTAAATCAGGCGATTCTTCTGTCTCCCATTTACTCGCAGTGGTATGAAATAGGTAACGTAATGGTTCATAACCAATACGCTGTCTAGCTTTTACGATACTACTTGTGGCCAAGGGAGGGAGCTCCCCTTTAGCATCAGGGAAGGCTAATTCTAATTTATCACAAACATCGCTAATGGAGCGGTTACGCATTAAGCCAATTCCAAGCACTAACCAAACAGCTTGTTCAGCAGGAAATCTGCGCTTTCTGATAGCGGCGCGACCAGTTTGGTTAACGGCTTCTGAAATCCACTCAATAGGAATATTTTTCCGAAATGAATCCATAGATTCAGGAAGGTGAAATTCTGCAGTTAATTGTAATTCA
>NZ_JAAUWR010000069.1:0-1328 GCF_014694495.1 Aliivibrio sp. S10_S31 | reverse complement strand
TTTCCCAATTACACATTTTTCCTTGAGTATTTGGAAAATCGACCATTAAAGTGTCACCCCAATCGAACAGATAAGCTTTTCTCATAATGCCTCCTTGCATATAACGCCTGCATAACACGTTTGCTACCATGCAGATTAAGCCTAAATTTACCACTTAATGCGGTAAACCCAAAGAAACCTAGAATGCCGAATGTAGCAAATCGTGTTGATGCATTTGTTATACCGTTGATTTACGCTGCTGCTCTTTAAATTTATCTATTGAGGTTCGGATCGTTTTTTTTGACTCAAACTCTGGAGTACAAGAGTAGATCAGCCACTTATGGATAAGGCTGGGCTTCCCTTTGAAGGCAACAAATGATCGTATTTTTGCGTACCGTTGAAGTTGTTTAGAGTCAGTATAGATATGGGTTATAACAAACGCCCTCTCGTAAGCCAAAAGATAATAAAATACATACACATATGGTAGTAAAGATACCGACAGCAACATCGGAACCAAGAAATCCCTGAATGTATCAACACTGATAAACTTACCTGGCTCATTATATATATTTAAGATTGAGTCGATGAAAATCAAAGTTCCCATTATGGCTAAAATATAGTCAGATATTTTTTGTGCTTGCTTATACTCTGGTTTACCTTCGGTAAAAGCACTACAACACGCAAATAGTGTAGCTGTCGTTACTAGAAATAATTCAGTTATAAAACCGTAGGAATGAAACGCTACTAGGAACTCAATTAGTACAATCAGCTTAACTTGAGAATTTAACGATGCTTTCAAGTACTCTTTGGGTTCGGTGATCTTAGTCGTATTCATAAGCTGAACAAAGCCAATAAACACAAACCACAGTATCGTATTTTTAAGTTGCCCTGCATTCCAAACATCTACGCTATAAAGTAAATATACGACAACTGAAATATATAAAAGTAGAGTGCCAGTAGTTATCAGTATGGCTTTTTGACAAAAAGATTTTAGGACTAACTCTATAGCCGGTAGAACTTCCTTACTTTTTATCGAAGTCCAAATGAAGACAACAATGACCAGAGTAGCTGTAGCTAACTCTCGATTATTAAAAATATCCAAATGCCCTCCTGAGCCTAAAAACGGTATAACGCCGCCATAACACGTGCTGACGACCAACTTTCAAAAGCAATTATACTTCAAACCAAAAACGCCGAATGTTATAAGCATCGTGTTGATGGCTTTGTTATATGCTTAACTCATGAAGCTGAGAGATCGTTCTAAAATTGGAGTGACTTTCTTTTTCCAAACCTCGAGGGTTAAACCAAACCGCATTTAAACCAGCCTCTATCGCTGAAATAACGTCTTT
>NZ_JAAUWR010000068.1:0-1334 GCF_014694495.1 Aliivibrio sp. S10_S31 | reverse complement strand
TAATGCCGCTCGCTTAACAGCTAGCGGCTCTTTTTTTATAAGGGTAGCGCGGTGCTTTATAAAGCACTTGTCGCGGAAATGGTTTTCGCTTTCTTTTTTTTGGCAGGATTAGACGCTTCCCGCTTTCTCGTAGATTTTTCAGCTTCTTGGGCACCGTTCCTGGAGTTCGTCCTGAACACCACAAGAACTCATCTTGGATTAGCCTTAACGCATTGATAAAGCTTATTCTTAATGGTTCCACTTTATGAAAATCTGCCATTCTTTTCATTTCTAGACGAACGAGGTTATAAGAAATCAAAATCCCCCATAACTCTTGATATATTCCTTCTAGTTTCAAGCTTCTAAGCACTGCTTGATTGTTAAGTTGACCTTGCTTTAATTCACCATAACCTTGTTCTATTTCCCATCGCTCCCAGTAAATTTCAACAATATCTTTCAATGGATAAGTCACTGGACACTCTAATGAAGTAATAAACCCTTTGATCTCTCCTTTCGGCTCAGGAATTAAAACTAAACGAGCTTGCCAGCTATCTCCGAGGTGGGGATATTTTCGTTTTGCATCAGGCGAAACTGGCATTTTAATCAGTTTATCGTAGTCTGAAAACTCTTCTAAAACTTCGTACCTAAATTTACTTTTTATTGGAGTTAACCAATGAGTATTTTTTCCTGCATTACGCCATGATTCAAAAAGTTCAGCGGACATAAAACCACGGTCAAAAAGAGTTAATGAATTATTTGGAGCGGAGCCAACTAACTGTTGTGCATAAGATATTTCACTATTGGTTATCGGTCCAAAAGCAGCATCTGAAATAAGGTGGGTACATGTGGACATGAGGGTAACAGCAAGAACTGAAGGAAATGTAGCCTTACCTGTCGCGTAGCCTAGCTTTTGGTTATCCTTAGTTTCAGGTGTTTTAAATTGAGTCCCGTCAACGCTCATGATTTTAAGTCCACAAATTAAATCAGATGATTCTTCTGTTTCCCATTTACTTGCCGTGGTATGAAATAGATAACGTAATGGTTCATAACCAATACGCTGTCTAGCTTTTACGATACTACTTGTGGCCAAGGGAGGGAGTTCTCCTTTAGCATCAGGGAAGGCTAATTCTAATTTATCACAAACATCGCTAATTGAGCGGTTACGCATTAAGCCAATTCCAAGCACTAACCAAACAGCTTGTTCAGCAGGAAATCTGCGCTTTCTGACAGCGGCGCGACCAGTTTGGTTAACGGCTTCTGAAATCCACTCAATAGGAATATTTTTCCGAAATGAATCCATAGATTCAGGAAGGTGAAATTCTGCAGTTAATTGTAATTCACGAGAAAACTCAGAC
>NZ_JAAUWR010000067.1:0-1334 GCF_014694495.1 Aliivibrio sp. S10_S31 | reverse complement strand
ACAAAAATGTATGGTCCGCCTCTTAATTGCAACTACAATTAATTAATGACGGAGTTAGTTTGCGCTAATGTATTCGGAGTCACGTTTGGTGAGCCCATGGCTTACCAGCTCCACGATGATATCCGCGCCAGATTATCCTTAAAAAGCCGAAAGCATTTTTATGCTGTTTTTTGTATCAGGTTTTTAATCTGGCCGATTGACCGTTTTTGTCATCACATTCATTGACGTTGCAAACTCGGTTATGGCTGCTTTGCAGCCTTAAAAGCTTGGCGGTGTTGTAACACCGCCCAAGCTATTCTTGCTAGCTTGTTGGCAAGCGCTACCACTACAACATTAAACGGCTTGGTTGCCCTCAAATTGACCAACCACTGACCAAATACTTTCCCTGTGGTGTCTGGTCTAGATAGAACCGCTCTAGCACCATGAACAAATAAGGTTCGAAGCTGTTTATTTCCTCGTTTACTAACACCCAATAACTTGGGTTTACCTCCTGTCGAAAACTGCCTAGGAACAAGACCTAGCCATGCTGCCATATTACGACCATTTGCAAAGTTATTTGAAGAACTCACATCAGCGATACAAAGCGTTGATGTTAAATCTCCAATACCAGGAATTGTTTTTAATAACCGAGCTAATTCATTATTTTCAGAAATATCATGAAGCTTAATGTCTTGTTCCTTTATTTGTTGGCTCAAATAAGAGTAATGCTCATGAATACTGCATAACTCATTGAGTAAACTCGGGGGTAATTCTTGATTTTGCTCTGCTAACCATTGAAAAAGAGCTTTCATCTTCGCATGCCCTTTGGGCAGGCTCAGCCCAAATTCGAGTAGAATGGCGCCAATTCTAGACATACATGCCGTTCGTTCTTTTATATAACCATCTCTAATTCGATGAATGGTTGCTATAACTTGTGCATCTTCTGTTTTTACCGCAACAAAACGCATAGATGGTCGGCTTGCTGCTTCTGCTATCGCATCCGCATCAATGAAGTCATTTTTATTACCTTTCACATAAGGTTTTACATATTGAGGCGGGATAAGTTTGGCCTGATGGCCTAAGTCTATGCATTTTCGAGCGAGCCAATGGGAGCCACCACATGCTTCAAAAGCAATTATTGTTGGTTCTAGCTTCGCAATAAAAGAGATTAATTGATTACGACTATATTTTTTCCGTAAAACTTCTTTTCCCAAGTGGTTATGACCAACCACGTGAAAGCTATGTTTACCTAAATCGATACCTAAAATTTGGATGGAAGACATATGATTCACCTCATTTCTGCATGCCTACTCTAAGCATAGGAGTTTGAGAGTGAGGCGGACCATATAATTAAG
>NZ_JAAUWR010000066.1:0-1427 GCF_014694495.1 Aliivibrio sp. S10_S31 | reverse complement strand
GTAGCAAACGTGTTATGCAGGCGTTAGCCAAACAAAGGATAATTTAGTTGGAAATATTACTTGAGAATCTAAAATCGATCGAAGAGAGCAACCATTTTCTACGGGCTCTTTGGGCTAAAATTAATACTAAATATGGAAGCTGTTCTTGGAATTTCACGCCATCTAGAAATACGTCGTCAAAAGTAATTCTATTGGGTCATATGAATATTAAGGATGACTTAATTATTGAAGTTAGTGTTCGTTATAAGAATAAAGGAAATCTTGTTGCGATTAATTTTCACAACATAGCAGAATGTTCAAAGCAAGATTCAGAGTTAAATAATTTACGAAAGTTAGTTAAAGAGTGTCAGAATTACAATAGTTTGATAAACGAGTACTATTGTTCAAAACAATATGAGCTTGTTAGAGGGAATTTTTCTAGCTATCAAGGTAATTTTTTTTCCATTAAACCTTTATCTGATAATGTATTCGAATTAGTGTGCAAGGTTAAAGCCTACGGAAAAAAAGATGCAGGTACTATCGGTGCCGAGAAAGCTTCACAGATAGTAAACATACTATCTGTATTTTCAAACGGATTAATATTACATAACACTGAAAGTATTATTTGCAATAATAAAACAGTTGAGCATAACATTTATGATCGAAATCATAACTGGATTGATGACCGACCTTTAGATAATAATAATATATTAATTTCATCCAAAGCTTGTGAGTTAATTGATAAGGTGCTGAGCTTATCCGCATATAACGAGAATCTTTTATTGTTATTAGGTGCATTCTCACATTTCCACTCAGCACGCTCACAAGATGCATTAGAGTTTGACTCCGTTATTCCGTCTAAAACACTTCATAAGTGTAATGATGAATATACATTTACCTTCGAGGAAGACACTCGTTTTCGTGTATCTAAGGAGATTCAAAGATCTGCAACAGAAAATGCATCCGTACTTTATATCTCTGCGTTGGAAGTTATATCACTTATAGGCGCAGAGTCTGCCGAACGGTGCCGAGAATGTAAACAAGATAGGTATTCAATATCAGCAAGGGTTCAACAGTATTTAAAAAATAATGGATGTGGGAGTCTAGTAAAAACAATTAAGGATTACTACAATCTAAGATCTCGCTATTTACATCAAGGGCAGCTAATTAAAAACAATACGTACACTGGAACAACTGTACCAGTTCTTGATTTGAATACTCAAAGTCACTTAAATGAATACAGTCAAATTAGCGTTTTAAACCTGAGAGAATGGTGTGCGTATTTGCTTCGGCAGTCATTAGAGACAGCGCCCAGTGATATGTTCGGCTAACAAATGCATCAACACGATTTACTACACTCGGCATCTCAGGTTGTCGGGTGTTTCTCATTTTAAGGCGTCAATTTCAAGTATGATTGCATAGTAGCAAACGTGTTATGCAGGCGTTAT
>NZ_JAAUWR010000065.1:0-1450 GCF_014694495.1 Aliivibrio sp. S10_S31 | reverse complement strand
GGCGTTGTGCGTACTGAGTCCGAAATTTTTGCACGGTTCCTCAATAGAAACGAGACTTTTGTAAACGCTATTTAGCTATCACAAATCCTCTTCTTTGTTGCCTTTTAGCGTTCGTTTCATCAGGTTCGGCAATTAAGCATTGTCGGCCTAAATTCAGGCGTTTCAGAGGCTATTTTACGCTTCAATGGTTCTTTGGTGTTGCCTCATTTTAACCTGCATCCGTGTTTTCCTCGCAGCATTTTCAATCCCAATTGTTGCGAGGATATTTGGTTTATCAGTTCCAAACTTGTTGAAGCCAAGTCGTTCAAATGGCGTAAAAAGTGTATCTGTTTTCCATTCACTTCATCTCGCATTTTAAGAACATTTTGTTCGCTTAATTGGCATCGGTAAATTAAAATCAGGGCTTAGAAAATCTTGGCAGGGTAGTTCTTTACCAAGCTAGCCAAGCCGAAAAAGAGTCCGCACAACAATCGCATCAACACGATTTATTACACTCGGCGTTCTGGGTTTGCTTTGGGTTTTGTGATTAGGGCGGTTAAATTCAGGTTGGTTTGCATAGTAATAAACGTGTTATGCAAGCGTTATAAGTACGGATAAGTTATGAATAAATCAAAAGAAAGTTTGTTGTTACTTGAAAATGCATTAAATAATATAAAGTTACCACGTACTAATAGAGTGATGGTTGCTAGTTCGTATTATTCTATTTGTCTGGAGCATTATCGTTCAATTTTAAGCTTAATTGAATTACGTTTGTATAGTTCAGCTAGCGCACTTTTAAGATGTCTTTTTGAAAGTTACGTAAAAGGTTTATGGTTTTATTATTGCTCAGAAGAAAAAGATATAGGTTTGTTGAGGAATGATAAGTTTGAAAAAAAGTTTAGTGTGTTGGTCAAGGATATCGAAAGTAAAAAAATAAAGGGGTTATCAACAGCTAAAAAAAATAATTGGGGTACTCTTAATGGTTTAACGCATTCAGGGGCAGGGCAAATTTCACGACGCATCTCTGGCGATAATATAGGTTCTAATTTTGATGAAGATTTTATTAAGGATACAATTAGCTTTGCAAATAATTACGGCTTATTAGTTGCCGGAGAACTTGCCTTAATTAGTGATGATAAAGTAGCTCAAGCAGCAGTACTTGAGGTGCAGGACGTTTTTAGTATGGAAAAATAGTACTTATAACAAATGCATCAACACGATTTGCTACATTCGGCATTCTAGGTTTCTTTGGGTTTATCGTATTAAGTGGTAAATTTAGGCTTAATCTGCATGGTAGCAAACGTGTTATGCAGGCGTTATGCGAGTTAAAGTTAATGGAGGTTTCCCCCCATTATTAATTAGCTAGTATGACAAGAATTACAACAATAGTAACAACCGTTAATTCGTCTACCTGGATATTGTCGTCTTGCTTCAGATACGGCTCCAGAGCAACTAATATGAAAACCAAGAT
>NZ_JAAUWR010000064.1:0-1469 GCF_014694495.1 Aliivibrio sp. S10_S31 | reverse complement strand
ACGTTAAGGGCGTCGAGCGGCGGACGGGTGAGTAATGCCTGGGAATATGCCTTAGTGTGGGGGATAACTATTGGAAACGATAGCTAATACCGCATAATGTCTTCGGACCAAAGAGGGGGACCTTCGGGCCTCTCGCGCTAAGATTAGCCCAGGTGAGATTAGCTAGTTGGTGAGGTAAGAGCTCACCAAGGCGACGATCTCTAGCTGGTCTGAGAGGATGATCAGCCACACTGGAACTGAGACACGGTCCAGACTCCTACGGGAGGCAGCAGTGGGGAATATTGCACAATGGGCGAAAGCCTGATGCAGCCATGCCGCGTGTATGAAGAAGGCCTTCGGGTTGTAAAGTACTTTCAGTAGGGAGGAAGGTGTTGTAGTTAATAGCTGCAGCATTTGACGTTACCTACAGAAGAAGCACCGGCTAACTCCGTGCCAGCAGCCGCGGTAATACGGAGGGTGCGAGCGTTAATCGGAATTACTGGGCGTAAAGCGCATGCAGGTGGTTCATTAAGTCAGATGTGAAAGCCCGGGGCTCAACCTCGGAACCGCATTTGAAACTGGTGAACTAGAGTGCTGTAGAGGGGGGTAGAATTTCAGGTGTAGCGGTGAAATGCGTAGAGATCTGAAGGAATACCAGTGGCGAAGGCGGCCCCCTGGACAGACACTGACACTCAGATGCGAAAGCGTGGGGAGCAAACAGGATTAGATACCCTGGTAGTCCACGCCGTAAACGATGTCTACTTGGAGGTTGTTCCCTTGAGGAGTGGCTTTCGGAGCTAACGCGTTAAGTAGACCGCCTGGGGAGTACGGTCGCAAGATTAAAACTCAAATGAATTGACGGGGGCCCGCACAAGCGGTGGAGCATGTGGTTTAATTCGATGCAACGCGAAGAACCTTACCTACTCTTGACATCCAGAGAATTCGCTAGAGATAGCTTAGTGCCTTCGGGAACTCTGAGACAGGTGCTGCATGGCTGTCGTCAGCTCGTGTTGTGAAATGTTGGGTTAAGTCCCGCAACGAGCGCAACCCTTATCCTTGTTTGCCAGCACGTAATGGTGGGAACTCCAGGGAGACTGCCGGTGATAAACCGGAGGAAGGTGGGGACGACGTCAAGTCATCATGGCCCTTACGAGTAGGGCTACACACGTGCTACAATGGCGCATACAGAGGGCTGCAAGCTAGCGATAGTGAGCGAATCCCAAAAAGTGCGTCGTAGTCCGGATTGGAGTCTGCAACTCGACTCCATGAAGTCGGAATCGCTAGTAATCGTAGATCAGAATGCTACGGTGAATACGTTCCCGGGCCTTGTACACACCGCCCGTCACACCATGGGAGTGGGCTGCAAAAGAAGTGGGTAGTTTAACCTTCGGGAGGACGCTCACCACTTTGTGGTTCATGACTGGGGTGAAGTCGTAACAAGGTAGCCCTAGGGGAACCTGGGGCTGGATCACCTCCTTAAACGATAGATT
>NZ_JAAUWR010000063.1:0-1509 GCF_014694495.1 Aliivibrio sp. S10_S31 | reverse complement strand
AAGCGAAGCGTTGACAAAGATCGTGTAACAAAGCAATCAACACGATGCTAATTACACTCGGCATTCGCGGTTTGGAGTGTAATTGGTTTGGAAAGTCGGTCTTTCGCACGTGTTATTGCGGCGTTAACTGCTTCTTTGTTAATTTAGCTTTCAAATATGGTAATCATTCCCTTTGAGTAGTAGACTAATATTATTTCCGCATAAATGTGCGAGGTAAGCATGAAGTACGAATTATTAGTTTTAGCTGCAATGACACGATTGGAATCTCCAAATACCCAAGCTATCGTGGCTGCAACTGGGATCTCTGAACGTAAAGTACAATCCGTAGTTAACTCATTAGTTGAAAATTTAGGCTTAAATATTCAAAGAGAGCGCCAAGGTCGAACCTTCCGTTTTTCTATTAATAGCTGGGGTGTTTTTGAATCAGGGAAAGCGATCCAATCTCAACTTAATGACATTGATCTAGTTATGCCAAGTAATTCAATGCTTTCTTCTTACGAAGAAAAGCATGCCTATTTCGAGCAAGTTAAAATGGATAACTTTAAAGAAAGTATGCGTTTAGAGGGCCATGATATTGCTAGTGATTTCGATTTATCACTCGACAGAGAGCAACAACGTCAAATTTTGTTAAACAAATACTCAAACGTAAATTCGTTAGAGGCACTCAATGGCTGATAAATATGGCACAACACAAGATCCTTATACTTACGAAAATAGTACGGTTCTTGTTAATAAGCTCAATATCAGCAATGAAGCTGTATTAGAGGCTGCTGAACGTGATTTAACAACGTTAGCTGCAATGTATGTGGAGTTTCAATTACCTCCTTACGATTTCAGCTATCTGTGTTCAATTCATCGTATTTTGTTCTCAGATCTATTTGAATGGGCAGGTGAGTTAAGAACGATTGATATTTCAAAGGGGAATACACGTTTTTGTAATGTAGTGAGGATTGAAAAAGAAGCGAATAATCTGTTTTCAATGTTAGAAAAAGATAAGTATTTAGTGGATCTACCATACGATGAATTTCTTACTAAGTTAGCTGAGTATTATTGCGACATTAACGTTCTACATCCATTTCGAGAAGGTAATGGTCGTGCTCAGCGTTTGTTGTTTGAGCACATTGCAATTAACTGTGGTTACAATATTAATTTTTCTGGCATTACGTCTGAGCAATGGGTAGCTGCAAATATCCATGGCTATCATTGTAATTATGTGCCAATGAAAGAGCTGTTTTCTGTTTGTGTAACTAAAGCTAAAAAGCGCAGTTAACAATCGCATCAACACGATTTACTACATTCGGCATTGTAGGTTTGTCTTTAGTTTCGGTATTTATGGCGGTAAAATTCAGCTTGATCTGTATAGTAGTAAACGTGTTATGCAGGCGTTATGTTGTTGGTGTAAAATAAGGTTTTCAGCAGCTTGGGGTGAGCTATGTTTCAGTTTAAATGTACCAAAAAAGTTCAAGATTTCATTGGCCTGAAACCAAGTGACTTAAGTGAAATCGAACC
>NZ_JAAUWR010000062.1:0-1688 GCF_014694495.1 Aliivibrio sp. S10_S31 | reverse complement strand
ATTACTCGCATACACAAATCGCTCTGTGATACGGGCGGTCCCTCCTGTAACTTGCTCTGTGATACTCAGTGGACGACCTGGTAATGATACATTCTCATATTGCCAAGTTCGAGTCACCGCTTGGCTAGTGTCCTCCAAGCCATCGACAGCTGTGCTTATATTGCTGACCGCAATAAAAGCTCGTCCAGCGGCATCGCTGAGACTAACTGAGGTGCCATTATCTACGCCCTGAGTACGTAAAACCTGACCTGTCAGGTCGGTCAAATAATGGAAGTTTGCCTTTCCGCTCTGGTGCAAACGAGGGTCTGCACTTTGCTCTAGAGAGCCACGAGTATTGTACTGATGATGCGTAATGCGTGCCTGTATCGTAGTTGGCTCATCAGGGTGGCGGTAGTATGCGATATCACGCACTGACAGCCCACGGTTATCTAAAACCGTGACTGAGGGGGTATTGCTGAATAATGATGTACTCATGGTGTTTTCCTGTTAGTTGGGTCTGCCAATTTAATTTCAATGGTAATGGTACTTCGACAATACTATCTATTAAAAATCAAATTGGCATGGAAACATTGTTATTGACTTTTATTTATGGCGACTAGAGACTTAAAAGCATCTGTATTTAGTCTTTACAGAACTTGAGTGTAACGTAGTTTTCATTGATGCCAGTGTTTTTACAGAAAAATCTGAAGTTGTGTTTATTTTATTATCTTCAGAATAAGATTTAATTATTACATTGTTTCCAGACCGACTAAGAAGCGCATAAGCTAATCCGATAGAGATATCAAATTTACCCCTTTTGGCTTCATCATAATTAAATGCATCTACAGTCAAACTTTTCTCCGTGATTTTTTTATCCTCTCTACCGCTATTGGTATATGTAATTGAAGCTTGATCGTAATGATCACTGAGAAGTGATACTAATGAGTTATTGCTTAAACCTTCCTTATTTACATTTAAACCAGTAAGTTTCTCATGTGCTTCATATATTGACTCAACACCATTTATGGCGGTTTTCCAGTCACCATTCGCATTAGCAGTGCCTGCATGATAAGCATAAAAGCTATTTTTTCTAGTCGCGTAAACCGCCGTACAACCACTTAAAGCCCCCATACTTACAATAATTGGAGAGTTTTCAGGAATACTGGAATAGGGAATTTCTATACCCAATGAACCATCATATCCATTAGATACCTTAATGATATTAACAGAGTGATCTAGTTTATTATCTCCCCAGTGAGATCCAGCCTTCATTCCGGTATACAAGCTATTCATTTGATGTCCTTTAAATGTATTCAGTATGACAGTATGCCCATTGTCTGTTGCATGTTTTTCACCATAAAAATCAGGATTATTTAAAGAAAATCGGTCTGTTACAACATTATTATATTTATCAACACGTACAGCTCGCATATCTACCCCAATCTCTGTTGAGTCACTCGAAGTAATTAGCCCTCTATTCTTTAACGGACTAATCTTTCCTTGAGCAAGGCGTAAAGTGTCTTTATTTGGTGCCAATCCATCAATATCTTCCAACGTCACAGGATTATTCCTTACCATCCTATACAGATTTAGACCATCAATGGTGCCTGCCGGATCTGAGGAGAGCCATCGGCCCACCCAAGGCTGGTAGTATCGATAACCATAGTAATACAAACCGGTTGCATCACGCTCTTTGCCCGAGTAGCGGA
>NZ_JAAUWR010000061.1:0-1694 GCF_014694495.1 Aliivibrio sp. S10_S31 | reverse complement strand
CGTTCGCATTATCATCACGACCAACAGAAGCTGCAAAAGAGAAACCACCAAACTTAGGAGAATCGTAACGTACTTGGTTTGATTGACGATCGTAGTGACCAGCAATACCACCCCAATCGAATACAGATCCTAAACCTGGGTTAGAGAAAGGCCAGTCAACGATTTCGTATAGTGGAGTAAGAACACGACCCACACGTACGTTACCCCAATCACCAGATGCACCGATAAACGTATCACGGAAACCTAGCACACCACCAGAAACACCACCATGACCCCAGTCAGTGCTATCAACATAACCAGATTCGATTTGCATTGTAATCAATACGTTGTCAAACATCTCTTTGTGTGCGCGGAAACCAATTCGAGATTCGTTTTCTACAACAAAGCCAGTACTCTTGTCGCCATTATCTGTAACGTTGTAGTTAACAAGTGAAATAGCAGCCACACCGTAAACATCAACATTAAAGTCAGAGTTAACACCCACTTCTTTAGCTGTTACGCCGCTAGCAACTAATGCAATCGCAGCACCTAAAAGAGTTTTCTTGAACATAGTCATAATTCCTTCATTTAACTAATTAAGTAACGCATGGATATTTAAGTTGGTCGCCGAAATGAACCATGCATTAGATTTGTTGTCTGGGGTGCACTATGACAATGTTTTTTCACAAAGAAAATATAGTAATGTTTTTTGAGTGACCTACTTCAAAAACGAAGTTATATAAAAAAATATAAACCAAACAAAACAACAACTTAGTTAAAATGAAAAATTAAAACACAGAATAAAAATAAATATAAAAGTGAGAAAGATCTCAAGCATGAAGCCAAAACCACCCAACAACAAGATCTAGATCACTTTGGATTTACATTATTTTTTATTAGTTAATTTTAAATAAGAAAAAAGTGCGAACTAAGTCGCACCTCTTTTCATTGAAAAATCCAGTAAATTAAATTTATTTCTTATTAATAATCCAGGTTAAAATGTTTGATTTATCAGTAACTGAAGACTTTGAATACCAATACGTTAACATCTCGAGTTCTTTAGATGATGAAACTAACTCAGTGTTTATTTCTTTACGATTTATAAACGCCCACTCAGTAAATAGCTCTTGCTCTGCAACAGTTGCTTCATCAAACCAATATTTACTCATTTCTACTGATTTCGAGTCTTTTGATTCTACTTTTACTTCAGCCGCAGGTTGCTGCACTGATGATGGAATATGTTCAAGCTGAAGTGCTTTTTCATCTAACACTGCTTGGAAATAGCCTGCAGGGATCGTAAAAGACAATTTAGACGTACCATTTGTCGCATGTACATCATAGGTTAACCCTTTTTTTACAGACAATTCGATGTCTTTATTATCTATTGGAAATGTAAAGTATTGCGTTGATGTACAGTGCTCTGAGCACGATTCTGTTGATGGTGAATATGCTGTAATGTCCGTTTCTGTGCCATTAAATGAAACCGAATCATAAGCATAACTTGCTTTAAAATAGCTTAGCTCTACTGCAACATACGATTCCGGTACAGCTCTCGATGTTGTTGCATAATTTGCCGTTAACTGAGAAATATTTCTCATGGCATTCGCTCCAACCCCTTCATTTTCTATTGGGTTGATGCTTTTAGCTTCTATTGATACATAAGTGGATTTTTTTTCTACCTCATTGATTGCATCGCTGAAATCATCATCACTTGA
>NZ_JAAUWR010000060.1:0-1739 GCF_014694495.1 Aliivibrio sp. S10_S31 | reverse complement strand
CAATAAAGTACGCTTCATCTTCAAACATCATATCGCGTAAAATAAGATTATCCGTATCAATTTTAAACATTAACTTCCTTTTTTATTCGTAGGCATAACGCCTGCATAACACGTTTGCTACTATGCAGATTAAGCCTAAATTTACCACTTAATACGGTAAACCCAAAGAAATCTAGAATGCCGAATGTAGCAAATCGTGTTGATGCGATTGTTATGTTGTTTCTCCAAGCGCCTGTTTAAGCTCATTAATTGCATAGATTAACTTAAGATTTGTCTGAGGAACTCTATTCAATTTCATTCCAATATCAACAACATCAATTTCCGACAAACCACCTTCTGAGTCAATCCATGAACTATACAAATAAATAAGATCGGTCAGAGATCCAACCTTACTTCTATTGTCAGTTTTAGTGTATTGAATTATCGTTTGATTATCAGAAAATGCAGCGATAGTCTGAGGACTAATACCTTCCGCTTTCAACTGCAAACATAACCCTTCGAGAAAATGCTTTCTTAACGTTTTTATGTGCTCTTTTCGGACGCCAACAATGATAAATGAGAATAGAGTTTTCTCTTCCATAAAGATTAAAACTTTACGACGATTTTGAGTAAATGAGTTAACAAACCAATTACCAAGCACAAACTTTTCAGGCTCAATTTCACTTAAGTCACTTGGTTTCAGGCTAATGAAATCTTGAACTTTTTTGGTACATTTAAACTGAAACATAACTCACCTCAAGATGCTGAAAAACCTTATTTTACACCAACAACATAACGCCTGCATAACACGTTTACTACTATGCAATTATACTTAAAATTGACGCCTTAAAACGAGAAACACCCGACAATCTGAGATGCCGAGTGTAGTAAATCGTGTTGATGCATTTGTTATAAGCGCAGCACAGATTAACTACCTCATTTAATTAACTAAAAACTATTAGAATACTTCATACTTTACAAAGAATATGTCAATATATACGACCTTAATTTCTTGGATTAGCCTGTGTTTAAACCTTTTGAAGATACCTTAACTTTAATTGTAAGTATTACAGCACTTATACTTTGTGGCTTCTTTTTGAGTATTATGTTTGTAAGTGAACCAGAAAGCCTTAGCTCAAAGATCATTACAATTGCAACATTTGCCAGCGGGTTAGGAACAATTTTAGCCGTATTCGTAGCTTGGAAAGCAAAAAATCAATGGTTTAACCAAAAGCATTACGAACAAAAAAAACATTATTTTTCAATTATTCTCGAACTATATAAGAGCGGACTTAATAATCTAGAATTCGCAGTTGCAGTTGAACTTTGTCAAAAACAAAAAACTAATAATAAAGAAGAAATAAAGTACTTTATTAAACAAGCACACCTTAATTACAAAGAGTTCGATATTCTATATCAAAAAGCCCTAAGAACTGCTTTCGAATTAGAGGTAAATCAAAGCCAATACCATGGAAAAATAATGCATAACTTAATTAATAATTTTAAACCTTATGCAAAAATAATGTCGAGCATTGATTTTCATTACCAGAACCAACGAGACCTAGAAATGGAATACCATCAATTTAACATATCTACTCGCTCTGAAATAACAAGACTTGCAGATTTACTGTTTGAATACCGCTTTAGTACTGAGTTCTTTATTAATGTGGAAAGTTTTGGTATGAATCCTAGCGCTAGCAAAATAGAAAGTTTTCTTGATATGCACATATACGAAAATAATCAAAACTAGCTTATAACGC
>NZ_JAAUWR010000059.1:0-1745 GCF_014694495.1 Aliivibrio sp. S10_S31 | reverse complement strand
GAAGCGAAGCGTTGACAAAGATCGTGTAACAAAGCAATCAACACGATGCTAATTACATTCGGCGTTTTTGGTTTGAAGTGTAATTGGTTTGGAAAGTCAGTCGTTCGCACGTGTTATTGCGGCGTTAGCTCAAATTAGGAGAAAGTATGACTTGGGTTGTAGGTGGCAATTGTTTCAATGGTTTTGTTTGTGTTGCTGATATTCAAGCAACTCTTGAATTTTCGAACGGAACTCCAAGTAGGCACTATAATTGCGTGCAAAAAATTCATAAAGTTTATGACAATTTGTGTGTAGCGTTCAGTGGTGACATTAAATCAGGTCTTATAATAATTGAAGATTTACAAAAAAAACTTAGGAGCTCTTTTAAAGAAAGTGAATACTTTGATATAGATGGGCAATCAAAGCAACTTATTGAGTATATTACAAAGCTATATAAGAAGATTAATGGTAGGAAAGAACCCTTTTTAGAGTTTATGTTTCTTTGGAACGCTCAAGAAGGTGATAATTTACATTACACCCCGTATCTCATGACTTTTAGAAGTCCAACTTTCAATATGAGTTCAACTAAAGTACTAGAAGCAAAAGATACTGGATTTGGGAAACGTGACAGTAAATACAATGCAATATCGACACTTTTATCTGGCAAGAGTAATGATTCTTCTGAGTTCAAAAAGCTTAAAGGTGAATTAGAAAATGTCCCTAGAATTTGGACTGTCGAGAAATTTAAGAATTTTGTGTTTGCCGAGGCTTCGGAGATTAATTTACCTGGAGTTAGCAAAACACTAATTTGCTTTGAGTCCGTGATCGAGTACAAAGATATATTTCCTGATTGGGTTAGTGATATGCTTAAAGTCGTCTTTGAAGAATTAGGTGTCAATTATACTACAAAAAATACAGCGAACCATTCAGTGAATTTGGTTGAAATGGATTTCAATGAAATTGATAAAGTTATTAAAGATTTGCAGAAAAATTCTCCTGATAAGCTTGAAGTGCTAAAGTTCATGCTTCAATCGGCTGTTAAAGAATACGACCTTGAATGCCTTTATGAATTGCCAAAAATAACAAGTAGTTATCGAGTGGATGATTTAGAAATTATACATAGCCCACATTTGTTTACAAAGTGGAAAGATCTTAGGGATTTTCTTAAATCTAATGGTGAATGTATTAGTGCTTGTTCTGCGATCGCTGCTTAAGCTAACAAATGCATCAACACGATTTGCTACATTCGGCATTGTCGATTTGCCTTTAGTTTCAGTGATTAAGGCAGTAAAATTCAGCTAGGTCTGCATGGTAGCAAACGTGTTATGCAGGCGTTATACGAACTCTGAGAATGCAGTTTTTTGGTTCAGTTCAGCGATTGAACCATTAGCTTTTTAGGTGTGAAAGTAGGGTGGTTTTCCTTTTTCTTTGTTGCCTTTTGGTGTTCGTTTTATCAGGTTCGGCATTGAACTATTATTGCCCCAAATTCAGGCGTTTCAGAGGCTATTTTAGGCTTCAATTGTTCTTTGGTGTTGCCTCATTTTAGCCTGCATCAGTGTTTTCCTCTCAGCATTTTCAATCCCAATTGTGGTTAGGATATTTGGTTTATTAGCTCAAAACCTGATGAAACCAAGTCGTACAAATGGTGTAAGAAAAAGGGATTGTTTCGTTTCACAGTTATTGTCGTTGATTGGATATTTTGCTCGCTTAATTGAGCCAGTCTAATTAAAATCGTTTTACAGCAAATCTTGGTAAATCAGTTCTTT
>NZ_JAAUWR010000058.1:0-1817 GCF_014694495.1 Aliivibrio sp. S10_S31 | reverse complement strand
AAATTAAAATCAGGGCTTAGAAAATCTTGGCGGGGCAGTTCTTTTCTAAGTTGACCAAGCCGAAAGTAAGCACGCACAACAATCGCATCAACACGATTTATTACATTCGGCGTTCTGGGTTTGTCTTGGCTTTCGTGATTAAAACGGTTAATTCAGGTTGGTTTGCATGGTAATAAACGTGTTATGCCAGCGTTATCTCTCTTAATGATTTCAAGGAGTTAATCGTGGAGTTCATAATTGTAGAGTTACAACTTCTAGCCTTGATAGGTATTGGGTGCTTATTCTTATTTCGAAAATACTTATTTTCGTATTCGTCTGAAAAGGGAAAGAATTTAGCCACAAAAGAAGATATTGAAGAAATTACAAGAAAAGTTGAAAGTACAAAAAATGAGTATATTTCTGACATTGAACGTCTGAAAGTTGATTTAGCATTACTTTCAAGAAAACATGATATTTTACTTGATGAGAAAATTAGGGTGTTTAAAAAACTTCAAAAGAGGCTTGTTGATTTTAAGAAATACTGTGAAGCCGCTCTTGGTTCGTATGATTGCCGTGGAGAATTTCATCCAAATTTAGAGGTTTTGGATGAAAATATAGATAAGTCTACTTTGCTTCATATCACTGCATTACATGAAATTATGCAAAAGGACTTCATCTTCCTCTCAGATAAATCTAAAGAAATACTTACAGAGTTGGAGCGTAATTGTTCGATAATGTGCAGTATGGAGCTTGCAATTTGTTGTAATCAAGATGATTTAGAGCTAATTAAAAGTACGGCTTCAACATATAAATCAGCAATGCTTAACATCGATAAGTGCTTACAAAGTCTATATGAAGAGCTTAAATTTCCAACTAAATAAAAAGAAAGATAACAAATGCATCAACACGATTTGCTACATTCGGCATTCTAGATTGTCTTTTGGTTTACCGTATTAAGTGGTAAATTTAGGCTTAATCTGCATAGTAGCAAACGTGTTATGCAGGCGTTAAACCGCCATGGTCAAATCCTGTGCATCGCTTTTTTGTATACGTCGCTGCGTTCTCTTTTGCCAACAGCTAAAACGGTGACAATTATTACGTCATCTTCAACTTTGTATACTAATCGGTAACCAGACTGACGTAGCTTAATTTTGTATAAATTATCCGCGCCTGATAGCTTTGACGCAGGAACGTGAGGATTATCTAAGCGTTCTAATAGTTTTTTCTTAAATTGCTCACGAAGCGTTGAACCTAGTTTATTCCATTCTTTATATGCGCTCTTTTTGAAATCTAACTTATAAGTCATGGATGTTTACCGAAATAGTTTCTTCATTCTCTCGTTCTGCGGCAAGAGATAATAGTTCTAGATCTTCAACTCGATCCATCAAAAGTTCATAAGCTTCAGCTGGTACACAATAAAATGCAGGCTCATTTCTGTTTAGTACAGCAACAGCTTCGCCATAAGCACTTGAAGCAACTTTCATTGGGTTAGCTTTAAACTCGGTAATACTTGCTGCAACATCAGCTAAAATTCTAGTAGTCATAACGGTCTCTAATTAGGTTGATTATTCGGTCATTATAGCGTGTCATTGCGGTTTAACAAAGCAATCAACACGATTTATTACATTCGGCGTTGTAGGTTTGTCTTTGGTTTCGGTGTTTAAGGCAGTAAAATTCAGCTAAGTCGTCGTAGTAATAAACGTGTTATTGCGGCGTTGTGCGTACTGAGTCCGAAATTTTTTGCACGGTTCATCAATAGGATCGCGGCTTTCGTAGTTTCGGCTTAGTAAGCGTGAATTTCTTCTTTGTTGCCTTTTGGTTTTCATTTCATCAGGTTC
>NZ_JAAUWR010000057.1:0-1842 GCF_014694495.1 Aliivibrio sp. S10_S31 | reverse complement strand
TAAGCGTACACGGTGGATGCCTTGGCAGTCAGAGGCGATGAAAGACGTATTAACTTGCGATAAGCCCAGATTAGGTAGTAAAAACCATTTGAGTCTGGGATTTCTGAATGGGGAAACCCACGTGCATAAGCACGTATCACTACGTGAATACATAGCGTAGTGAGGCGAACCGGGAGAACTGAAACATCTAAGTACCCCGAGGAAGAGAAATCAACCGAGATCCCGAAAGTAGCGGCGAGCGAAATTGGGTTAGCCCTTAAGCTTTTAATGAGACAGGTGAAGGCTCTGGAAAGTGCCGCGATACAGGGTGATAGCCCCGTAACCGACATCTCATCATCAGTGAAAACGAGTAAGGCGGGACACGTGATATCCTGTCTGAATATGGGGGGACCATCCTCCAAGGCTAAATACTACTGACTGACCGATAGTGAACCAGTACCGTGAGGGAAAGGCGAAAAGAACCCCTGTGAGGGGAGTGAAATAGAACCTGAAACCGTGTACGTACAAGCAGTAGGAGCACCTTCGTGGTGTGACTGCGTACCTTTTGTATAATGGGTCAGCGACTTATATTCAGTGGCAAGGTTAACCGTTTAGGGGAGCCGTAGGGAAACCGAGTCTTAACTGGGCGTTCAGTCTCTGGATATAGACCCGAAACCAGGTGATCTAGCCATGGGCAGGTTGAAGATTGAGTAACATCAATTGGAGGACCGAACCGACTAATGTTGAAAAATTAGCGGATGACTTGTGGCTAGGGGTGAAAGGCCAATCAAACCTGGAGATAGCTGGTTCTCCCCGAAATCTATTTAGGTAGAGCCTCGGACGAATACTACTGGGGGTAGAGCACTGTTAAGGCTAGGGGGTCATCCCGACTTACCAACCCTTTGCAAACTCCGAATACCAGTAAGTACTATCCGGGAGACACACGGCGGGTGCTAACGTCCGTCGTGGAGAGGGAAACAACCCAGACCGCCAGCTAAGGTCCCAAAGTTATAGTTAAGTGGGAAACGATGTGGGAAGGCTCAGACAGCCAGGATGTTGGCTTAGAAGCAGCCATCATTTAAAGAAAGCGTAATAGCTCACTGGTCGAGTCGGCCTGCGCGGAAGATGTAACGGGGCTAAACTATACACCGAAGCTGCGGCAATACAGTTTACTGTATTGGGTAGGGGAGCGTTCTGTAAGCGGTTGAAGGTGCGTTGTAAAGCGTGCTGGACGTATCAGAAGTGCGAATGCTGACATGAGTAACGATAAAGCGGGTGAAAAACCCGCTCGCCGGAAGACCAAGGGTTCCTGTCCAACGTTAATCGGGGCAGGGTAAGTCGACCCCTAAGGCGAGGCCGAAAGGCGTAGTCGATGGGAAACGGGTTAATATTCCCGTACTTCTTACAATTGCGATGGGGGGACGGAGAAGGCTAGGTGGGCTTGGCGACGGTCGTCCAAGTTCAAGTATGTAGGCTGTATTCTTAGGCAAATCCGGGAATACACTAGGCTGAGATACGATGTCGAGCTACTACGGTAGTGAAGCCATTGATGCCATGCTTCCAGGAAAAGCCTCTAAGCTTCAGATTGTAAGGAATCGTACCCCAAACCGACACAGGTGGTCGAGTAGAGAATACTAAGGCGCTTGAGAGAACTCGGGTGAAGGAACTAGGCAAAATGGTACCGTAACTTCGGGAGAAGGTACGCTCCTAGCGGTGATGAGACTTGCTCTCTAAGCTGCCGGGAGTCGCAGATACCAGGTGGCTGCAACTGTTTATTAAAAACATAGCACTGTGCTAAATCGTAAGATGACGTATACGGTGTGACGCCTGCCCGGTGCTTGAAGGTTAATTGATGGGGTTAGA
>NZ_JAAUWR010000056.1:0-1920 GCF_014694495.1 Aliivibrio sp. S10_S31 | reverse complement strand
TCGCATAACAAATGCATCAACACGATTTGCTACACTCGGCGTTGTCAGTTTGCCTTTAGTTTCAGTGATTAAGGCAGTAAAATTTAGCTAGGTCTGCATAGTAGCAAACGTGTTATGCAGGCGTTATATTATTTTTGAGGGTTCATATGTTCAGTAAAAAAGCAGGCGATCCATTTAATATGTACGCCAATTCGGGTAGCCCAAATACAATCCGAAATAATTTAACTGCAATAAAGCAGTTGTATAAAAGAGTTGAGTCTTCGCATGAACGTGATTTTGATGAATTACAAACTTTGATAAGTACTGTTCAAGAAGAATCTAACGAATGTGAAGTGCCAGCTATTGAGATCTATTTCTTAAAACAGTATTCACGTTTTCACCGTAACTCTACAATTTTAATTTGTTATTCCATTCTTGAAAGTAACATGGTCGCAATATGTGAAAAATATGCATCTCAAAGAAAACTCCCAATTAAACTAGCTGATCTTAATGGAAATGGGATTTTAAAATGCAAGAAATATCTTGAAAATTTTGAAATTGTTGACTTTAATGAACCTGAAATTAAAAAGCATTGGGAAAAATTACCTGTTTTAAGTAAGCTTAGAAATTGCATTGCTCATGCTGAAGGTGATCTTTCTAAATATACAAAGTTAAAGCCTGATACTATTAATGGTGAAATAGGTTTAAGTATAAAAAATAATCATGTCGAAATTGAATCTTCTTATGTCATAGACTCAATTGATCGAGTACAAAATTTTCTTTTGTCTCTGCACAACAAATAATATAACAAATGCATCAACACGATTTACTACACTCGGCAATCTCAGTTTGCCGGGTGTTTCTCGTTTTAAGGCGTCAATATTAAGTATAATTGCATGGTAGTAAACGTGTTATGCAGGCGTTATAAGCTTAAATTGAAATGGTAATTACAGCGGATTTTTGGTTATTTTAAACTAGGCCAAGATAAGGATGTAAAGGTTAAATTAATGGAGATATCGTGGAAGTTTTAATCGTAATAGCTTTGATTTTTGTTCTGGTTTTGTTTTTTATTATTAAGCTTAAATTAAGCCAATCATCGACTAAAAGTGAACATTCTTATCGTCAACTCGGAACATTATTTACTCCCGCAGAACGTTCAATTTTAGGTGTGCTACAACAAACCGTTGCTACTGATAATGTGATAGTTTTTGGTAAAGTTCGTGTTGCTGATGTTATTGCGCCTGAAAAAGGAATGACAAAATCAGCATGGCAAACCGCGTTTAATAAAATATCAGCTAAGCACTTCGATTTTGTTTTGTGTAATCAAGATGACTTGTCAGTTATCTGTGCAATCGAACTAGACGACAGCTCTCATAATAATGCTAAACGAAAGTCTAGAGACCAATTTTTAGAGAATGCTTGTGAATCGGCTCATTTCCCACTTATTCGTATACCAGCTAAACAAGCTTACAGTATCGAAAGTATCAGACTCAGTTTACAAAGTGTCTTATCAAATGCTGAACTTGAAATGTCTAGTTTTGACCTTGATTCCACCGATAAAAAGTGCCCTAAATGTTCATCGAATATGGTTCTTAAAGTGGCTAAAAAGGGTAAATCAGTTGGCAATGAATTTTGGGGTTGTAGTTCATTTCCAGCATGTAGGCACATAGAACAGAAAATATCTGAATAATCAGTACGCTTATAACAAATGCATCAACACGATTTGCTACATTCGGCATTCTAGGTTTCTTTAGGTTTACCGTGTTAAGTGGTAAATTTGGACTTAATCTGCATGGTAGCAAACGTGTTATGCAGGCGTTACACGAACTAAAGATAGCAGTTTTTTGGCTCAGTTCAGCGATAGAACCGTTCGATTTTTAAATGTTAAAGTTGGGCGGTTTTCCTTCTTCTTTGTTGCCTTTTAGTTTTCATTTCATCAGG
>NZ_JAAUWR010000055.1:0-2015 GCF_014694495.1 Aliivibrio sp. S10_S31 | reverse complement strand
AACGCTAAAAGGCAACAAAGAAAATGAGTTTCGATGACTAAATAGCGTTTACAAAAGTCTCGCTTCTATTGATGAACCGTGCAAAAAATTTCGGACTCAGTACGCACAACGCCTGCATAACACGTTTACTACTGTGCAATTATACTTAATATTGACGCCTTAAAACGAGAAACACTCGGCAAACTGAGATTGCCGAGTGTAGTAAATCGTGTTGATGCATTTGTTATATGCGATTTACAATTTATTTTTTCTATCCGTAACTAAAGTCATACATACTTCTTTAGAAATTGCATATGTACTGCTTGAATAGCGACTTGACCATTTATTCAAAGAGTTACACTTTACATAATCATTTAAATTATTATGTATTATTGTATAGGTTGACAAAGTAAGTAACGGAGAAATTATCACTGCAATGATTAAAACTGCATAATTTAGTTGCTTAGGTGATGGTTCTTTATCTTTTAAAGACATGAAGTAATAATAAATTAAATAAGTTAAAATAAAGCACCCTGAATAAGTAGCCCAAACATTTAAAGCACCATCAATTACAACATACTCTTCAGACCCAACCTGCATTAACGCATAATATTCCCCCGCAATCGATGACAAATATATAAATCCAAATATACTGATAATAAGCTTAAAAGTTGTCATTAAAATAGTCCTGAACAGCAATGGTAAAGTCTTCTGAATAACCATTTTTTTCGTCGACATGATCTAATTGTTTCCCCACGATAAAGGAACTCACTGTAAATACAATGCCAACAACAAGTAAACTAGCAGTTGCAGGAACAAAAGTTGCAGTGATTAAAGCAGCCCCCGCTAAAGTCGCCATACCTTTAACAATATCACCAGCAGAGTTACCTACAAACTCAGCTAGCGTAGTCTCATCTCGCAAAATGTAATCCGCGGTATTAATTCCTACAGAGACAATGATCTCTAGACCAACATTAAAACGAACAAATCTAGCCGCTCCCTTTAAATCATTTAATCCTAGACCAACTTTAATAACCCTTGGATTATTAGCCCCCCATTTATTACCTTTCATCAAGGTTTGCTCATAACGACGGAAGTTTTTAATAATAACCCAATCCTTACCGTTAATATTTTTCGTATAAGCAACGACTCCTAGTCCACCTAGCCCAGAGGCTGTTTTGTAAGCATCGTAGACGCCACTACCTAAACCACGATAAGTCTTCACATCACCAATAGTTTCTTTTCCTCCCATATCAGCATATAGGTTTTGTAAAAATTCATGCGCTTCTTCTGGCGACATCAATGCAAAACTCTTAATTGGTTCTACATATTCAACATTCAGATATTTATCATCGTCTTCAGCTAATGGATTATATGCAGGCCAATACCCCGAATCACTTGGTATTCTTATTGGTTGTGATGTTTGCGAATTAGCGCTATTAGTGCGTGCTGTGGTTATTTTCTTGCTTTCACCTGATTCTAATTTTGAAAGTGGACTACTTGTAGGTGGTTGATATTTGTCACCGATATTGACTGTCCCACTTCCAATAGTTACCCCTCCACAACTAATTTCACCACCTGTAATAGCTGCCGGTTTACCATTAATAAATACAGTTGAAGAGCCTGATGATATTGTCCTAGGATGCGGAGGATGTTTGGGCTTACTATGTGGAAGCAGAGGGTCACCAACCCTCGCCGCTGGTTGCCCATCAAATTTTACATCTGGTGAACCAGATAAAATTGGGGTTTCTGGGAAACCATCATGAGCCGTACCTATATCACCAACTTTAACGCCTTTAGACATAACATAATCCTTTATTTATTATACTGATGCTAGTATATGACTATTGTCTACACGAGCTAATAAATAAGAGATAACTTCGGCTTTCTTCACGTTTTTGATAAGCATATAACGCTTGCATAACACGTTTATTACCATGCCTACCAACCTGAATTAACCACCCTAATCACAAAACCCAAGGCAAACCCAGAATGCCGAGTGTAATAAATCGTGTTGATGCGATTGTTGTGCGGAC
>NZ_JAAUWR010000054.1:0-2133 GCF_014694495.1 Aliivibrio sp. S10_S31 | reverse complement strand
GAACCTGATGATACGAAAACCAAAAGGCAACAAAGAAGAAATTTACGCTTACTAAGCCGAAACTACGAAAGCTACGATTCTATTGATGAACCGTGCAAAAAATTTCGGACTCAGTACGCACAACGCCTGCATAACACGTTTGCTACTATGCAATTATACTTAAAATTGACGCCTTAAAACGAGAAACACCCGACAACCTGAGATGCCGAGTGTAGTAAATCGTGTTGATGCATTTGTTAACTGCGATTCAATTAGTAGTGATAACGACAAGAAATTATCGTCAAATGTGAATCATTAACGGCATAAACCAGTCTATTTGTATCATCAATCCTGCGTGACCAAAAACCAGCTAAGTTCTCTTTCAATGGCTCAGGTTTGCCAATGCCTTCAAACGGTGAGCGCTTTGCATCTGTGATTAACTTATTAATACGTTTGAGGGTTTTCTTATCCTGTCCTTGCCAATATAAATAATCATCCCACGCTTCATCAGTCCAAGCTAACATTCGACTCATTCAAGCAAGCCTCTTTCCGTAGTTTGGCCAGCATTGTATTGAGCAATTGATTTATTTAAATGAGCTGCATTTGCAGGAGAACGAGATAAATATATCGTTTCCATTAAACTATTGTAATAATCCATAGACATTACAACCGCATCTTCAGAATCTCGACGAGTGATAACTGTGCAGTCTGCATCATTAACCACGCCATCAAGAACAGATTTAAGACCATTTCTGGCTTCAGTAAAAGAAACTATACGCATAATTACCTCTTTGTTGAGTTGTACCTAATATTGAACAAGTATAATTCATAAAAACAAAATGTACAATATATTGCACAGGTAACAAAGAAGCAGTTAACGCCTGCATAACACGTTTACTACCATGCAATTATACTTAAAATTGACGCCTTAAAACGAGAAACACCCGACAAACTGAGATTGCCGAGTGTAGTAAATCGTGTTGATGCGATTGTTATGCCCGTACTAACCATTTTTATAATATGCTAGTGCAGTGAAAATTAATGTTATAAATGCAATCAAAATAGCTGACCAAAACTTCCAATCCATACACTCAAAAATTGTTTTTGACTTAGCTTTGTCAGTTTGTGCACCCTGTTTAAAACCCTCTTGAGTTAAAGTGAAACTCAACCAGTTTTTGTCTCTTGATATCCATCCAAGTTCTTCCATTTTCAATATATATGCTGCATATTTGACTTTCGGTATTGGATTAGATTTATCAACAACCTCCGGAATCACTTCTTCTAAAGCTTTATCATAAGCAGAAAACTTAACTTGCGATAAATCTATTGTAAGCTGAGTCTCATCTGACGTAGCTTTTAAGTATAAATACCTAATGATCTTTAAGAGAACTTCTTCGGAAACTACATATTTGCTCATAACTATTATTTTCCATTTAGGGCATAACGCCTGCATAACACGTTTACTACTATGCAATTATACTTAATATTGACACCTTAAAACGAGAAACACCCGGCAAACTGAGATTGCCGAGTGTAGTAAATCGTGTTGATACGATTGTTATGTTCATTTAAGCTAGGAAAGATTAATCTTTTTCAACATCTGATTTATTCGCAATCTTTTGAAGGTTCTCGTGAATTTTAAATAATACTATCAGTAATTCGCACCAAATTCTTGCTCCGATTGCACCACCAACAATGATACCTAAACCACCAAGGATATTTTTCTCATAGCCAGCAAACATTGTACCTATACCGGAAACAACGGCTGAAACTAATAATAACCAGTAAACAATAGTGATTATCTTTGGTGTAAGCATTGAATCAAAAAAGAAGATATCTTTCATTTTAGAATTTCCATTTATAATTAAAAGTATAATAAGCTCAATAGCTTAGTCGTAACCAACTGAACAATTACTGATAGGGTTATATTCCAATTAATGATGATTTGCTACAAATACTTCATCACTATGATTGAATTAATGAATACTTTTGAAGTACACCACGATTTTACGTTAATAAAGAAGAACATAACGCCGCAATAACACGTTTATTACTACGACGGCTTAGCTGAATTTTACCGCCTTAAACACCGAAACCAAAGACAAACCTACAACGCCGAATGTAATAAATCGTGTTGATTGCTTTGTTATACGG
>NZ_JAAUWR010000053.1:0-2177 GCF_014694495.1 Aliivibrio sp. S10_S31 | reverse complement strand
GTTCGGCTAACAAATGCATCAACACGATTTACTACACTCGGCATCTCAGGTTGTCGGGTGTTTCTCATTTTAAGGCGTCAATTTCAAGTATGATTGCATAGTAGCAAACGTGTTATGCAGGCGTTATATGCTTGAAAGGATTAGAAATTAATAAGGAGATTGACGTGATCATTAATCATATTTCTATTGGTACAAAAGACGTAGTAGCGGCAGTGGCATTTTATGATGCGGTATTTGAAACTCTATCAATAAAGCGCTCCCATTATATTGATGGAATTGCAGCAGCTTATGGTGATAGTTTTGAATTTTGGATTGGTTGCCCTTGCGAAAATAGTCCGACTAATGGTAATGGCTCTCATGTCGCTTTTAATGCCCCAAATACTGAAGCAGTCGATAATTTCTATAAGGTAGCAATTGAAAATGGTGCTACTTGTTCTGGTAAGCCTAATCTAAGACCTGAATATGGTGAAGGTTATTATGCAGCTTATGTTCTGGATTTAGATGGCAATAAAATAGAAGCTGTTTTTAATCAATTTTAGAACGCATATAACAAATGCATCAACACGATTTGCTACACTCGGCGTTGTCAGTTTGCCTTTAGTTTCAGTGATTAAGGCATTAAAATTCGGCTAGGTCTGCATGGTAGCAAACGTGTTATGCAGGCGTTATGTTTTTTTATTAAGTACGGAGAACGTTATATTGAACGGTAAAGTGTGGCAAGAACTATTAGTTCTTGAAAGTAGAGATGCAGTTGAAAGACTTTATAGTCAAATTCATGGAAGAAAACTGGCAGCAAATAGAATTATTGCCATTAATAATGCAGCGAAACAATCTCGAGAGTACTTCCGGAATGCCTTTGAATCAAATTATTTTGTCAGACCACTTTTAACATTTTATGGGGTAGCTAGTTTAAGTAGAGCACTAATTCTCTTACTTAAACTAAAAGGTGGTGAGGAAACTTTAACAGCAGGTCATGGTTTGAGTACAGATGATTGGCGTAAAGTATTCTCAGGTGAGCTGCACCAAAGCTTAAGTGCGCTATTAGATCTTAGGGTCAGTTTATGTAAAGGGTTATTTGTTGACTTGATTGACGCAACAGAAAATAAATCCTGTATACATGTTAGATCTTCAAGTGTTGACTGGGCTATTAATTATGAGAAGCCGCCAATGGGTTATGTTTTAACTTTTGGTGAGATACTTAAGCGACTACCTGATTTAGCAAATGAGCTAAAAATTGCTGATCATTCACCATTATCAATATACGTAAATGAAATGACGTATAATTCAGGTGATGGTTTAAAGGTTAATGCCATTATTCCTGATGTTTTAAAAAATCAATTCGAAAGTATTAATTATTCCATCGAGTCTGATAATACTTTAAGAGCTCCAGAAACTATTTTCACCAAGAACACTGCACTATTTTCGCATTCATATCTTAATAAACAATTTGGTTCAATTCCTAGGTTATCGATATCTTGCCCTTTAAATAATAATGGACAGTTTTCCGAATTAGCTATGTTGTATATAACGTCATATTATATGAGTATGTTAGTAAGGTATTTTCCTACATATTGGGTTTCATTAGTTCAAGGGGGAAAAGGAGATATTCTTTGGCCAGCAATTTATAAAGCCCAGCAAGTGGTTGAAACTACATATCCTGAATTGGTTATGGAATTGATAAAACATGTATCTAAGCCAAAAACATAACAATCGCATCAACACGATTTGCTACATTCGGCATTCTAGGTTTCTTTGAGTTTACCGTATTAAGTGGTAAATTTGAGCTTAATCTGTATCGTAGCAAACGTGTTATGCAGGCGTTGTGCGTACTGAGTCCGAAATTTTTTGTACGGTTCATCAAAAGGATCGCGGCTTTCGTAGTTTCGGCTTAGTAAGCGTTCCTTTCTTCTTTATTGCCTTTTGGTTTTCGTTATTATTAGGTTCGGCAAATTGGCCCTTATTTCCCTAAGTTCAGGCGTTTCAGAAGCTATTTTACGCTTCAATTGTTCTTTGGTTATGCCTCATTTTAATCTGCATCAGTGTTTTGCTCGCAGCATTTTCAATCCCAATTGTTGTTAGGATATTTGGTTTATCAGTTCCAAATCTGCTGAAACCAAACCGTTCAAATGGTGTAAGAAATGTATCTGTTTTCCATTCACTTTATCTCGCAGTTTAAG
>NZ_JAAUWR010000052.1:0-2227 GCF_014694495.1 Aliivibrio sp. S10_S31 | reverse complement strand
TCCTTTTTTATTCAATGATTACTAAATAGCTACAATCTATCGTATGAAATCTATTCTAGCTAAATTACCATTTAACCTATTAATATTTAAGTGTATTTGAGAACTATCTCAACTAGGTTATAACGCCTGCATAACACGTTTGCTACCATGCAGATTAAGCCTAAATTTACCACTTAATGCGGTAAACCAAAAGTAATCTAGAACGCCGAGTGTAGCAAATCGTGTTGATGCATTTGTTAACCGTTTTGATATCAGTGGCTTGCTGCGTGATTCGCCGCTACACTTTCTAACCTTTCAGCTAACCAAACTTTAATAATCGATTGGCGAGTTACACCTACACGATTAGCTTCACGATCTAATGATTCAATCATCCATGTTGGAAAATCAACATTTACTCGTTTTTGAGTTTGCAGTGAACGCTTAGCTTTAGATAAATCTAGATCGCCTAGAATATCATCGCCATCGTCAAACTTTGCATCAAATTCATTAGCTTTCATAAACCTTTACCTCACCTTTTCTTGAGCGTCGAACCGAAATTATTCGGATATTTTGACCTCGATATGTAATAACACCAGTCCAATGTTTACCATTAAGCATGGCTATTACGATATATCTTGGTTCATCGTGAGTATTTACTGGGACCTCTATTAAATCTGGGTCATTCCAAAGCAATTGAGCTACATTGAAATCCACACCATGTTTTTCAAGATTCGAGTTACTCTTAACTTCATCAAATTCAAATTAACCATAGGGTTAAAAGTATACCATTATTACTCAAAAGGCAACTTTCGATGATGTTTCGAAAAGACGGTTAACGCCTGCATAACACGTTTGCTACCATGCAAATTAAGCTCAATTTACCACTTAATACGGTGAACTGAAAGAAACCTAGAATGCCGAATGTAGCAAATCGTGTTGATGCGATTGTTAGCTGTGACTCAAATTGACCAATATAAAATCAATCCTTTCGTTTACTGTACCAAAAGGAACTTCAATTATCTCATAGCCCGACTTTTCGTACGCTAACACCATTTCATTGTAAGTATTTACCGCAACAGCAAAGTCTTGTTTACGCTCACTATCATTGGTAAATATCTCTTTCCAAGGTGGAAAAATGAAGACTTTCGAATGGTATTTAAAATTAGATATTGCCGACGTTAATTCATCAGACAATTTGATTTGTTCAAGGTTTGAATAACCAAGAATATCAATGATACCTCGGTCAAAGAAAACGAGGCTATTTTGACTTTGATGATACTGATAAGATGCAATTTCAAATTTAAGCATCAAGTCACGAAAAGCTTCTTTATTAGCCCAAGGTAACGCATCACTTTTTTGCGTAACTTGAGTTTGGATGACTTTACGACCAACCTCTTCAGAGCAAAAGAAATTTCGAGCTTTCAGCTCATTGATAACTGTCGTTTTTCCAGAGCCTGGACCGCCAGTAAATACTATAAAATTATCTTGATACAAAACTTATCCTCGAAACAGCTAACGCCTGCATAACACGTTTGCTACCATGCAGATTAAGCCAAATTTACCACTTAACACGGTAAACTAAAAGAAACCTAGAATGCCGAATGTAGCAAATCGTGTTGCTGCGATTGTTATGTGTGTTCTTATAAGCCAAATATTTCCCTCTCAAAGGGATCGCAGTAATACTAAAAAAGTAGATTACCCAAATAGACCAACTCACAGAAATATTATGAATACCTAGAGATTATTTAAAGATAACCTCAGAAAAGTGTGGATTATCAATTAAAACTTCCAGTTTAGAGATACCATCCAATTCAACTAGAATTTCAGTTTCATTAGCATTGAGTTTGATACATTCATTCTTACTTTCATTACGTGATGTATCAAGAGCAACGCCTTTGATAGACTCGCCCACTTTCATCGTTAACCTAACTGGATATCGGTATAAGCAGACGATTTCAATATAATCATATTCATTGCAACTTATCATAAGACTTACCTCTGAAAATAGATTACTTTAAGGCTGAATACTGGTTATTGCAATAATCTCAAAAAACACATAACGCCGCAATAACACGTTTATTACTACGGCGACTTAGCTGAATTTTACTGCCTTAAACACTGAAACCAAAGACAAACCTACAACGCCGAATGTAATAAATCGTGTTGATTGCTTTGTTATGAGAATGTCTAACCCAGTGTGCATGACATAAATTGACTGTGTGGATCAGGTTTATAATCGGCAAAGGGA
>NZ_JAAUWR010000051.1:0-2366 GCF_014694495.1 Aliivibrio sp. S10_S31 | reverse complement strand
TTTGTTATATGCTTAACTCATGAAGCTGAGAGATCGTTCTAAAATTGGAGTGACTTTCTTTTTCCAAACCTCGAGGGTTAAACCAAACCGCATTTAAACCAGCCTCTATCGCTGAAATAACGTCTTTTTCAAGTGAATCACCAACCATTGTAAGTTGACTAGGTTCAACACCTAACTTATTCGTTATTCTTTGATAAAATTCAGAACTACCTTTTGATAAACCAATATTTGACTTACAGAAATAGCCTGAAATGAATTGAGACAACCCTACTCGTTCAAATGCCAATTCAATATCCTGAACACTGGAATCATCAGCACCAGTTGCCACATAAAGCAAATGTCCTTTCTGGGATAACGAAGCTAACATTTCCAAAGCACCATCTACAGCTTGAACTGTTTCCCAATTACACATTTTTCCTTGAGTATTTGGAAAATCGACCATTAAAGTGTCACCCCAATCGAACAGATAAGCTTTTCTCATAATGCCTCCTTGCATATAACGCCTGCATAACACGTTTGCTACTATGCAAACCAAGCTGAATTTTACTGCCTTAATCACTGAAACTAAAGACAAACTGACAACGCCGAGTGTAGCAAATCGTGTTGATGCATTTGTTATGAGAATGTCTCACCCAGTGTGAACGACATAAATTGGCTGTGTGGATCAGGTTTGTAATCAGCAAAGGGATCACAGTATTGAAAACCAAATTTTTCATAGAGATTACGAGCTGGTTTGAAGAACTCTTGTGAACCGGTTTCCAAGCTAATTTTCTTATAACCCCTATCCGATGAAACATTTAATACATGATTGAGAAGAAGCGTACCTACACCCAAATTTCGCGCATGATTAGAGGTTCTCATTGACTTCAGTTCCGCATGATTTGAATCCAATTCCTTAATTGCTGCACAACCTAATAACTGCTCACCTTTCCAGCAGCTAAAGAACGTAATCTCGGGTACTTTTAGAGCGCTGACATCTAAAGCGTGCACACTTTCAGGAGGAGACGTTGCATACATATCTTCCAGGTGTTCTTTTAATAACTGAACAACTTCACCGCCATTCAAATCATCTATTTTAATATCCATATTTAAAATTATCCCTTAATTCTCATAACGCCTGCATAACACGTTTACTACCATGCAATTATACTTAATATTGACGCCTTAAAACGAGAAACACCCGGCAACCTGAGATGCCGAGTGTAGTAAATCGTGTTGATGCATTTGTTATACCCGCCCAACGTCATCATATATACCTGACAACGAAAGCTTAACTAAATCCACTTTTTCCAAGCCTTCATAACCATATTTTATACAGTCGTTATTCAACCATATTAAAAAACTTAAATTCAAATTATCAATATGCTTACATTGATATTGGTCTTCAACAAATGGAAATGCAACGATGTATTTGGAAGAAACCCACCTTTGCATATGCAACAAGTAATTATTTGATGTTGGAGCTATTTCAGCGCAAATGAACTCAACCAGTTGATATATGTAATATAATAAATAAGGTAGTCGACTGTAAAAATATGCCCATAGAGACGGGAATTGTTCACCTTTAGCAAAAATAAAATTAATATTTTGGCTTTCCGTTTTTATGGATTTATGTGACGTAAATAAGTGCATTGCTTTATTGCAGACACCATCAAAACTATCTTCACTTGCTTTTGAGTATCTTAATTGAGCTATATATTCAGGACTAAGAATAGTATTTAATTTTAGCTTGTCTAAAACATTAGCTATACGCTTAGTATGACCTTCGATACCACCAGCACTACTTGGCGATAACTTTTTTTGGTCGTTGGCGAAATCTTTAATAAACTGTTCATGATCCAAAATCATAGATTCTAGAACAAAAAGACTTTCCTGAATTGGTTTTCTTATTAACATATATGAAATTGTTAATTTACCTTTTTCTGAGGCTTTCATTGCTTCATATACACAATGAAGCATATCAGATAAAAGTGCAGGTAAAACCGTTGATCTAATGACCAAAGAACTTTCTTTATACTTTTCATTTTCATTCAACCAATCGATAATGTGGTCTTCACTTTTATCTAATGATTCGACTTCATTTTGTGTTAACTCAAAGGTCTGATTAAACGCCTGTGATTCACCTCCTGACTTCAAAAGCTCAACCATAATATCATGAATTAAAAAACATAAATCATGAGCTGGTTTAAACTCATTTGGTAATATTTTCAATATATTATCCTTTTTTAATATAGGGTATAACGCCGCAATAACACGTGCGAACGACTGACTTTCCAAACCAATTACACTCTAAACCGCGAATGCCGAGTGTAATTAGCATCGTGTTGATTGCTTTGTTACACGATCTTTGTCAACGCTTCGCTTTA
>NZ_JAAUWR010000050.1:0-2398 GCF_014694495.1 Aliivibrio sp. S10_S31 | reverse complement strand
AGTCTAATGACTGTTGAACTGCGTTTCTTTTGAACTCATTAGAAAACTTTCGTTGTGATTTGATTTTCATGTCACTCAATCCTCGTGATCGAGTGTCCACTTTATTGGGGTCAAATCAGGTTTCAGGAAAAATAAAAGCATGATGATTAACTAAAATCATCATGCTTTTTTATTTCTTAGACAAAAGTTAACAGCACTTAATTCTGCTCTTATCGTTTCTAGTTAGCGCAGCGCATAGTCTCTAGTTAACACCAAAGCTCACCACATTTCCCCTGAAACCTTTAAGCGAAGCGATCTGAACCCTGCTTTTTCTCGTCCCTGCTCTTACTTCTTATCTTCCGCCAACCACTCTGCTACATCTTTCGCAAAGTAAGTTAGGATGCCGTCAGCACCAGCACGCTTAAAGCACAGTAACGATTCCATCACAGTATCGCGTTCACTCAGCCAACCATTCATGATAGCGGCTTTATGCATCGCATACTCACCAGATACTTGGTAAGCAAACGTCGGAACTTGAAGTTCAGTCTTAACACGACGAACAATGTCCAGATACGGCATACCTGGTTTCACCATCACCATATCCGCACCTTCGTTGATGTCCATAGCAACTTCATGAATTGCTTCATCACTGTTTGCAGGATCCATCTGGTAATTCTTTTTATTACCACCTTTTAGGTTAGATGAAGAACCCACTGCATCACGGAAAGGACCGTAATAACAAGACGCATATTTTGCAGAGTACGCCATAATTTGTGTATGAACGTGACCTGCTTTTTCTAGCGCTTTACGGATCTCACCAATACGGCCGTCCATCATGTCAGACGGAGCCACCACATCAGCACCCGCTTCTGCGTGCGATAACGCCTGCTTAATCAGAACTTCAGTTGTCACGTCATTCATTACGTAACCATCTTCATCGATGATGCCGTCTTGGCCATGAGTTGTGAATGGGTCTAAAGCCACATCAGTAATCACACCAAGCTCTGGAACATGTTCCTTTAGGGCTTTAACTGTACGTTGAACTAGACCTTCAGGGTTATAAGCTTCAGCAGCACATAGACTTTTAACGTCTTGAGAAACCACAGGGAAAAGTGCAATCGCAGGAATTCCTAAATCATAAAGACGTTGCGCTTCTTCAAGCAGTAAATCGATAGATAAACGCTCAACACCCGGCATAGACTCAACAGACTCACGACGATCTTTACCCATAAGAACAAACATTGGATAAATCAAATCATTTACTGTTAGTTGGTTTTCAGCCATTAGTCGGCGGCTAAATTCATGTTTACGCATACGGCGCATGCGGCGGTTTGGAAACGCACCAAGAATGGATACAGACACACTGTGCTCCTTTTTGTATTTATGATGCTTTCCAATATATACCTATCGAGTGGCTAATCGTAGTCTTTCAAGTGACTTTTTCGTATAGATCTGATTTTTACTTTGAACTTGGTATGATAGAAGCCATTATTTTTTGTTTTAGGGTTTCACTATGATAGATACTCACGCTCATATTTATGCAAAAGAATTTGATGAAGATAGAGATGCTGTTGTTCAGCGCGCACTAGAACAAGGTATTAGCAAAATTCTACTACCTAACATCGATTTAGAATCTATCGAACCAATGCTCAAAACCGAAGCAGCTTATCCTGATGTTTGTCATTCAATGATGGGATTACACCCTTGTTATGTGAACGCTGATGTAAAAGAGAGCTTAGCAATCATTCACTCATGGTTTGAAAAGCATAATTTCATTGCGGTAGGTGAAATAGGTATTGACCTATACTGGGACAAAACCTTTAAAGCAGAACAAGAGATGGCATTTATTACCCAATTAAATTGGGCAAAAGAGATGAAACTACCGGTAGTAATCCACACTCGTGATTCTATTGAAGAAACATTAAGCTTATTAAAAAAAGAACAAGACGGTTCATTATCAGGTGTTTTCCACTGCTTTGGTGGCTCAGTTGATGAAGCAAAAGCCATTAATGATTTAGGGTTCCATTTAGGCCTTGGTGGTGTGTCTACTTTTAAAAATGGCGGGATGGATAAGATTATTCCTCACCTCGATATGGATTATGTAATCCTAGAAACCGATTGTCCTTATTTAGCACCAGTACCACATCGTGGTAAGCGTAATGAGCCAGCCTATACTCAGTTAGTTGCTCAGCGTGTAGCAGATTTACGTGAAATGAGTTTAGCTGATGTGGATGCGATTACGACGGCGAATGCGATGAAGTTATTTGGGATTTAAGAGATAGCTTCGCTTGAAGGTTTCAGGTTTCAGGTTTCAGGTTTCAGGTTTCAGGTTGATATGACCCCTTAAAAGTAGACACGGGGTTTTAGTTACTTAACTCAAAATCTATGGGGCTCTTTCCTCCTAGAGTCCCATGCCTTC
>NZ_JAAUWR010000049.1:0-2673 GCF_014694495.1 Aliivibrio sp. S10_S31 | reverse complement strand
GCTTAGAAAATCTTGGCAGGGCAGTTCTTTACCAAGCTGGCCAAGCCGAAAGTAAGCACGCACAACAATCGCATCAACACGATTTATTACATTCGGCGTTCTGGGTTTGCCTTTAGTTTTGTGATTATGGTAGTAAAATTTAGGTTGGTTTGCATAGTAATAAACGTGTTATGCCAGCGTTAACTGCTTCTCGGTTTAAATTAATTCACCGATACTAGCTCTAATGTCTGCAATTGTAATAAACAGTTTATTATCAGCGTCTTTGAATGCGGTAAAACCGTATTTTTCATAGAAATACTCAGCGCCATCTTTTGCATCAACAATGACGACAGGGAAGGCGACGGTTTCACTTGCCATTAATAGCTTTCTAAGTGCATCAATCAAAAGCCACTCACCGAAACCTTGACCTTTGTATCTATGGTCAACGGCTAAGCGGGCAATTAAACCACCAGAAGTTACAGTGTGATGTTTCTTCTGTAATTTAAGAGGTAAATCCTGAATATCAATGGGTGTCATTGTTAATGTGTAATAACCAATAATGTGCTCAGGACATTGCTTGTCCTCAAGAACAAAAGTGCGAGCATTGTCTTTCTTAGCTTGTTGGCTTGCCATAACTTTTAAGTAATTATTGAGTGCGGTAATACCACAATCAAAGCGATTTCGGTCATGTTTAGCTTTTTCTAATTGGACAGTATTCATTATTGAGTTTTATCCATATAACGTGAAGCAGCTTTTTGTAACTTGCTATTTTGTTTAGCTGGTTGATCTAACGCAGTCATTAACGTCATAGCATCTTGCTGACTTAGTTGTAGGGCACGTTCACGTTCCATAATAGTTTTTGCTTTTTCTACAGCTGCACTAAGCACAAATGAGTTAATGCTAGACATACCAGCAATAGCCGCAGCTTGAGAGAGTAGTTCTTGTGTATCAATATCTACACGTGCTGTAATACGAGGTAATGCAGTCGCCATAATAATCTCCATTCAGTGTCAAAGTGGCACAAGTGAATTGTAGTTTAAATATTATACGCTGACAAGTATTGTGTCATTTTGGCACGCAGATAACAAATGCATCAACACGATTTACTACACTCGGCAATCTCAGTTTGCCAGGTGTTTCTCGTTTTAAGGCGTCAATATTAAGTATAATCGTATAGTAGTAAACGTGTTATGCAGGCGTTAGGCATCAAATTAATGGAGTGCAATATGAGTGAATGGGATTTTTTACATGATATGCGTAATGAAGGATATAGTGCAGACCAAATAGCAGATGCTGCAGCTTGTGGGTATAACGTATATGAAATCGACCTTGAAGATTACGGTTATTCGAATAATGAATGGGAAGTAATTGGTCATACTTGTCTAAATGTGGACTCTACTGAAGTTAACTCTGAGTTAGTAGAAATTTTTGAGAATTTAGTTGGTAGTGCAAAATCATTCTACAAATTAACAAATCGTTATTTGCAAATTTGGGGAGAGTTAGGGGAGTTATTTGCTGAAATCGAATATGGTATAACGCGATATAAACCACATACTAAGGGTTCAGATGGTAGACTTGGTAATGATTTTATTGAAATAAAAACAATCTCTCCTGAAAAAAATAAAGAACAGGTAAAAGTTAAACGTGCAGGAAATTTTAATAAACTTTTAATTGTAAAGATATCCGAAGATTTCACTTTTGAATCCCAATTAATTGCTCGAAAAGATTTACCTAAAGGTGAAGGAAAGCATGCGACGGCATCATGGTCAAATAATGATAGTCATTAGAAATTAAATGCCTAACAAATGCATCAACACGATTTGCTACATTCGGCATTATAGGTTTCTTTGGCTTTACCGCGTTAAGTGGTAAATTTAGGCTTAATCTACATGGTAGCAAACGTGTTATGCAGGCGTTAAACGTCTAGGAGGTTAAATGAAAGAAGTAGTTGTTGAAAATGTAATGAAAGAAATTCGCCGTTCTGGTGATGAATTAGTTGAACGTATCCGATTAGTTCATGGGAAATATTGGGCTACTCGTGCAGATCTCGTTAAAACAATATTAGGTTTAACTTCGGCAATTATGGTTGGTACGATATCTTTTTCTGGCTCATTATCTGGGGCTGGAAAGGAGATTTTAACGTGCCCTTGGATCTTATATATCTCTTGGTTTGTGTTTTTGATCTCAATTGGTGCTGGCACAGTTTCGTTATGGCATTTGTATAAACTCGAATCACTTCATGCTGTCTTTTTTAATAAAACTGATGGGATAGAAGAAAAAGTTTTAGCCATTGGTACCAAAGGAACTGAAAAGGAACTTGAAACTGAAATTCTTAAAATTGTAGGGAATGCGATTAAAGAAGGTATTTCTCCTGCAACCCCTTCGGATAAGATTTCACATTATTCTTTATTTATTCAATTGTGTTGTTTTTTGATTGGGTTGCTGTCATTTATGATCTTTGGTGTTGTACAAAACGTTTAACAAATGCATCAACACGATTTGCTACATTCGGCGTCCTAGGTTTCTTTAGGTTTACCGAGTTAAGTGGTAAATTTAAGCTCAATCTGCATGGTAGCAAACGTGTTATGCAGGCGTTATGAGAATTAAGGGATAATTTAAGATATGGATATCAAAATAGATGATTTGAATGGCGGCGAAGTTGTTCAGTTATTAAAAGAACACCTGGAAGATATG
>NZ_JAAUWR010000048.1:0-2673 GCF_014694495.1 Aliivibrio sp. S10_S31 | reverse complement strand
TACAAAAGCTAAATTAGCGAACAAAAGAAACGTTCAACTACAAAAACTGCGAAACGAAGCAATCCTTTTTCTAGCACCATTTGTACGATTTGGTTTCAGCAAGTTTTGAGCTGATAAACCAAATATCCTTGCCACAATTGGGATTGAAAATGCTGAGAGCAAAACACTGATGCAGACTAAAATGAGGCATAGTCAAAGAACAATTGAAGCGTAAAAATGTCTCTGAAACGCCTGAGTTTGGGGCAATAATATTTCAATGCCGAACCTGATGAAATGAAAACTAAAAGGCAACAAAGAAGAAGGAAAACCGCCCAACTTTAACATTTAAAAATCGAACGGTTCTATCGCTGAACTGAGCCAAAAAACTGCTATCTTTAGTTCGTGTAACGCCGCAATAACACGTGCGAACACCTTACTTTCCAAACCAATTATACTTCAAACCACAAACTCCGAGTGTAATTAGCATCGTGTTGATTGCTTTGTTACACGATCTTTGTCAACGCTTCTATTAACTTGGTAAAGAATTGATTTACCAAGATTTACTGTAAACTGAGTTTAATTAGATTGACTCAATTAAGCGAGCAAAATATCCAACCAACGACAATAACTGTGAAACGAAACAATCCCTTTTTCTTACACCATTTGTACGATTTGGTTTCAGCCTGTTTTGAGCTGATAAACCAAATATACTCGCCACAATTGGGATTAAAAATGCTGCGAGCAAAACACTGATGCAGACTAAAATGAGGCAAAACCATGAACAATTGAAGCGTGAATTGGTTTCTGAAACCCATGAACTTTTGACAATAATGTTTAATTGCCGAACCTGATGAAATGAAAACTAAAAGGCAACAAAGAAAAAGGAAATCCACCTTACTTTCTCGCCTAAAAAACTAACGGCTCAATCGCTGAACTGAGCCAAAAAAATGCATTCTTAGAGTTCGTGTAACGCTGGCATAACACGTTTATTACTATGCAAACCAACCTGAATTAACCGCCTTAATCACAAAACCTAAGACAAACCCAGAACGCCGAATGTAATAAATCGTGTTGATGCGATTGTTGTGCGTGCTTACTTTCGGCTCGGTTAACTTGGTAAAGAACTGCCCTGCCAAGATTTTCTAAGCCCTGATTCTAATTTACCGATAGTAATTAAGCGAACAAAATGATCTTAAATTGCGAGATAAAGTGAATGGAAAACAGATACATTTTTTACACCATTTGAACGGTTTGGTTTCAGCAGATTTGGAACTGATAAACCAAATATCCTAACAACAATTGGGATTGAAAATGCTGCGAGAAAAACACTGATGCAGGCCAAAATGAGGCATAACCAAAGAACAATTGAAGCGTAAAATAGCTTCTGAAACGCCTGAACTTAGGGAAATAAGGGTTAATTTGCCGAACCTGATGATACGAAAGCAAAAAGGCAACAAAGAAGAAAGGAACACTTACGAAGCCGAAACTACAAAAGCCTCGGTTCTATTGACGAACCGTGCAAAAAATTTCGGACTCAGTACGCACAACGCCTGCATAACACGTTTACTACTATGTAATTATACTTAAAATTGACGCCCTAAAACGAGAAACACCCGACAACCTGAGATGCCGAGTGTAGTAAATCGTGTTGATGCATTTGTTAACTGAACTTTTACTCTATAATTTCAGCATCTAATAAGGCATCTATACCAGCATCATTGATTAAATAACGGTATAAGGAATTTCCCCAACTATCCTGTTCAATTGTTTTCTCTACATAACCTAAGCGTTCCAACTTTATTGCTGCCAAGTTAATCTTACCTTCATCTTCACCAATTTCATTAGATATTTGATGGAAAACTAAACCGTCTGGGTACGATGTATGTGACGATAGCGTTATCGATAAAAATTTCAAATCAACTGCCGATAAAGAATAATTTTTAGGATTTGCTTCAATAACTGTATTAGCTTTTAGTGACTCTCTATTTAATAAGCCTAAACGCTCAGCTTCAGCTTTAATTAAAGAACAAGCTCGGTTTGTTGCTGATACGAGATCGCCATCACTTCGATTCGCTTCATAATCAGCAGGAAGAAGGCCTAAAAGATCAGTGGGTAGGTACATCTCTTGATTTCGAGGTTTAATAAAAAATGTACGTTTTTTTCCAATAGCTCCAACAAAAAGTCCCATTTCAAATAAAACATTATCTCGAACTATGTGCTGTTCCCTATTCCGAATTGTCGCTATATCATCAGGAGCAAAAATAAATAAAGCAAAGTCAACAAAAGATGATTTCGCAACTAAATCATCTACACTTGTTGAAGATAATTTAAATGTTCCATTTTTCCAAACCGTCACCTCAAATTCATGATCAAGATTTACGTTAATAGCTTCAGCTACATTTAAACTTTCAACTGACGATGCAATAAATATCCGTGGCTTTCTCATTTGAGCACTCACTTTAAGTAACGCTAAGATTAATACTATTCCCAATTTTACCTAATTACATGATAATTAGTAAGTTTATTCTCTTAATTTAATTATTACTGTGAAGGTGAACAAGTTCAGTTAACGCTGGCATAACACGTTTATTACTATGCAAACCAACTTGAATTAACCGCCTTAATCACAAAACCCAAGGCAAACCCAGAACGCCGAATGTAATAAATCGTGTTGATGCGATTGTTGTGCGTGCT
>NZ_JAAUWR010000047.1:0-2890 GCF_014694495.1 Aliivibrio sp. S10_S31 | reverse complement strand
TCAACACATAACAAATGCATCAACACGATTTACTACACTCGGCATCTCAGGTTGTCGGGTGTTTCTCGTTTTAAGGCATCAATTTTAAGTATAATTGTATAGTAGTAAACGTGTTATGCAGGCGTTAAGTTTATTCAGTCAACTAAGGAATATAATGAAAATTAATTGGTTATCAACATTAGGTGCTCCGCTAATTGAAAAAGAAGAAATTAAATTTTTTCCAACTAAAGACGATAATGGAGAAGTCGTTCCTTTAGAGTTGCAAAAGGGAATGAAACTAAAAAGTAATGTAAAGTTTCAAGAAGGTGAAATTGAATTTAAAGTTAAAATTAATAACTCAAAAGATAAAGTACAATTATTGCTCGGAACTGAACACCAGGAACATTTAAATATAGGCATTAATTCATCAATTGCTGCTTATGGAATTGCCAAGTTTGCAAATGGAAAATATGAACATTTAAGTAAGAATGGAATAGATGTAGAGCTAGAAACTAACGAATGGATGAAAGTTGCGATTAAGTGCTATGGGTCAAATGTTGAATTACTTATCAATGACGTAAAAGTTTGTTCTGCAACCTCTAATATTCATAATTCACAACTGGAACTTTTATATAAAGGGCTTGAAGAAGCTGTTGTTCGAGATTTTAAAATTAAATCTGAACTACCTAAAGCTTTTATCGTAATGCAGTTTACGGAAGAATTTAATGCTTTATATACTGAAATAATAAAGCCAATGTGTGAAAGTTTTGGTTACGAAGTTGTACGAGCCGATAATATCTATACTAATAGTTTATTAATTCAGGATATTACATCAGCAATACGTGAAAGCTCTTTAGTTCTAGCGGACATCACTCCTGATAATCCAAATGTATACTATGAAGTTGGTTTTGCCCATGCGCTAGATAAAGATACAATCCTACTTTGTGACAAAGTTCGTGAACGTCTTCCATTTGATGTGTCTGGTTCTCGCTGTATTTTTTATGAAAATTCAATTTCAGGTAAAACACAAGTCGAAAGTTTGCTGAGAAAGCATTTAGAGGCTATTGAATAAACTTAACAAATGCATCAACACGATTTGCTACATTCGGCATTCTAGGTTTCTTTGGGTTTACCGTGTTTAGTGGTAAATTTAGGCTTAATCTGCATGGTAGCAAACGTGTTATGCAGGCGTTGTGCGTACTGAGTCCGAAATTTTTTGCACGGTTCCTCAATAGAAATGAGACTTTTGTAAGCGCTATTTAGCTATCACAAATCCTCTTCTTTGTTGCCTTTTAGCGTTCGTTTCATCAGGTTCGGCAATTAAACATTGTCGGCCTAAATTCAGGCGTTTCAGAGGCATTTTTACGCTTCAATGGTTCTTTGGTGTTGCCTCATTTTAGCCTGCATCCGTGTTTTCCTCGCCACATTTTTAATCCCAATTGTGGTTAGGGTATTTGGTTTATCAGTTCCAAATCTGCTGAAACTAAGCCGTACAAATGGTGTAAGAAATGTATCTGTTTTCCATTTACTTCATCTCGCAATTTAAGAACATTTTGTTCGCTTAATCGGTATCGGTAAATTAGAATCAGGGCTTAGAAAATGTTGGCCAGGCAGTTCTTTACCAAGTAGGCCAAGTCAAAAGTAAGCACGCACAACAATCGCATCAACACGATTTATTACACTCGGCGTTCTGGGTTTGCCTTGGGTTTTGTGATTAAGGCGGTAAAATTCAAGTTGTTTGGCATAGTAATAAACGTGTTATGCAAGCGTTGTGCGTACTGAGTCTGAAATTTTTTGCACGGTTCATCAATAGATCCGAGGCTTTCGTAGTTTCGGCTTAGTAAGCGTAAATTTCTTCTTTGTTGCCTTTTGGTTTCCGTATTATCAGGTTCGGCAAATTAACCCTTATTTCCCTAAGTTCAGGCGTTTCAGAGGCTAATTTATGCTTCAATTGTTCTTTGGTTATGCCTCATTTTAGTCTGTATCAGTGTTTTCCTCTTGGCATTTTCAATCCCAATTGTGGCGAGGATATTTGGTTTATCCGTTCCAAATTTGCTGAAACCAAGTCGTTCAAATGGTGTGAAAATTGTATCTGCTCTCCATTTACTTTATCTCGCAATTTAAGAACATTTTGTTCGCTTAATTGCCATCGGTAAATTAGAATCAGGACTTAGAAAATCTTGGCAGGGCAGTTCTTTACCAAGTTGGCCAAGCCGAAAGTAAGCACGCACAACAATCGCATCAACACGATTTATTACATTCGGCGTTCTGGGTTTGCCTTTAGTTTTGTGATTATAGCAGTAAAATTCAGGTTGGTTTGCATAGTAATAAACGTGTTATGCCAGCGTTATACGAACTCTGAGAATGCAGTTTTTTGGTTCAGTTCAGCGATTGAACCATTAGTTTTTTAGGTATGAAAGTAGGGTGGTTTTCCTTTTTCTTTGTTGCCTTTTGGTGTTCGTTTCATTAGGTTCGGCATTGAACTATTATTGTCCCAAATTCAGGCGTTTCAGCGGCTAGTTTACGCTTCAATTGTTCATGGTTATGCCTCATTTTAGTCTGCATCAGTGTTTTCCTCGTAGAATTTTCAATCCAAATTGTGGAAATGATATTTGGTTTATCAGTTCCAAATGGGCTGAACCCAAATCGTTCAAATGGTGTAAGAAAAAGGGATTGTTTCGTTTCACAGTTATTGTCGTTGATTGGATATTTTGCTCGCTTAATTGAGCCAGTCTAATTAAAATCGTTTTACAGCAAATCTTGGTAAATCAGTTCTTTACCAAGTTAATTGGAGCGAAAGCAAGGCTCGTATAACAAAGCAATCAACACGATGCTAATTACACTCGGCGTTTGTGGTTTGAAGTATAATTGGTTTGGAAAGTAAGTCTTTCGCACGTGTTATTGCGGCGTT
>NZ_JAAUWR010000046.1:0-3481 GCF_014694495.1 Aliivibrio sp. S10_S31 | reverse complement strand
AGTAGCTTCAAAATAGATATCTTCTTCATTTAACTCATGTTCTGAATCACAATTGGAACATCGAAACTTCGCATTCCCTACTATACCGTCACTCATAATCTAATTATTCCTTAAATACACATAACGCCTGCATAACACGTTTGCTACCATGCAGACCTAGCTGAATTTTAATGCCTTAATCACTAAAATTAAAGGCAAACTGACAACGCCGAATGTAGCAAATCGTGTTGATGCGATTGTTATAGCGTTCCATCAGTTAAATACTTAGACGCTACCCAACCTTTAATTTTTCCATCACTAACTAAAGACCAACCATTTTGATTACTTTCGACAATTACCCTATCACCTCGAATAACTTGATTTACAATATTCGCTTCTGCTGATGGCTCAGAACGAACACGCAAGCTTTTCGCTGTAACGGTTTTATAAACTAATTCAACATCACTGTCATTGCCATTTAATAAGGCTGAAAGCATAAAAATGATACCGAGCCCAACTAATATTTTAGTAAAAAGTGAACCTGTATTTTTTGACGACGATACTTGCCCTTGAGAGGAACTTTTCGATAAGTTCTGGCTATATGAAAAACCAGAACCAGGAACCCCAACCGTAGCCTTTACTCCTTTTTTACCAATATTGATCGTTGCCCCTGGCTTTCCAATAGATGTACTAATCCCACTTTTGCTTAGGTTTATATTAATACCGGGAGCAATTTTGATTCTTTTTCTAAATTTAAAGCCCATACCTAACCTGTAATCTTATAATTTTCAGCCTGAAATTATCACGTTTTAATAACCATGGAAATAGTAATGATAATTAGCCTTGAGATAGTGCAAGAGATAGCTCATTTTTGAGTTCGAAAAGGAATCGTAAAGAGCTATAACGCCTGCATAACACGTTTACTACTATGCGATTACACTTAATATTGATGCCTTAAAACGAGAAACACCCGGCAAACTGAGATTGCCGAGTGTAGTAAATCGTGTTGATGCATTTGTTATGTACTATTTACTTATGCCATTGCACATTCGACATCTTCATCAACAGTTACAAAACTAGTATCATTAAAATTATTTTCTATAATACAATCAGGATAAATCTTCTTCGTTAATTCCAAACCAACTTTTGCTACCGTATCAGAAAATAATATATTACACGCTTCTATCATTTTAAAATTAAATTGATTCCATGTAATAAGCTGATTATCATAATCGTTAACTAACTTTAAAGTTCTATTATAAAATTTAGAATCAATGACACTTAGTAAGTCAGTAAGTACATGAGCCTCGAATATATATTCTTCAGATACTTTATGATGAATCTTATTAATTTCATCATATCGTGCTTGTTCAGGACAATCTTGAGAAGACGTTGTTCTTTCTTGGGCAACGTTACAACCTAAAGAGTTTGAACAACGTTGTTTTTTTCTATTCCATTCAACTTTGTTTTGTCCATATACCCCAAGAGCACTCTTGACGACTAATGGATAACCTGTTGTTTTTATATTCAATTCACTTAGTGTAACCTTGTCTTCTGTCGCATATAAAACTCGATTTGTTATATTATGACATACATAGTGGACACCATATACACCTGAAATTACAAGGTTTTCTCTATTTGGGTGATCATCTTTTATATTTGGTTCTACCAAACATCTAGCATAATCGATATCAGCTAAACTAAGATCTTGATATACACCAGCTTCGTCAGTATTACAAAAATCTCCCGCACAATACCAATAACCATCAACATCCTTAGGGTTTAGTGGGATTTTAGACTCTTCTACAACGAAAGTATGGACAACAATTTTAACTACTTGGTCTAACCATGTGCGTAGCTTATAAAATACTAATCTTCGCACTGGCGCTACCATTATACTACAAGCAACTAGTTGCTTTTGATTGTTCATTCTATCTCCATATAAATAAAATCAATGAATAAAACCAATGAATAAAATCAATGAATAAAATCAATGAATAAAATCAATGAATAAAAATTAGAGCATAGGCAGAATGAATAATCAAACTTAAAGGCAAAAAAGTACATAACGCCTGCATAACACGTTTGCTACCATGCAGATTAAGCTCAAATTTACCACTTAACTCGGTAAACTCAAAGAAACCTAGAATGCCGAATGTAGCAAATCGTGTTGATGCATTTGTTATAATTTTATATATCAGCCATAGTCAGCAATTGGCTACAATTACGAACCGTTAAAATATTTATGCTTAACGTTACGCTATAAATAATGCGGTAATTACCAAAAATGATTTCACGATAATTGGCTTTATTCAGCTCAGGGACAAGACGGCCTAACTCAGGAAATGAACCTAAATTCTCAGCTTTATCGAATACGTCGTTAACCCATTTTTCTGCCGCGGATGGATTATCTAATGCTATGTATTCTGCTGTCTGCCCTATTTTATCTAAAGCAAGCGGCGACCAAATAACATTCATGAACGTAAGCGCCCTAAGATTTTAGAACGAGCATCGTCATTTGATAAACCTAGACCACTAGCGATTTGTGCTTCAGCTTGTTGCATCTCTTCCAGTAACTCTATTTTTTCTTGCATTGCTTCATATTCAGCAACATCTAAAACAACAGCCACACCTTTACCACGTTGAGTGATAACTAGAGGTCTACGAGTTTCGTTAATTTGACGAATAAACGACGCTACGCCAGCTCTAAATTCTGAAAGTGGTTGAATATCTTGGTCTAATCTTAATCGAGTCATAATAGCACCTTAGTTGTACTTAATTTTGTACCAATTATAGTGCAAGTATAAATATTCAGCAATACTAAGAAAAATTATAACGCCTGCATAACACGTTTACTACCATGTGATTATACTTAAAATTGACGCCATAAAACGAGAAACACCCGACAACCTGAGATGCCGAGTGTAGTAAATCGTGTTGATGCATTTGTTATGTTTTTAACTTACCTTGCTTTATTTGACTGAGATAATACTGATGCTGCCAACTCTTTGGTATTTTCGTTATATTTACTACTTTTCAAAACAGTTGAAGCTAGGCTCTCTAGTTGTGCTCCAGTTTGTTTATTTGGCGATTTTTGAGACAAGGCTGATGCAGCCAATGTTTTAGCTGTTTTTGATGCTTTACTATCACTTAAAGTGCTAGCAGCTTGTGATGCAATCTTTTTAGATGTTACTTTTGTATTTTTAGACATAGAGCCTCCACATGATAAGTTTATTCGAAGCAACGACTTCAATATATACATGTGGGCTAACAACTGTTTATTCAACCATTACTGTATAAAAAAACATAACGCTGGCATAACACGTTTATTACCATGCAAACCAACCTGAATTAACCGCCTTAATCACAAAACCTAAGACAAACCCAGAACGCCGAATGTAATAAATCGTGTTGATGCGATTGTTGTGCGTGCTTACTTTCGGCTTGGTCAACTTAGAAAAGAACTGCCCCGCCAAGATTTTCTAAGCCCTGATTTTAATTT
>NZ_JAAUWR010000045.1:0-3599 GCF_014694495.1 Aliivibrio sp. S10_S31 | reverse complement strand
AAGCGAAGCGTTGACAAAGATCGTGTAACAAAGCAATCAACACGATGCTAATTACACTCGGCATTCGCGGTTTGGAGTGTAATTGGTTTGGAAAGTCGGTCTTTCGCACGTGTTATTGCGGCGTTAAGTCGCAGAAATATTCGAGGTTCCAGTGAGAAAGTTAAGTAATTATTCCTTTCAGATAGCATTAATCCTTATTGGGTTTTACTTGTCTGCAATTGTATTTTCGTACTCAACATCTGAAGGTAAGAGCATAGTTCAAGTATTAAACTCTTTAGGTGGATTTATCTCTGCGGGTGGAGCATTCGCTGCAATATTAACAATTATCCATCATGTATACTCACTTGAAAGGTTGAACGTTGATGAAGAGGTGAAGTCTGCAAACTATGTACTTTTCATTTTAGATAGACAAATAAAGTATATGTATCTCTATTCAAAAGAAATGCAAAACTACGCAACAAGAGACACAGAATTGCGTGCGCTTGAATTTCCAGCTTCAACATTTGATGATTCATTGGTTAATAAGATAGAAACTAAAAATACAATGTTTCTACTTTCAACGTCTAAGCCTGAACTCTTAGAATATTTAGATTGTACTCAGCGTGACTATGCTACTGTTGCCAAACGAATTTTTGATAGAAATGAACTCTACCTTAAAAAGTACCAAGAAAAAGTTTGTGATGTTTATAAAAGCAATGATTTGGTTGGTTCAGATGAGATAATTAATATTGTAGGTAGTAATGTTATTGAATCATTAGTTTATGCTACTAACGAAATGTATGTGCTTATACCTAAAATCCAATCAGAGTTAATACAGGTTCAAAAAGAAATTTCTGATGTCATGAAGTATAAACATCGCGATAGAAAGTTCATATCTGCGACTTAACAAATGCATCAACACGATTTGCTACATTCGGCATTCTAAATTTCTTTGGGTTTATCGTATTAAGTGGTAAATTTGAGCTTGATCTGCATAGTGGCAAACGTGTTATGCAGGCGTTACACGAACTCTAAGGTCGCAGTTTTTTGGCTCAGTTCAGCGATTGAACCATTAGTTTTTTAGGCGTGAAAGTAGGGTGGTTTTCCTTTTTCTTTGTTGCCTTCTTATTTTCATTTCATCAGGTTCGGCATTGAACTATTATTGCCCCAAATTCAGGCGTTTCAGCGGCTAATTTACGCTTCAATTGTTCTTTGGTTATGCCTCATTTTAGCCTGCATCAGTGTTTTTCTCTCAGCATTTTCAATCCCAATTGTGGTAAGGATATTTGGTTTATCAGCTCAAAACTGGCTGAAACCAAATCGTACAAATGGTGTAAGAAAAAGGGATTGTTTCGTTTCACAGTTATTGCCGTTGAAATGATATTTTGCTCGCTTAATTGAACCAGTCTAATTAAACTCAATTTACAGTAAATCTTAGCAAATCAATTCTTTACCTATTAAAGCGAAGCGTTGACAAAGATCGTGTAACAAAGCAATCAACACGATTTACTACATTCGGCGTTCTAGGTTTGTCTTTAGTTTCAGTGATTAAGGCGGTAAAATTCAGCTAAGTCTGTGTCGTAGTAAACGTGTTATTGCGGCGTTAATCGTACAAGGAGGTACAATGTATAAATTACGAAAACTGGAAGGTGAGCAAGATTGGCTAGATGCGGATGGAGTTAAGATTTATACCATTTCAGCAAATGAAGAACCAATCAATATGGTCGCTTTTCATCAACGACTATCAGAGGTTAAATCTGAAATAACTCTCGAATGGGATCAAACTGCTGCGTTCGTTATTTTCCATAATGGTGAAAGTTGTAAGTATTTAGTTTTAGCTTGGTGGGGTAATGATAATGAACTATTTACGTCAGTATCAGTTCAAGTTAATGAGGTTTGGGTTTTAGATCCAACTAAATATTCGTTTTGCCTATATGATATTGAAGTTATATGGAAGGAACGTAATATCTACATAGAAACAATAGATTGCGAAAGTCCATCATTGGTTAAGTATCGCACTAGCCGTTAGATGTACGTTTAACAAAGCAATCAACACGATGCTAATTACATTCGGCGTTTGTGGTTTGGAGTGTAATTGGTTTTGTAATTCGGTCGTTCGCACGTGTTATTGCGGCGTTATAAATTTATTTAAATATAATGGATTAAAGGGTTTCTATGGATACTTCAGCAGTAGAGCAAGCCTTACACAACTTAGGGCTTGAGTTTTCGTCTAGTAGGAATGCTGTAAATGTTAAGCTTGGCCTTTTTAGATGTAAAACTAAGATATCTTATAATCATCAAAAAGAATCATTTGTTTATAGCTACAACAAAGGATTACTTATAATGTGTGTTTTAATGCAGTTAGCGCTAATATTTTTAAGCATCGATAAAACGTCAACAGTAGTAATTACATCTCAAATTGTTAGCGTTGGAATACTGAGCCTACTTATAATTTTAACTGAATCAAAAATCTTACAGATAAAAAAGAAAGTCGCCTCCTTGTTGTAAATTTATAACAAAGCAATCAACACGATGCTAATTACATTCGGCGTTTGTGGTTTGAAGTATAATTGTTTTGGAAAGTAAGGCGTTCGCACGTGTTATTGCGGCGTTATAAGAATATGGAATTAATATGCAAAAAGTTTGGGAAATATTAGTCAATGATACACCATATTATCCGAGTTATACTCAGCAAATAGGTGGGGTTCTTGCCCTGTCTCATGAGCATGATGAGTTAGGAGTTAATAATACAGCGTATTCAGGCTATCTAGAGCATTTGATTGATGTGCAAGCCGTTTCGGAACGTGTTTTTGGCTTGGAGTTATTACTTAACGGGGCTATGCGAATAGCTCATGCAAATTGTGATTTTATTCCAATCCATTTTCAAGAAGTACTCCATATTCCAACTGGAAACAGAAGTACAGTATCGCCCGTTGCTGTGGATGATAATCCATTTGATTTGCCGACAGGAGTTGTTGCTCCATCTTATAGTGCTGTTTACATCAATGCTTCCCTTCAATCACAATTAGTTAATTTATCCCAAACGAATGAAGCTATTCGAACGATTCTGTTCTTATCAGGGTTAATCAAAACCGTGGATTTGACTGATAGAATTCTCGCATGGTCAACGCTATATAAGATTTATGAGACAGTGAGACATTTTAGTAATGTGAATAGTATAGACTTTAATGCTCTTTATGATAATTCTAGAGTTACAGCATTTACTACTGCGTGCAATCAAATGTCAGTATTAGGAATATATGCACGACATGGTCATGGTAGCGCAGGAAGAGCACCTAGAAACTTTATTACAGAGCTGGATGAGGCTATTGAAATTGTTCTTAATTTGGCTAAGAATTTTTGTGATGAGTATTTAAATTAGTCCTACAATAGATTCTTATAACAAATGCATCAACACGATTTGCTACATTCGGCATTCTAGGTTTCTTTTGCTTTACCGTGTTAAGTGGTAAATTTGAGCTTAATCTGCATGGTAGCAAACGTGTTATGCAGGCGTTAGCCAAACAAAGGATAATTTAGTTGGAAATATTACTTGAGAATCTAAAATCGATCGAAGAGAGCAACCATTTTCTACGGGCTCTTTGGGCTAAAATTAATAC
>NZ_JAAUWR010000044.1:0-3841 GCF_014694495.1 Aliivibrio sp. S10_S31 | reverse complement strand
TACGCTTATAACAAATGCATCAACACGATTTGCTACATTCGGCATTCTAGGTTTCTTTAGGTTTACCGTGTTAAGTGGTAAATTTGGACTTAATCTGCATGGTAGCAAACGTGTTATGCAGGCGTTATATTGCGAAAATAGTTAAGAGGATTTCATGGAAGAACAGTCTCAAATCTACTTGAATAAGTATCTAAGCTCACTTTCTGAAATTGAGCGTGAAAAGTATCAATCATTCAGTTCAGACTATTTCTGTGCTGATGAGCATAATGCCAATTTATGTGCAGAATTAATCCGAATCGGTCAAAAGACAGCAACTTGTAGCTTAAATGTTTGGTATGAATCTGGTGAAGAACCAATGCCAACTGTTGGTCATTTACAAGTGATCGTTGATTGGAATGGGAAACCAATTTGTATCATTGAAATTGATTCAATTGAAACGTGTAAATATAACGAAGTGACGGCTGAATTTGCTCATGCAGAAGGCGAGGGCGACCGTTCATTAAAATGGTGGCGTGAAGCTCATTGGCGTTTCTTTGCTGCTGAATGTTCAGAGTTAAATATTAAGCCTAGTGAGGATATGGTTCTTGTATTGGAACGATTTCATGTCGTTTATCAATAGGCAATATAACAAATGCATCAACACGATTTGCTACACTCGGCGTTGTCAGTTTGTCTTTAGTTTCAGTGATTAAGGCGTTAAAATTCAGCTAAGTCTGTATAGTAGCAAACGTGTTATGCAGGCGTTATATGCAAGGAGGCATTATGAGAAAAGCTTATCTGTTCGATTGGGGTGACACTTTAATGGTCGACTTTCCAAATACTCCAGGAAAAATGTGTGACTGGGAAACAGTTCAAGCCGTAGATGGTGCTTCTGAAATGTTAGCTTCGTTATCCCAGAAAGGACATTTGCTTTATGTGGCAACTGGTGCTGATGATTCCAGTGTTCAGGATATTGAATTGGCATTTGAACGAGTCGGGTTGTCTCAATTCATTTCTGGTTATTTCTGTAAATCAAATCTTGGTTTATCAAAAGGCAGTTCTGAATTTTATCAAAGAATAGCGAATAAATTAGGTGTTGAACCAAGTCAACTTACAATGGTTGGTGACTCACTTGAAAAAGACATTATCTCAGCGCAAGAGGCTGGTTTAAATGCAGTTTGGTTTAACCCGCGAGGATTGGGAAAAGAGAGTTACTCCAATTTTAGAACGATCTCTCAGCTTCATGAGTTAGGCATATAACAAATGCATCAACACGATTTGCTACACTCGGCGTTGTCAGTTTGCCTTTCGTTTCAGTGATTAAGGCAGTAAAATTCAGCTAAGTCTGTATCGTAGCAAACGTGTTATGCAAGCGTTAAGCGGTAATGAGGATATAAAATGGAATTAGAGTCATTTTTGGCTGGTTTGTGTGCATCCTTAGTTGGTGTTGTAGCAACCGTATGTTCTACCAATAAAGTAGAATCAATAAAACAAAATCGTGATGTGGAAAATGTAAAGAATGCACTATATGTAGAATTAAACGATCTTGCGAATGAGTGTTATGAAAATATCGATACTGTATATGACGTTTATGCAAGAGCGATAATGTATAAGAAAACGGGTAATGATGCTTTATTTAATTCGTACTCTTTACCACGTCCACCAGTTTTAATTGTATTAAATAATACTCTTGAAAAATGCTATGTCTATTTAACAAAAGATCAAAGGGACGCGATCAGAACTATATTATATCTTGTTGATAGGATGACTAAAGATCTTGAATCAATAGACGCTAAGGGGCCTTATAATCATAAGGATATTCAATCTGAGGACCTTTATGCTATTATTTCGATTTTAGGTGTTATATATCAGCTTGCCATAGCATTTAAAGAAGAAAAAGATAGATTTAAAAATAGCAATAAATCAGCAGATGTATTGTTTAAAGAAACGTTAACAATGAAAAAATTGTCATTAGATTGGTCAGATATTAGGGAATATTTGAAAACCGCTTAACAATCGCATCAACACGATTTGCTACATTCGGCATTATAGCTTTCTTTGAATTTACCGTATTAAGTGGTAAATTTAGGCTTGACCTGCATAGTAGCAAACGTGTTATGCAGGCGTTACACGAACTCTAAGATCGCTGTTTTTTGGCTCAGTTCAGCGATGGAACCATTTGATTTTTAGATGTAAAAGTAGGGTGGTTTTCCTTTTTCTTTGCTGCCTTTTAGATTTCATTTCATCAGGTTCGGCAAGTTAGCCCTTATTTCCCTAAGTTCATGGATTTCTGAAGCTAATTCACGCTTCAATTTTTCATGGTTTTGCCTCATTTTATTCTGCATCAGTGCTTTGCTCTCAGTATTTTCAATCCCAATTGTGGCGAGGATATTTGGTTTATCAGCTCCAAACTGGCTGAAGCCAAATCGTACAAATGGTGCTAGAAAAAGGATTGCTTCGTTTCGCAGTTTTTGTAGTTGAACGTTTCTTTTGTTCGCTAATTTAGCTTTTGTAATTTAGAATTGGTTTTTAAATATTATTGGTAAATCAGTTCTTTACCAATTAAAGCGAAGCGTTGACAAAGATCGTGTAACAAATGCATCAACACGATTTGCTACATTCGGCGTTGTCGGTTTGCCTTTAGTTTCAGTGATTAAGGCGTTAAAATTCAGGTAAGTCTGTATAGTAGCAAACGTGTTATGCAGGCGTTATATTCACAAAGCTTAAAAATTAAATCCGTATTAGCTCCGTACAAGTTGCACTTTGATTGTTTAAATCTTATACTCAAGTTAATTACGGAATTACTCCGTACGATTGGAGGTTTTATGGCTACTGCAAGACTTGATATCCGTTTGGATGAAGAAATCAAAGCTAAGGCTGAGAAAGCTTCAGCTTTACTTGGTTTAAAAAGCTTAACTGAATACGTTGTTCGTCTAATGGACGAAGATTCAACTCAGGTAATTTCTGAGCATGAAAGCATCACTGTTGAAGCAAATGTATTTGATCAATTCATGATTGCTTGTGACGAGGCTAAGGCTCCGAATAACGCATTACTTGAAGCGGCTGCATTTACTAAAAGTGGTGAGTTTAAGTGAGTTATTCCAAAACTTTCAAAGAGTTGGATAAATCACAGCACGATAGAGCATCATTTGACTGTGGGGAAAAAGAGTTAAATGATTTTATCCAAACTCAAGCTGCTAAACATATGCAAGCAGGTATCAGCCGCACAATGGTTTTGCCTGCTTTAGTGCCATTACCAAATCAGAAATATCCAATTTGTTCATTTTATAGTATTGCGCCAAGTTCGATTAGTCGTGATACGTTGCCACAATCGATGGCTAAAAAATTACCGCGCTATCCAGTTCCTGTTTTCCTTTTAGCTCAACTTGCAGTTCATAAAGAATTTCATGGAAGTGGGCTAGGTAAAGTTAGCTTAATCAAAGCTCTCGAATACCTTTGGGAAATTAACTCTCACATGAGAGCTTATGCCATTGTTGTTGATTGTTTAACTGAACAAGCAGAGTCATTCTACGCAAAATATGGTTTCGAGGTTCTTTGTGAAATCAATGGTCGTGTAAGAATGTTCATTCCGATGAAAACAGTCGGTCAGTTATTCACTTAGACGTAAGAGTGAATATAACAAATGCATCAACACGATTTGCTACACTCGGCATTCTAGGTTTCTTTGAGTTTACCGTATTAAGTGGTAAATTTGAGCTCAATCTGCATGGTAGCAAACGTGTTATGCAGGCGTTATAAGCTTAAATTGAAATGGTAATTACAGCGGATTTTTGGTTATTTTAAACTAGGCCAAGATAAGGATGTAAAGGTTAAATTAATGGAGATATCGTGGAAGTTTTAA
>NZ_JAAUWR010000043.1:0-3856 GCF_014694495.1 Aliivibrio sp. S10_S31 | reverse complement strand
AGCACGCACAACAATCGCATCAACACGATTTATTACATTCGGCGTTCTGGGTTTGCCTTGGGTTTTGTGATTAAGGCGGTTAATTCAAGTTGGTTTGCATAGTAATAAACGTGTTATGCCAGCGTTATATTTTTAAGAGGAATGTATGAAGTTTATTGATAGCGCAGGGATTGTAGCTTTTCTTACGGCTTACTTTTATTGTGTAAGCACCGCTTTTACTTATGGTTACTTTTATACATTAGGCTTAGATAGTGATTTACTCGACCGCAACTTCCATCAAGTCATTTATCATGGAATGATAACTAGCTTGGAAAATGCAATTTATCTTTCGGCTTTCATTCTTTTGTTTGGTTTTGTTTATTCAAACTGGTGCTTCTTTATTTTCTATTATATTAAAAAAAGTTTTTCACATGGACGCCGATTGGTGAGACTAAAGAAGAAAATTAATTTACCGACTAAAAAACTATCAAAAAGAGAATTAAGTATTAAAGCCGTATTTAGTAAGTCGATTGGAGTATTTTTAGTAGTTATAGGCTTCCTATCTGTTTTGATTGTCTATGAAAAGTCAGGGATGGAGCAAGCCAATGAATTGAGAGTAAGGATCTCCGAAGGGAAATCTACAATTATGAAATCATCGCAATATAAAGGTGAGTTAACTTTTTTATATTGTGGTTCTAGAAACTGTGCTGGATACAATCTCGAAACTGAAGAGGTGATTTATGTCCCGCAACAAGATATATCAATCGATAACAACAAAATAAAAATATAACAAATGCATCAACACGATTTGCTACACTCGGCGTTGTCAGTTTGTCTTTAGTTTCAGTGATTAAGGCGGTAAAATTCAGGTAAGTCTGTATCGTAGCAAACGTGTTATGCAGGCGTTAGGCTCATAAGTGGAATAAGTGACTATATGTATAATAAAGAATATAAGCTTCTTGCTCAAGAAGGGCACTTAACAATGACAAGTCTCTTGGGGGGGCTAAACTCTATCCGTAGGGCTAATATCGACGAAAATCATCGTGGTTTGTTTTATTTAGGGTTGTTTGAATTAGCAACGGGATTTGAACGTCTATTTAAAATAGTACTTATACTAGATCATAAGATTTCTAATAAATGTCAGACACCAACAAATCAAGAGTTGAGGTCTTTTGGGCATGATATTGAAAAGTTATATGCTAAGTGTGTTGAGTGCTCATCTAACTACTCTTTACACTCAGAAATATCCTTAAATGATAAACAAAAGCAAATTATAGAGGTATTAGCTAAGTTTGCTAAAGGTTCTCGATATTATAATTTGGATGAATTAACTGAAAATAATAAAAATGATGATCCAATAGGTCTGTGGTTAGATGTAATTGATCGGCATGTTTGGGGTTTAAGAAGTGATGTAAGGAAAAGAATTGAACAAGATGCAATTACTTTTATAGATCGCAATGGCTTAGCAACTAATTGGAAGCAAAATATTAATGGGGATTGGATTACAATATTAGAGTTTACTTATTTAAGGCATACAACAGAAAAGGCTAGCTACCATGTTGTGTGGTCTATAATTGATATGCTTCGCCCATTTTATTATGTTTTACAATATCAGACATATCGTATTCATCAATTAAATGTAGATAATAACGCTTCTAATGAAGTACCTCATATGTATGAGTTTTTTCCATTTTTCCTTACACCCAAAAGCTCTGTTCTTAGGAAAAAAAAGTGGGCGTGGGGAGAATAAGCCTAACAATCGCATCAACACGATTTGCTACACTCGGCGTTGTCAGTTTGTCTTTAGTTTCAGTGATTAAGGCAGTAAAATTCAGCTAAGTCTGTATCGTAGCAAACGTGTTATGCAGGCGTTACACGAACTCTAAGATCGCAGTTTTTTGGCTCAGTTCAGCGATTGAGCCGTTAGTTTTTTAAGTGTGAAAGTAGTGTGAATTTCCTTCTTCTTTGTTGCCTTTTAGTGTTCATTTTATCAGGTTCGGCATTGAACTATTATTGTCCTAAATTCAGGCGTTTCAGCGGCTAATTTACGCTTCAATTGTTCTTTGGTTATGCCTCATTTTATCCTGTATCAGTGTTTTCTTCTTAGCATTTTCAATCCCAATTGTGGTAAGGATATTTGGTTTATCAGCTTAAAACTTGCTGAAACAAAATCGTACAAATGGTGTAAGAAAAAGGGATTGTTTCGTTTCACAGTTATTGCCGTTGAAATGATATTTTGCTCGCTAAATTGAACCAGTCTAATTAAACTCAGTTTACAGTAAATCTTGGTAAATTAGTTCTTTACCAATTAAAGCGAAACGTTGACAAAGATCGTGTAACAAAGCAATCAACACGATGCTAATTACACTCGGCATTCGCGGTTTGGAGTGCAATTGGTTTGGAAAGTCAGTCGTTCGCACGTGTTATTGCGGCGTTATATGTAATTTAAGTTTTTTATTCCCAGTATTTGGTGATTTATTGTTATTCTATGAATGATATGAAACATCTAAATCAAAGGTAATGGTCTGGTCGCAAAAAATAATGAATCTTTTCTAATTAACTTAATATAGTCAAGTCTAGTGATATTATCTGCCGTGTTTTTAACTTATTTTGGTTTAATTAATTGATAATATTGACGTTTATTACTAAGGGAAAAAGAAATGAAAACTGCACTTCATTATAGCTGTCCAAAATGTACTGGTGATTCTGAAATTCAAATTAAAGAAATAGATAGATTAAAAAAAGATAACACAATAACTTGTTCAATCTGTGGCGGTGATTTGACGTTAAACGAAGAGGGAATAAAAGTCGCTCATAAGCGTTTTGAGGATTTCAAAGCTTTGATGCCGTATCAGTTAGGTGTTAGTGGCATTTTTCTTTTATCTACGTTATTACACTTTTCAGGAACCATCCCAACGGTAGGAATGATTGTTGGTTATTTGATTGCTGGTGGCTTATTCCTAAAGGTACAATCAACTCAATTTCCAGAAGCACATTTAACATTTCAAGATTAGTAATCTGAATTACTTTTATATTTAAAGTTAGTGCTATGGAATACATATAACAAATGCATCAACACGATTTGCTACATTCGGCACTCTAGGTTTCTTTTAGTTTACCGTGCTAAGTGGTAAATTTGGTCTTAATCTGCATGGTAGCAAACGTGTTATGCAGGCGTTGTGCGTACTGAGTCCGAAATTTTTTGCACGGTTCATCAATAGAAGCGAGACTTTTGTAAACGCTATTTAGTCATCGAAACTCATTTTCTTTGTTGCCTTTTAGCGTTCGTTTCATCAGGCTCGGCAATTAAGCATTGTCGGTCTAAGTTCAGGCGTTTCAGAGGCATTTTTACGCTTCAATGGTTCTTTGGTGTTGCCTCATTTTAACCTGCATCCGTGCTTTCCTCGCCGCATTTTTAATCCCAATTGTGGTTAGGATATTTGGTTTATCAGCCGAAAACTTGCTGAAACCAAATCGTTCAAATGGCGTTGTAAATGTATTTGTTTTTCTTCACATTATTTCTAGTTTTATGTTCATTTTGTTCGCTTAATTGGCATCGGTAAATTAGAATCAGAGCTTAGAAAATCTTGGCAGGGCAGTTCTTTACCAAGTTGGCCAAGCCGAAAGAGAGTCCGCACAACAATCGCATCAACACGATTTATTACACTCGGCATTCTGGGTTTGCCTTGGGTTTTGTGATTAGGGTGGTTAATTCAGGTTGGTAGGCATGGTAATAAACGTGTTATGCAAGCGTTATGTCATCGGTGAAATATATGGAATCCAAAATTATAACAATTGAGATTGATGTTAAGAATGATATAAAAAAATCATATGATTATATTGTTGAAAAATTTGAGGTGGTTACAGAGTTTAACCT
>NZ_JAAUWR010000042.1:0-4485 GCF_014694495.1 Aliivibrio sp. S10_S31 | reverse complement strand
ACCTGATGAAACGAACACCAAAAGGCAGCAAAGAAAAAGGAAAACCGCCCAGCTTTCACATCTAAAATCGAACGGTTCTATCGCCGAACTGAGCCAAAAAACTGCAATCTTTAGTTCGTGTAACGCCTGCATAACACGTTTGCTACCATGTAGATTAAGCTCAAATTTACCACTTAATACGGTAAACTCAAAGAAACCTAGAATGCCGAATGTAGAAAATCGTGTTGATGCATTTGTTAAATGTAGATTATCATTTTGAAAACCACCCAATTAGAGCTGCTATTGAACCACCTAAAATACTTAATAGTGGTGTTGATAACCAGCGGTATTCTCTATTCTGCTCAATAGCTCTGGAGTGAAGTTCTATTGCTGTTTGAATTAAAACTGCAATTTCATCACCGGTAAGAGGAGTTCTAGATATATCTTTTTTTTGTTCTTCACTTAATGCTGAATACTCTGAAAAGCTTAAATTTCTTTCTTCTTTTACATTATATCTTTTACGATAACTTCTCCGCCATACTAATGCCGCCTTTACTTCCCCATCACCAAAACGGAAAAATTCAGGGTGCTCCTTAAATATAACTCTCCATTCATCAGCATTATTTTCATTTCCAGTGATTCTTTTTGCCCAATCAGCACAGTCTAATTTATAAAAACCACACTTACCCATAACTTGAATTGCTGAAATAACATTACCTAACCTTTGATGGTCTTTTAAATAAGGTGATTTTGCCATTAATACATTTGTCTCCATTTACATTTAACGCCTGCATAACACGTTTACTACTATGCAATTATACTTAAAATTGATGCCTTAAAACGAGAAACACCCGACAACCTGAGATGCCGAGTGTAGTAAATCGTGTTGATGCATTTGTTATGTGCGTAGCAAACTTTAAATACCATATTTATTTACTTAGGTTGTGATAACCCTCTTTTCTTATATTCTTTTTCGTAAATCACTTCATTTATTATCCACCCAAAGTAATTCAGGATTAGTCCAAAAACGAACAAAAAAGGAATTTGAACGTATAAGTCTAATCGGTATTCTTCCCATGAACGAACTTTGTCGAAAACAATAAACCCAACCAAATACCCCAAAAAAACCGCGCCACCAATGAGCAAAGTTTGTTTGAGCACATAATTTAGCTGTCCTTTTTTACGTGTAAGAGCCCAGCGTTCAAAGCGTTTATTTTTCCATTGTTTGATCATAACTCACACTCTTTGCTTAATTAATACAAAGACTAAGGTATACCTTTCACGATAAATAAAATGTGCACTAGTTCAATAGAAAAGAAAGACCACCTATAAGCAACAAAAAAAGCACATAACGCTGGCATAACACGTTTATTACCATGCAGACCAACCTGAATTAACCGCCTTAATCACGAAACTAAAGGCAAACCCAGAACGCCGAATGTAATAAATCGTGTTGATGCGATTGTTATGGGCAACCTAACAGCATTTGACCATTTTGATATGAGGAACACCGGTCCCTTTAGCAATATAAGAACTACCAACTGTTTCAAAGCCAATTTTCTCATACATTGATACTGCATGTAACCTAGCATTTAAAAACACTTCTTTTGCCCCTTTTTCCAAGGCAGAATTTACTAACTCCGATAAAATTCTAGAGCCCAAACCTTTACCTTGTATTTTTGGTTTCACAACCATCTGCGATATTTTAAAAATACCTTTTGCAGTTTCACTTAGCCTTCCATACGCATATAAGTCGCCTTGCTCAATAATGGCTACGTGAGTACTATTCCAAGGCATCAAAAAGGATTTCTCTTGGTAATCCCGGTTCTCGGAAGAATAAATCGTATCGTAAATTTAAAACTTGTTGATACATTTCATCCGTACTGTTTAAGTAGATTAATTCCATTTATTCTCTTTGCTCATAACGCCTGCATAACACGTTTACTACTATGCAATTATACTTAATATTGACGCCTTAAAATGAGAAACACCCGACAACCTGAGATGCCGAGTGTAGTAAATCGTGCTGATGCATTTGTTAAATGCTTAAATCATTAATATAAAACGATTTTTACATTCAATGTATTAGAATTGAAGTATAATAACTTGTCTAATTATTATTAACTAAGGTACAACTCCGTGTTCAAAGAAAGCTTTCTACAACGACTTCAAAGTTCTTCAATCCCATTACTAATAATTAAATCAGTTTTCATAATTTGGTGCATTATAGCTTTAGGTGTATTTGAACAAGAAAAAGCCGAAATGGCTCGTAAATTTAATGACCATTTTATAGTTTACTCTATCTTTTGGATGATATTGAGTGGATTAGCTTATTTATTAACTCTTTTTTTTCGAGCAAAGAACCTTAATGATATATCCAATACCATTGGAATAGTTGCTACATATCTATTATTACCTATCACTTTCATCTTATTTTTATTAGTAATGATCTTACTTATTATTGAAGGTACTTTCGATATTGGACTGCTCACGATCGTAAGTGCCTTTCCTATGATTTATGTAGGTATTCTTTTTTGGAAATCATTACAAAATAAATTTACGCTGTTAGAAATGTGATTTAATTCTGTGGGGCACACCAGCATTTAACGCCGCAATAACACGTTTACTACGACATAGACTTAGCTGAATTTTACCGCCTTAATCACTAAAACTAAAGACAAACCTACAACGCCGAATGTAGTAAATCGTGTTGATTGCTTTGTTACACGATCTTTGTCAACGCTTCCATTAACTTGGTAAAGAATTGATTTACCAAGATTTACTGTAAACTGAGTTTAATTAGACTGGTTCAATTAAGCGAGCAAAATATCCAATCACCGCCAATAACTGTGAAATGAAACAATCCCTTTTTCTTACACCATTTGTACGAGTTGGTTTCAGCCAGTTTGGAACGGATAAACTAAATATCCTTGCCACAATTGGGATTAAAAATGCTAAGAGGAAAACACTAATTCAGGATAAAATGAGGCATAACCAAAGAACAATTGAAGCGTAGATTAGCCGCTGAAACGCCTGAACTTAGGGCAATAATAGTTCAATGCCGAACCTGATGAAACGAACACAAAAAGGCAACAAAGAAGAAGGAAATTCACCCTACTTTCACGCCTAAAAAACTAATGGCTCAATCACTGAACTGAGCCAAAAAACTGCGATCTTAGAGTTCGTGTAACGCCGCAATAACACGTGCGAACGCCTTACTTCCCAAACCAATTATACTTCAAACCACAAACGCCGAGTGTAATTAGCATCGTGTTGATTGCTTTGTTACACGATCTTTGTCAACGCTTCGATTTAATTGGTAACGAATTGATTTACCGAGATTTACTGTAAACTGAGTTTAATTAGGCTGGCTCAATTAAGCGAGCAAAATATCATTTCAACGACAATAACTGTGAAACGAAGCAATCCTTTTTCTAGCACCATTTGTACGATTTGGCTTCAACAATTTTTTAGCTTATAAACCAAATATCCCAACAACAATTGGGATTGAAAATTCTGCGAGCAAAACACTAATGCAAACTGAAATGAGGCAAAACCATGAACAATTGAAGCGTGAATTAGCCGCTGAAATCCATGAACTTTTGGCAATAATGTTTAATTGCCGAACCTGATGAAATGAAAACTAAAAGGCAACAAAAAAAAAGGAAATCCACCCTACTTTCACATCTAAAAATCGAATGGTTCTATCGCCGAACTGAGCCAAAAAACTGCAATCTTTCGTTCGTGTAACGCTGGCATAACACGTTTATTACCATGCAGACCAACCTGAATTTTACGCCTTAATCACGAAACCCAAGGCAAACCCAGAACGCCGAATGTAATAAATCGTGTTGATGCGATTGTTGTGCGTGCTTACTTTCGACTTGGTAAAGAACTGCCCTGCCAAGATTTTCTAAGCCTAGATTCTAATTTACCGATGCCAATTAAGCGAACAAAATGTTCTTAAATTGCGAGATAAAGTGAATGGAAAACCAATACATTTTTTACGCCATTTGAACGATTTGGTTTCAGCAGATTTGGAACTGATAAACCAGATATTCTAACAACAATTGGGGTTGAAAATGCTACGAGGAAAACACTGATACAGGCTAAAATGAGGCATAACCAAAGAACAATTGAAGCGTAAAATAGCCGCTGAAACGCCTGAACTTAGGGAAATAAGGGCTAATTTGCCGAACCTGACGATACGAAAGCAAAAAGGCAACAAAGAAGAAAGGAACGCTTACTAAGCCGAAACTACAAAAGCCTCGGTTCTATTAACGAACCGTGCAAAAAATTTCGGACTCAGTACGCACAACGCCGCAATAACACGTGCGAACGACTGACTTTCCAAACCAATTACACTCTAAACCGCGAATGCCGAGTGTAATTAGCATCGTGTTGATTGCTTTGTTACACGATCTTTGTCAACGCTTCGCTTTAATTGGTAAAGAACTGATTTACCAATAATATTTAGAAACCAATTCTAAATTACAAAAGCTAAAT
>NZ_JAAUWR010000041.1:0-4836 GCF_014694495.1 Aliivibrio sp. S10_S31 | reverse complement strand
ATGACATAACAAATGCATCAACACGATTTACTACATTCGGCATTGTAGGTTTGACTTTGGTTTTTGTGTTTATGGCGGTAAAATTCAGCTTGTTCTGTATAGTAGCAAACGTGTTATGCAGGCGTTATGTATTAATGGTCTGCTATAATATAGAAGGTTATTTGTAAGTTCATTTTTAAAGGGTTTTTATATGATTGCTTTTTAGTACAAAAAGACATATATTATCTAATGAAACTAATTTTATTTTTAAGGCTATAGTATGAAACATTTTGACGAAGTAAATATTGAACTGTCTCAACGATCTTCGACTCAAGAAAACGTTAGTTCTTTCGTTCTTAATAAATCGCAATCTAGTGCCGAAAGACGTAGTGCATTTATGTCAGCTGTTCAACACGCTAATAATCGCTATAAAGCAGCAGTTCAATTATCTAACACTCATACAGAAATGAATGCTGTTCATGCTTGATATAATTAGCTGTGATGTTTAGAATAACCTTCTGATTTTGAGAGGGTTATATGCAAGTAGATAAAGTTTATTTTCATGAAAAGTTTTTCAACGGTTATATTAATACCGAGAAGTTTCGTGATTTGGCTACTTTCACGCCAAATGATCCTAATGACCAACCTCACTTAGATAGCATCTTCACATTTGCTGATCGCGCACTCGACGGTAAAACATTTATCGGTAAAAATGTTTATAATAATGGTGCGGGTTATGAATCTATGCGCGTTGGTCACTACCATTCAGGACCTTATAAAAATACGACACGAGCAAAAGATTCACATATATCAAAAGATAATCCTGATGGTGCTAGAAGCGGTCCTGTTATTCATTATTGCTGGAAAGGTTCTTTGAATGAATTAATCATTTTAGGTTATAGCCCTGTAAGTCATGATGACCCATTCCCTCAAATACATCATAAAAACAATCCTCTACGTAATCGTATAAAAATAATCTACCAATCTAATGAATTAATTGATTACTGATACTATATACATAACAATCGCATCAACACGATTTACTACACTCGGCATCTCCGGTTGTCGGGTGTTTCTCGTTTTAAGGCGTCAATATTAAGTATAATTGCATAGTAGTAAACGTGTTATGCAGGCGTTATAAGGATATGAGGATGGTTCGATAACAATGGGAATTATAACAGGAGCTGCTATAGGAAAGGCAGTAACAAATGTTGTGGTTGGTGTAGGTTATAAAGCGTATCAAAATCGCAAAAGAAGCAACCTACTAAAAGCTCTCGAAAATGGTGAAATATCAGTAGACAGTCATGAGTTGAATAAAGATGAATTCATAGCATGTTATTTGGCGACTGAGGAAGCTATCGACAAGAGCATATCATCGGCAAAGCTGAAAGCATTGACCTCTATGTTTATCAATGGCGTTGCTTCGAAAAAATTATTTGTTGAATACGAATTTTACCAAGAAGTGCTCTCGATAGTCTCTGAACTTTCAGAAAGAGAGCTGCATGTAATGTATCATTTATATGCATTTTCAGATAACCATAGTCAAACAGGTGAGTCTTCTGACTCGTTGGCTCAACAGCAACATCAATACTTAGCTGAAAAGATGGGGATTAGCCGTGATTTAGTAAAAGCATTATTAGTTCGTTTAAGGAGGACTGGCTTGATTCTATCTGAGAGTGAAGTTAACGATGATTATGCTCCGATGTTTCAAACGGGGTTTGAATTTATGCACATTTCGCAATTAGCTCGTGATGTAAAGCAGTGGATAATGTTTACTGTTGATACCCAACAAATGGATATTCCAGTCGAAGAAAAATCCTTATAACAAATGCATCAACACGATTTGCTACACTCGGCGTTGTCAGTTTGCCTTTAGTTTCAGTGATTAAGGCGGTAAAATTCAGTTAAGTCTGTATCGTAGCAAACGTGTTATGCAGGCGTTATAACGAATAATTTAATATAGGTAAATATCTTGGAAATCAGTAATACCCAAAGTTTATTGCAGTTTTTAGCGGCAATTTATCTTGTTATTGAGTGGGTTAATATCGAGCGTATTGTTGGCCACTATAAAAATTTACATAAAAAAGAAATTGGCTCTCGGATGAGTGGATTAAAAAAGTATAATAGCGATCTTGAAGGGCTTTGGAGTGAACTTCAAGATGAAAACTGTGCATTTATGTCAACATATCAATTAGATAAGAATTTCAAATTATTTAAACGCATCTGTTTGTTTTTCTTTGTTTTGTGCTTTTTAGGCTTGGTTCTAACATCATTTTATGGTGATGAAAGCTTACCGAAGCTTATACTATTTTCTATTTTTATCTTCCTTTGTTTTCCATTCATGTATGTTTTAATTAAATTAATTTTGCCAGCATGGAAAGAATACAAAACAGATAAAGCATTAATTGAAGAAATCTTACTTCCACTTGAAAAAAGATCGAGTGAATTTAAAGAAAATAATCCATTTCCACAAGTACGAGAAGCAGTAAAAAAAATGAGGTCAGGAGATAAGTTAGCTATTAAAAAACATCAGGAAAAGATGGCAAAGTATTGGAATGATTACGATAAATTTATGCGTAATTCGTTATAACAAATGCATCAACACGATTTACTACACTCGGCAATCTCAGTTTGCCGGGTGTTTCTCGTTTTAAGGCATCAATTTTAAGTATAATTGCTTGGTAGTAAACGTGTTATGCAGGCGTTATGCATAATAAAGGAGGATGTATGCAAGAAAATTGGCAATTTGGGGTAACAACATTTGTTGCATTATTAGCTTTGTATAATTCGTTTAAAGCGAGGAAAGAGGCTAGGAAAGCGAATGAATTAGCTGAAGAAACTCAACGTAGGAATGACTTTAATCAATATTACCCTTCTTTGAAGTTTACTGCGGATATTGATAATGAACAAATTAGTTTTTTTGTAAAAAACAATTCTCAAGATAGAGAAACTAGAATAGAGGAAATACGATATTCAGTGATTATCAAAGCGGGCAAGGCAAATTTATCTGATGAAAATAGTAAAATTATTGGAGAAACTTTGGTCTCTGATTTTACAATGCCCATAACTTGTAATGTGCTTAATCAACATATTGAGAGTATGAGAAATGCAATTTTTAATACAGATCCTGATAATGTAACTATTTTTGTTAGAGCTTGGCTTGAATCAAAACCTGCTATCTATGAATGCAAAGCCGTCTGTGAGCATCTTGAGGCAACTTTTTCTCATGAAGATGGTAAATTAAAGTTAATTAAATGTTTGTAATAATATTATGCATAACAATCGCATCAACACGATTTGCTACACTCGGCGTTGTCGGTTTGCCTTTAGTTTCAGTGGTTAAGGCGTTAAAATTCAGCTAGGCCTGTATAGTAGCAAACGTGTTATGCAGGCGTTATATCGTTTTTTGGGCAACTGTATTGTGTGGTAATATTTAGCCCTAATTCTTATAAGGACACTATTGTGAAAAAATTATTGGTTCTAGGTTTTATTGCTACTCTAGCGGGCTGCGCTGACTCTCATAATTTAAATGTTTCTAATACCGAAGTAGTTAATAAAATACCAGCAAGTTCATCTGTTTATGTCGCATTATCAGAGGATGGACGTTATGGCGAGAAAGACTATAAAGGTTCAGGCGTATTATTAAGTAATGTTATTAAGTCTGGCTTACTCACTAAAATGAACGATATCACTGTTGCTAACGAAGCTGGATCATTTAAAGAATCGATTAAGCTTGCTGAAAGTAATGGTTCAGATTATTTGTTTTACCCAACAATAATGCATTGGGAAGATCGTGCAACGGAATGGTCGGCTAAAGCTGATAAAGTTGAAGTGAAAATTGTAACTTGGGATATTAAAAATAATGTTGAACTAAGCTCGGCGATTATTGATGGTTCAAGCGGACTTGCAACATTGGGTGGCGATCATCCTCAAGACCTATTACCTGAGCCAGTTAACGCGTATATTGATACTCTTTTTGCAGTACCAGTTCAAAATTAAGTACACGATATAACAAATGCATCAACACGATTTACTACACTCGGCAATCTCTGTTTGCCGGGTGTTTCTCGTTTTAAGGCGTCAATTTTAAGTATAATCGCATAGTAGTAAACGTGTTATGCAGGCGTTATGGTGCACGGTCAAGTAAATAGAGGTCTCAGGATGAGCGATAGAGTAAAAGTGGCATTGGAATGGCTAGATAGCTTATTGAAATCAGAACAAATTACATATCAAATTGTTGGCGGGCTTGCTGCAACAATACATGGTGGTAATCGTGAAGTTGCTGATATTGATCTTTACATCAATAAAGCGGATGTTGCCAAGATCCTAGCACAAGTAAATCCTTATATTTCAAAACCACTAACTCACTATGTTGAAGGTTCATGGGATCTTGAATATTTTCAGTTAATCTACAAATCACAAAAAATTGAAATAGGTCTATTTCCTGGCTCTAAAATACGATCATCAGAAAATGGTCTATGGTATGAGCTGAAAACGGATTTTACTTCGTCGGTTATTAAAAATTACTTAGGTATTGAGGTTCCAGTTATTCCAGTCGAACAGCTAATATCTTATAAACGTCTTTTAGGGCGTGAAGTTGACAATATTGATGTTCATGAATTGCTGCAAGTTTCCGCGCCATAACAATCGCATCAACACGATTTGCTACATTCGGCATTCTAGGTTTCTTTTAGTTTGCCGTGTTAAGTGGTAAATTTGAGCTTAATCTGCATGGTAGCAAACGTGTTATGCAGGCGTTACACGAACTAAAGATTGCAGTTTTTTGGCTCAGTTCAGCGATTGAGCCGTTAATTTTTTAGGCGTGAAAGTAGGGTGGATTTCCTTTTTCTTTGCTGC
>NZ_JAAUWR010000040.1:0-5485 GCF_014694495.1 Aliivibrio sp. S10_S31 | reverse complement strand
CGGTAAATTAGAATCAGGGCTTAGAAAATCTTGGCAGGGCAGTTCTTTACCAAGTTAACCGAGCCGAAAGTAAGCACGCACAACAATCGCATCAACACGATTTATTACATTCGGCGTTCTGGGTTTGCCTTGGGTTTCGTGATTAAGGCGGTTAATTCAGGTTGGTTTGCATAGTAATAAACGTGTTATGCCAGCGTTATGTGCTTACGTTACTTGAATTATATTTCGTTTGATAATATAGTTAGTAAACCTGTATTGAAGAAATAGGAAGAATCAATGGCTAACTCAGTGAATATAAACATAGCATTACGTGGAAAAAGTAAAGGGACAGTAAAGCAAATGTCTCTTAGGGCTTTTAACGAAATGGTACTTAGTAACCTTGAGGCTTCCTTTGAACTTGAAGGTGTAAAGAGAACATCTCGTAATCGTGATAAAATTAGAAATGCCTCAAAGTTATTAGAAGGTATTATCTAAAGCTTTTCTGTGGCTTGCTCAAATAATGCCTTTATTTCTTTGTGCTGCCCTTTTAATGATTGACGGACTGCAAAGTAATAAGATTTTTTCCCTCGGCTTGTTTCAATAAAACCTTCAAGGTTAAATCTATAACCTTGAGTAAGAGACAATAACTCTAAAAACAATCTAATTGCTCGACCATTTCCATCTTGAAATGGATGTATCCACGCGAGCTCTTTATGTGTATCGATTAACATTTTTATCAACGTTTCTTTGTCTTTAATTTTCCGTAATTGACTTCTAGTTAGGGAGTTAAAGAATTTTTTTGACTCTGTTATTATTGAGTCTTTATCTAGTGTTGGGCGTCTATCATTTTGGACTACAAGTTGTTCATTACGATATTTACCAGCCCAAGAATATATTCCTTTGAATAAAGTTTCATGGCATTTTTTGAAAGCAGCTTCCCCAATTGGTTGTGAATCATCTTTTAAAAAACTTTTTAAAAATGGTGGAACACGATGCTCTGCATAAATTTCCTCGGCAATATCAAGTTCGTCATGATAGACAGCATAAACCTCGGTGTCTAAAATTATAGAATTACGTGTACCTAAGCGATTATCTGAAACAAAAATAAAGCGTTCTGGTTCAAATTTTTTCCATGTAGGTGGTGCTGGTACTTTTGCGCTATTCGGTTCGAGATATACATAGGTTTCTCCTTCGTATATTTGGATTCCAGTTATAGAACAGAAAAATAGTGGAATATGCTTTATACCAAATACGTAACAAACAGAGTCACCAATTTGCACTTCTCGATCCTTCGTCCTAAAATCTTCATCATATTTTAATAACGTATCTAATGCCTCAACAGGGGGGCATGTCGATTTTTTTGTAAAAACTGCGCCAACAGTTTTATTCCAGTATACTTTACAATAGTCATCATTACGGCGAGAGTTTTTGATGTGTACCATTTTTCCATTAGCATCATCTACATTTAGAATTGGCATAAATACCTATAACTTTCAAAGAAATAAACACTCCGTTAATATAGCACATAACAAATGCATCAACACGATTTACTACACTCGGCAATCTCAGTTTGCCGGGTGTTTCTCGTTTTAAGGCGTCAATATTAAGTATAATCGCATAGTAGTAAACGTGTTATGCAGGCGTTGTGCGTACTGAGTCCGAAATTTTTTGTACGGTTCACCAATAGAATCGCGGCTTTCGTAGGTTCGGCTTAGTAAGCGTAAATTTCTTCTTTGTTGCCTTTTGGTTTTCGTATCATCAAGTTCGGCAAATTAGCCATTATTTCCATAAGTTCAGGCGTTTCAGAGGCTATTTTACGCTTCAATTGTTCTTTGGTTATGCCTCATTTTAGTTTGCATCAGTGTTTTGCTCGCAGTATTTCCAATCCCAATTGTGGTTAGGATATTTGGTTTTTCAGTTCCAAACTAGCTGAAGCCAAACCATTCAAATGGTGTAAAAAATGTATCTGTTTTCCATTTACTTCATCTCGCAATTTAAGAACATTTTGTTCGCTTAATTGCCATTGGTAAATTAAAATCAAGGCTTAAAAAATCTTGGCAGGGCAGTTCTTTACCAAGTTAGCCAAGCCGAAAGTAAGTCCGCACAACAATCGCATCAACACGATTTATTACACTCGGCATTCTGGGTTTGCCTTGGGTTTTGTGATTAAGGCGGTAAAATTCAGGTTGGTTGGCATAGTAATAAACGTGTTATGCAAGCGTTATAACCTCAAGAGGAAATGATGGAATTAGAGGCTTTTGAACATAAGGATTATGATCTGCTTACTGCCTGGATAGATAGCGAAAAACTTTGTTATTTGTGGGGCGGGCCAGCTTATAAATATCCTCTTACTCACGAACAAATTGAAACTCATTGTAAGCAGTTACAGGTGTTTCCATTTCTATTTACTGTTGAGAATAATCCGGTTGGTTTTGTGGAGCTTTACCAAGTTTCAGTTAATGAATTTCGTATCTGTCGCGTATTTATCTTACCTGAATATCGAGGCCAGAATTTAGCTCAAACCATGCTACAGCTACTTATTGAAAAGGCTCAGGTTAATTACAAAGCTAATTTACTGACATTAGGTGTTTTCAGCCACAATAAATCAGCTATTTCATGTTACGAAAAACTGGGTTTTGTAGAATTTGAGCAGGTAACTAATAGCTTATCATTCGATGGTGAGAGTTGGGATTTGTCACGCATGGAAAAACGGTTATAACAAATGCATCAACACGATTTGCTACATTCGGCGTTGTCGGTTTGCCTTTAGTTTCAGTGATTAAGGCAGTAAAATTCAGTTTAGTCTGTATCGTAGCAAACGTGTTATGCAGGCGTTAGGTGTTTATCATGGACAATTGGTTTGTTAAAATAAGCAGAATTTTACTTTTTTGAACTAGAATGGGAACTTACATTGGAAATAGAAAAATTGAGTGTTTTATTATCGAATATATATAATGCTCTCTCATTTTATGTAATAGCGATCATTATACTAGCTTGGGTTACATATCGAGCATGTAAATATGCACTGAAAAATATAGAATATGACTTTGTAAAAAAATGGTCAACTAAGCTTCATTCTGGTTATGGAAACTTGATTTTTATCATGGCCAGTATATTGTGGGCATCGTCTGTTTCAGTATTTGGTTCTGACATTAAAGAACAAGTTTTTGATTCTACAATTCCCGTATCTTGGGAAACACTTAGTTTTTTTATAACAGTATATTGTAGTATTGTTATTGGTATATATCATTATATCGGCCAACAAAGAAAAAATAGAGAAGAGCAATCTAGACCTCCTATTAATGCAGTTAAATTGGCAGCCAAAGACACAGTTGAACTTATGCAAGTATTAAAAACTTGCTTACTAGATTGGCAGCTAATATTAAATCAACCAGTAAATTCAACAAAAGAAGAACTAGATAATTTGGCTTTATTAGACAGTTCTTTACGATCAGCAAAACGATCTTGTCTAAATTCATTGTTGAATGTTGCGAGCAATTGGGATGAGCGAGACAATGATAATGTTACCTATAGAGCAAATTTCTTTAATTTAGCTCCAGCTCGCAGTGTTTTGGAAGAATTTGAAAAAAATAATATTGTAGGCCCTAAGCCAGATAATGGAGGTTATGCCTTTAATATAAAATCAATAATTAACTCTCCATTCTTTTTATTTAATGATAACTGGCGTTCTCGACTGGAAAAAAGTGACTATATATTGGTTAACGAACAAGAGTTGAGTGTATCTTTACCCAAAAGAGAAGAGTCAAAGGAAGGACTTCCAATTTGCATGCCATATTCTGACGTAGATTTAGCATTGGGTGATGAAGCTAAACAGCCTAATCTGCATGGTGCACCATTAGCTAGACAGTTAAAGAGGCCTGTTTATATTCCCGATCTTAAGAGCCAAGTTAAGTCAACAATCGAAGATTTAAAAGACTCTCCCATGCATAGGGATTATATTAACGGAAAGTTTACTCAAAACTTGTATGAGTATTATGAGAAAGACTCAACTAAGTCAATATTATCTATCCCTATATATAAATATCATATTGGCAGGCCATTTTCAGTAAAAGGTGCAATAGATAAACCAGTCAAAGATGATGGTATCATTGTATGTATAGCAAATATTTATACTAACCGAAGTAATATGTTTAATAATGATGATATGGCTGATTCTTATTGTGAAATAGTAAAACCTATCATGTATATACTGTCTATATTAGTCTCGATGCGAGTTAATTTGATTGAAATTCAAGACATTTTGTCAAGTATAGACTATGATGAAAGAGAACTTGAAAATAAAGATAAAAAGGAGGCGGCATGAATAATAGGACATTATGGCAATTGACCGCTGATGGAGTTGCTGATCTTCGAGATCGTCAGGAAGAGCTTCGAATCGCTCAAAATGAATTGAAGCTTAACCGTCAAAGACAACTAATATTTGAAGAGTTAGAGCGTAGTGTTCGCGGTCACCAAATCAGCATAGATGAACTAGCTACGAAAATTTTCCAGTTATCTAATCGTGAGCCAGATAGAGTTATACGAAGCCATGATTTCGAGCTTTCTTCAGAAAAAATAGAAGAAGATAACCATAAAGTCTATACTGCTCGTTAAGATAAACACCTAACAAATGCATCAACACGATTTACTACACTCGGCATCTCAGGTTGCCGGGTGTTTTTCGTTTTAAGGCGTCAATTTTGAGTATAATTGCATAGTAGTAAACGTGTTATGCAGGCGTTGTGCGTACTGAGTCCGAAATTTTTTGCACGGTTCATCAAAAGGATCGCGGCTTTCGTAGTTTCGGCTTAGTAAGCGTTCCTTTCTTCTTTGTTGCCTTTTGGTTTTCGTATCATCAAGTTCGGCAAATTAGCCATTATTTCCATAAGTTCAGGCGTTTCAGAAGCTATTTTACGCTTCAATTGTTCTTTGGTTATGCCTCATTTTATTTTGCATCAGTGTTTTGCTCGTAGCATTTTCAATCCCCGCTGTAGCAAGGATATTTGGTTTATCAGTTCCAAATTTGCTGAAACCAAGTCGTTCAAATGGCGTAAAAAATGTATCTGTTTTCCATTTACTTTATCTCGCAATTTAAGAACATTTTGTTCGCTTAATTACTACCGGTAAATTAGAATCAGGGCTTAGAAAATCTTGGCAGGGCAGTTCTTTACCAAGTTGGCCAAGCCGAAAGTAAGCACGCACAACAATCGCATCAACACGATTTATTACATTCGGCGTTCTGGGTTTGCCTTGGGTTTCGTGATTAAGGCGGTTAATTCAGGTTGGTTTGCATAGTAATAAACGTGTTATGCCAGCGTTATAAGCATCGATTTATTAAGGTTATTTGAGCCAGAGGTAAAGGTTTGAAATTTTCTACGAGTTTAGCGAAAGATAGTGATTTTGAGTTCTTATTTGAACTTAAAAAGGCGGCTGAATTTGAGCCAATTAAGGCTGTGTTTGGTTGGGACGATAAAATCCAACGTGAAATGCATCAAGATGAATGGGA
>NZ_JAAUWR010000039.1:0-6007 GCF_014694495.1 Aliivibrio sp. S10_S31 | reverse complement strand
GGTTCGATTTCACTTAAGTCACTTGGTTTCAGGCCAATGAAATCTTGAACTTTTTTGGTACATTTAAACTGAAACATAGCTCACCCCAAGCTGCTGAAAACCTTATTTTACACCAACAACATAACGCTGGCATAACACGTTTATTACTATGCAAACCAACCTGAATTAACCGTCTTAATCACAAAACCTAAGACAAACCCAGAACGCCGAATGTAATAAATCGTGTTGATGCGATTGTTGTGCGTGCTTACTTTCGGCTTGGCTAACTTGGTAAAGAACTGCCCTGCCAAGATTTCCTAAGCCCTGATTCTAATTTACCGGTAGTAATTAAGCGAACAAAATGTTCTTAAATTGCGAGATAACGTAAATGGAAAACAGATACAATTTTCACACCATTTGAACGACTTGGTTTCAGCAGATTTGGAACTGATAAACCAAATATCCTTGCCACAACGGGAATTGAAAATGCTACGAGGAAAACACTGATGCAGACTAAAATGAGGCATAACCAAAGAACCATTGAAGCGTAAAATAGCTTCTGAAACACCTGAACTTAGGGTAATAAGGTCTAATTTGCCGAACCTGATAATACGAAAACCAAAAGGCAACAAAGAAGAAATTTACGCTTACTAAGCCGAAACTACAAAAGCCTCGGATCTATTGATGAACCGTGCAAAAAATTTCGGACTCAGTACGCACAACGCCTGCATAACACGTTTGCTACCATGCAGATTAAGCTCAAATTTACCACTTAGCTCGGTAAACTCAAAGAAACCTACAATGCCGAATGTAGCAAATCGTGTTGATGCGATTGTTATACAGTTTCTAACAGCTTATGATTTACTTAATATTTTAGCTTTCATCTGTTTATATTCTACTTCTGTTAAAACACCATTCTCAAAAAGTTGATGTGCTTTAATTAATTCATTGTAAACATCAGAGTTAGAACCATTAGTTTTATTCGTTATAGTAGATTCAACTTTTATATTTTTATCAACGACGTAATCAGCTTGTTTTTGTAATGACGTTCTAACAACTTCTTCATCAGATTTATCGACAACACGGAACTGATATTCAAATGATGCCCATTCACCAGGCCCATTACCTAAGGGTGTATAATTTGAAGATACTGGAATTGCGACCTTCCCTTTAGATTTAGCGAATTCGTTCGCATCATGAATAACTTCAGCTCTTAACGCACCAGCATTACCAAAAATACCACCATGATCATCTCGAAATATAACATAAGTATCAGGAGAAATTTCTACAACCCCCGGATTTGCACATCCGGTTAAAACCAAACAAAGAACCAAAATTAAACGTTTCATATAAACAACTATTCTTAAATAAAACAAAAGACTATCAAATAAATCAATACACAAAAAGAGAAGTAAGGATTAATTTAAATACTTTATCGATATTGAGTACGCTATTTAGCGAAAAACTGTATAACGCCTGCATAACACGTTTGCTACGATACAGACCTAGCTGAATTTTAACGCCTTAATCACTGAAACTAAAGGCAAACTGACAATGCCGAGTGTAGCAAATCGTGTTGATGCGATTGTTATGCTTTCTCTTTCAGCGTTTGAGCAAAAATAATAAGTAATGCAACCCCAGCAAAAGCTAAATAAATACCTGCATCTGATAGTTTAGGAATTATTGCCTTGTCATATGCCCCATAAATCAAAAGAAACCCTGTAGGTACAGCACTACCAGCTAAACCAACAACAAGTAAATCACCCAAATGTTGAGCTTGTTTTTTTACTAGATTAATAATAACTAAAATAAGTACGGATATTAAAAAACTAGTAACAGAGCCATATTTGATTACTAAGTCAACACTAAGATTCATCAGAATCCCCTCCAGACTTATCTTTATCTGAATTAGCTGCATTAGCCAAAATTGCAGAGCCAATGGCTGCAACTGCTGCACCAAAAATCCCAAAACCTAAACTAGCTGCAAGTAAACCACCGCCAATTGCAGCTCCTGCCCCAGACACATTACTAGACTTAATTTCTGTTTTTTGAATATGAAATCCTTTTGCTTCAATACTTTTTTTTATTATTTTAGGATCTGCTGCAATTAATGGTGAATCATCATCAAACTCTATCGTTTTAAAGCGATATGGACTATTAAAACCCTTTAAAGAATCATCAAGTAAAAAAGGCTCTAATGGTGATCCATCTTTAATGAAAACATAAACACCTTTCATCGCATCAGATTTATAAACATCACATTTCATTGATTTATCTCGAAATTCAAATTTTTTCTATTGTACATTAGATTGCAGATAACTCTAATTAAACTTAGAAGCATAACGCCTGCATAACACGTTTGCTACCATACAATTATACTTAATATTGACGCCTTAAAACGAGAAACACCCGACAACCTGAGATGCCGAGTGTAGTAAATCGTGTTGATGCATTTGTTAAACGAATTTATGCAGGTTCAATTATACTACCGCTATTCGTTCCATAATACTTTCCAGTAATGACTCCAACTTTATAGTAATCATTTAATAATTTGATGAAATAGCCAACATCAATACTATTTTCTAAAACTAAATTACCAGTTGGAGATAATTTTAACTCCTTACCTTCAAAAAGTTTCAGGGCATCTTTCATTTTAGTTATTTCATCTTCATTAAAGTCTGAATGATTCCCTTTTTTTCCTATATTTGCTAACGTTTTAAGTAATGCTCTGCTCTTACTCAAATTAGCTGTGATATGTTCGATACCATCAACTAAACCTGTGGATTCAATTACAGATATTACATCATTTGCTACATTTTGAAATTCTTCTTCCAAACCAACAATTTGCTCAAAGCCTGATTTTCTTAAAACTAAAAATTCAGAATTAAAATATATGCAATCAATTTTATCATCAAAACTTACAGTCTCATTATTAACAACTTTTAACTCTGAATCATTCAAATCAAAAAATGATGATATTTTTTCTTTTCTAGTTTGAGGTTCATCTGTTGTAACTTTACTTGAACCCATTTTTCTAAATAAATATGCAGAATTTTTATTTGTATTAACCTGAATGCAGTAAGCCCATATGTCTTTCTTTACTTCCTTTAAGGAAGTAATATTGTTAGCTTTATTTTTAAGCAGTTGATTAAAAATAACATCAGAAAATGACAGAGTATTATTTAAAGCATACGTATATAGCTTCCCACCCAAATCGTCTGTAATTACGTTATAAGTTTCTAAATCGTAGCCTTCAATTTTAGTTAGTTTTTCTAGTTGCTTTTTAGCATTATGTGCAAAAAAACAACTAATCTCAGGCGAGATGTCAATACTGTTGGCCTTAAATTGAAATTTATCAATTATTTTGTCTTTTGTTTTAACACCATCTTTAATATGCCTAGTTATAAAATACAACTTAAACGTTACATTTTGGCTTTGAATGATATCTAAGATATCATTCACTTTCTTTTTAGCTGGCATTATCGCCTCCTACATCAACTGCAAAAAATAATTTATGGCCAATTTTTTTTATTTTCACCTGATCATCTTCTTCAAGAAACTTGTTTCTTGATATGACCATACCTTTTTTCTTTTTTTCCGAATCTAGATCACTGTATTCAATCATATATAAAGAGTACTTCATACTAATTGTTGGGTTAATTAGTAACATAGATGAGTTAGAGTAAATCAAAAATGTCACAACCAATAACACAGTTACCGAGAACACATTAATAAGGCTAGACAAGTCCTGAAAAACAAAAGGAATTAAGTAAGTAAAGAGATACGAAATTGATTCACTATTTTTATTTTCAATATCATCAATAGTAATAAGATCACCATTAACAGTTGCTCGCCTTTCAAAATTACTTAGCAGAAACTTTAGACCCACAGCTCCATATATTGACAATAGAATCAATAATGTTGCCGCACCAAAATATTTAGAAAAAATCCAAATGGATTCGAGGTTTACTCCCCCCCAATGTAAATATTCTTTATATTTATAAAATTGACTAAAAGTCATGATTAAAAATAAAGGCATATAAGAAACTAGAAACAACGTCAATCTAGCCCCTATTTTAAGGCTAGGCTCTCTTTTTTTCATCAACCTTCCCTCTTACTAAAACCTTAATTCGTTTAACGCTTGCATAACACGTTTATTACCATGCCAACCAACCTGAATTTAACCGCCCTAATCACGAAACCCAAGACAAACCCAGAACGCCGAGTGTAATAAATCGTGTTGATGCGATTGTTGTGCGGACTCTCTTTCGACTTGGCCAACTTGGTAAAGAACTGCTCTGCCAAGATTTTCTAAGCTCTGATTCTAATTTACCAATGGCAATTAAGCGAACAAAATGTTCTTAAATTGCGATATGAAGTAAATGGAAAACAGATACATTTTTTACACCATTTGAACAGTTTGGTTTCAACAAGTTTTTAGCTGATAAACCAAATATCCTCGCCACAACTGGGATTGAAAATGCTGCGAGCAAAACACTGATACCGACTAAAATGAGGCAACACCAAAGAACCATTGAAGCGTAAAAATGCCTCTGAAACGCCTGAACTTAGGCCGACAATGCTTAATTGCCGAACCTAATGAAACGAATGCTAAAAGGCAACAAAGAAGAGGATTTGTGATAACTAAATAGCGTTTACAAAAGTCTCATTTCTATTGAGGAACCGTGCAAAAAATTCCGGACTCAGTACGCACAACGCCTGCATAACACGTTTGCTACTATGCAGATTGAGCCTAAATTTACCACTTAATACGGTAAACCCAAAGAAATCAAGAATGCCGAGTGTAGCAAATCGTGTTGATGCATTTGTTAAATGCCTTTTTACGTTATATACTAAGCCCACATACTTAATGCGCATAAGTGGTAACGTTATGAGAAATCAATATAATACACAAGCAGTAAAGAAAGCGACCAATTTAACTCTAAACAGTGACCTGCTCGCTGAAGCAAAACGTTTAAAAATAAACCTTTCAGCAACAATGGAAAAAGCACTTTCACAAGAAGTGAGCAAACTAAAAAGACAAGAATGGTTAGAGCAAAACTCTGAAGCTATTGATGCTTGCAACGAACTAACCGAGAAACACGGTCTTTTTTCTGATTCATACCGAGTATTTTAAATGTCTCAATTTACGCTATATAAAAACAAAGATAAAAGTTCAGCGAAAACCTACCCATATTTTGTTGATGTTCAAAGTGATCTACTTGATAACTTAAATACTCGATTAGTCATTCCATTAACACCAATCGAACTACTTGATAAGAAAGCACCAAGTCACCTTTGTCCTACGATTCATATTGATGAAGGTGACTTTATAATGTTGACTCAACAAATGACAAGTGTTCCCGTTAAAATCTTAACTGAGCCAGTTAATGAGTTATCAACTTTCAGAAATGAGATTATTGCTGCAATTGATTTTTTAATCACTGGCATTTAACGCCTGCATAACACGTTTACTACTAGCAATTATACTTAATATATACGCCTTAAAACGAGAAACACCCGGCAAACTGAGATTGCCGAGTGTAGTAAATCGTGTTGATGCATTTGTTATAAGCACATTCTTACACGGTTCATATGAACAAATTGAGCATCTTCTGATGTTACTTGGAAACCAAATTTACGATATAAACCGCCTACCCGATTGCCTTGTAAATAACACAATTTCACTGGTTTATTTTCACTATCAGCAAACTCTAAACATTGGCTTAAAACCTGACTTCCTATTCCTTTTCCGTGAAAGCTTGGTAATAAAAAGAAACGGCAAAAATAGAAATGGTCACCTTTGTTTTGAAGCAAATAGCTACCTATTGCTTCACCTGACATTTCAATAATGGTTGGTTTTTCTTCACCCCATTCATCTTGATGCATTTCACGTTGGATTTTATCGTCCCAACCAAACACAGCCTTAATTGGCTCAAATTCAGCCGCCTTTTTAAGTTCAAATAAGAACTCAAAATCACTATCTTTCGCTGAACGCGTAGAAAATTTCAAACCTTTACCTCTGGCT
>NZ_JAAUWR010000038.1:0-6251 GCF_014694495.1 Aliivibrio sp. S10_S31 | reverse complement strand
AGAATTTGCTTGGCGACCATAGCATTATGGACCCACCTGATCCCATGCCGAACTCAGAAGTGAAACGTAATAGCGCCGATGGTAGTGTGGGGTTTCCCCATGTGAGAGTAGGACATCGCCAGGCTTTCAATTTATTTTTACTTTTTTAAAAAGTGAAGACAAAAGTGTTATGAACACTTGTCAGCGACGACAAGTAGTCCACTGCGGAGTGGTAGTTCAGTTGGTTAGAATACCGGCCTGTCACGCCGGGGGTCGCGGGTTCGAGTCCCGTCCACTCCGCCACTATACTAAGAAGCCCTAATCGAAAGATTAGGGCTTTTTTACGTTTGTAGAAAACAGAATGAGATAAACAGAGCGAAGCGGTAATTCCGCTGGTGAGGCTTTCTATTAGAGGGCTTAGCGGTTTGTTAGGTCGGGGGATGTGTTGCTCTTAAACTTGATAAAATGTAGCTAAATATAGTTACTTATGTTGAGATAATAAATGATGGAGAGTTTAGGACGTGTAATTTTAGATGAATAAATAGAGGCGGGGCTTTTTGTACAGCTTAAATATTAAAATGGGTATGCACAGGATTAATGCATACCCAAAGCCAAATTATAGAATTTGATTTAATATATGATCAGCTTTAATTCGCTTAATTCTTTTGATTAATTTTTTTACTTCAATAGGGTAACTATCAAGCTTATCTACTTGCTTATATGAACCAATTAATTGCGTGTGCTCTAATATGACATCTAGCTCAGCTTGCTTCGTACCTACAAGTAACTGTTCAGGGTCTTGCAATAATAGTCCATTTTCAAGATCTAGTTTCCATGCTCTTGGGTTTAGATTACTACCTGTAATTAGTGTGTATTCTTTATCTACCCACATACCTTTTAAATGAAAACTATTGTTCTCATGTTTCCATAGGTTAAGAGATAATTGTCTGCTAGCAATGTAAGTTTCATTGGCTTTAGCAAAGTTTCTTAGGTTTATCTCATATAGGTATGGTAATCCTGCAATAGTTTTGAATTCTTCTTCAGGTGAAATGTAGAAATCATTCGCAGTTTTGTCACCGACAATAACTGTTACCTTAACTCCTCGTCGCAGTGCTTTTTTAAGTTCTTTTGCAATAGGTTTAGGAAAGTTGAAATAAGGAGTACAGATTGTAATTTCAGATGTGGCTGATGCTAAAAGAGTGCGAATATAATTATTTAATTTATTCCCTTTTCTTCCTAAGCCAACAAGAGGTGTTATACCAACTTCACCTTCTTTTCTTGTCTGAGACGTAAATTGGTAGTTTGCTAAACCGAGCTGCTTTCTTAACTCTTTAATTTCTGGCTTAAGGGATTTTGTATCAGGTCTATTTTGTTGTGATAAACAATTTACAGCAGGACTAGCAATCAATGTTTTCTTAATAAATGAAACCATTGAATTAGCAAGAAGAGCATTATTTAAAACGTGGTATCTGTCGAAACGGTATTTATCTTTATGGGCAAGGTATACATCATTTAAGCTAGCGCCGCTATAAACAACGGTGTCGTCAAAGATAAAACCTTTTAGATGCAAAACGCCGAAAACTTCTTTATTTCTTACTGGAACACCAAGGACATTTATTGAATGCTCATATTTTTCAGAAAATTCTCGATATAACGCTGCGTTACCATCACTCTTTTCAGCACCGATAAGTCCTCTTTGAGCTCGATGCCAATCAACAAGAACATTAATGTCTAGTGTCGGATTTTTCTGTTTAGCTTCATACAGAGCGGTAAAGATTTCTCTACCAGCATCATCATTTTCTAAGTAAAGTGCAACTATATAAATGCGTTGTTGTGCATTTTCTATTTGTTTAAGAAGTTCATACCGAAAATCTGCAGCGGTGTGAAGAATCTTAATATTCTCAGGATTTTGAGACAACATTGGGAGCTTAGACAGCTGTTCTTTACCTTCTTGAGGTTTCAAATTCATAACCAATCATTAAATAATCAATATAAGGGGATAGATTTTAGCAAACTTAACGTGTATTGCCGAGAGTAATATCTAATTGTCAGTTTTTTTATAGACCAAGATATCCAATTCTTTTCCCGTGTTTGTATATCTATCATGCTTAGATTTGAGTACATAAGGAATATTCTTTTTATCTATATGCATGAAATTGCTTTTTAAATAAAACTGACTTAACTGAGGTTCACAAAAGCAGTAACAGTACTTTAATGATAAAAACTTATCTAACTTAAATAACAGTTGGCTTCCAAGACTCTCGCCTCTTCTTTCTTTGATTATCATCATTCCTGTTAAAAAATGACACTCTTCATAGGTCTTTATACGCATAGCCCCTAAGATTTTCTTATCCCCCTCTATTACTATTATTTCTTCTTTTCCCTTAGGCTTTCCTGACGGGTAGTTTTCCTTGTAGATTTTATGCAATAAAGGAAGGCGTAATTTGTCTAGATGAGAAACGGTAAGATTCATTAGCTCTGTTCTATATAGTTGTTATGTATTAAGTTAGAATGTACTTAATCTAATCAATTAAATACAGCACTATGCAGATTTTACTTAATAAAACACTTAAGCCTTATAATAGTTTTTCAGTTAACGAGAGTGCTGATTTAATCATTCAAGCTGATTCTATAGAGGATCTAATTGATATTTGGTCTGATAAAAAATACACAGACATGACAAAACTACCTTTAGGGCGAGGGAGTAATACCTTATTTTGTAATCACTTTAATGGTGTCGTTGTTCTTAATCGACTTTTCGGAAAATCAGTAACAGAAACGGATACTGATTATTTGCTGAAAATTTCTAGTGGAGAAGATTGGCCTGCATTAGTTGAGTGGTGTGTTGATAATGGATTCGCCGGCATTGAGAATCTAGCAATGATTCCAGGTTGTGCAGGCTCTGCTCCTATTCAAAATATCGGTGCTTATGGTCTTGAGCTAAAAGATATATGTGAGTCTGTTGAATATTTGGATCTTGAAACACTTCAAATTAAAACATTGAAGAATTCAGAATGTTTATTTGGTTATCGAGAATCTATTTTTAAGCACGAGCTCAAAGATCGTTGCATCATTACAGCGATAACACTTCGTTTAAATAAACAATGGCAGCCTGTTCTTGCTTATGGCCCATTGAGTGATTTACGAAATAGTAAAACCACACCTAAGAACGTATTTGATAAAATTTGTGAAATTCGAAGTAAAAAACTCCCTGATCCAAATGTGATTGGAAATGCAGGTAGTTTCTTTAAGAATCCTGTTATATCAGAAGATCACTATTTAGCCTTATGTGAAACTTACCCTAATTTACCTGCTTATGATGTCACTGAAGGGAAGAAAATAGCTGCTGGTTGGCTTATTGATAATGCTGGTTTAAAAGGTTTCAAAATTAATGGAGCCCAAGTACATCAAGAACAAGCGTTGGTGCTAATTAACACTGGTACAGCGACATCTGAAGATATTTTAGAGTTAGCAAATTATGTAAAAAACATTGTCTTAGATATGTATGATATTGAACTTGAACATGAAGTTAGATTTTATCTAAATGGTGAAGAATCTTTTTTATCGGAGCTCTTTGATGAAAGAATACACTAAAAAACTTGAGATCTTAAGATTGCTTAGTGATGGACACTTTCATTCAGGTGAAGAGCTAGGTGAACAACTTAATATCTCTCGAGCCGCAATAAGCAAACACATTAATGTGATTCAGAGTTGGGGACTTGAGATTTACAAAGTAAAAGGTAAAGGCTATTCACTCTCAACTTCTATTGAGTTATTACAACAAGAACTTGTTTCTCATAATAAGCTACCAAAACCTGAAGTTCTTGGCGTTGTTGATTCAACGAATCAGTATTTGCTAAATAATATGACTTCTCTTGAGTGCGGACAATCTTGTATAGCTGAATATCAATCTGCTGGACGAGGTCGAAGAGGGCGCTCATGGATATCTCCATTTGGTGGAAATATCTATTTGTCTCTCTATTGGAGGTTAGATGATGGTCTTGCTGCTACGATGGGTTTAAGTTTAGCTGTTGGTATTGCTGTTGTTGAAGCCCTGGAAAATTTAGGCTGTAGTGATCTTAAATTAAAGTGGCCTAATGATATTTATTGGAATAACAGAAAGCTAGGCGGTGTTCTTATTGAACTTTCAGCTCAATCAGGTGGTGCCGCCCATGTGGTCATAGGTATCGGAATTAATGTTGACCTTAGTGAAAGATTTACTTCTGAAATAGACCAACCTTGGGTTGATTTAAAAACAATTCTTGGCCAAAACCATATTAGAAATAAATTAGCGAATGCATTATTGGTTTCGCTTGAAGAAACGATGAAAGCGTTTGAATGTTTTGGCTTATCCCACTTTGTTGAAAGATGGAATAGATATGACAATTTTAAAGGCCAAGAAATTTCGCTTCAATTAGGAAATGGTACCGTTACAGGAGTTTGCAACGGTATTGATGCTCAAGGTGCACTGCTACTTATCAATGCTAATGGTCTAACGGCTTATAATGGTGGTGAAATATCTATAAAGAAATAATAGCTACTTTCTTATTGCCACTTGATTAATTGAATGGTTTTCACCTTTTGAAAGAATAAGACTAGCTCGATTCTTTGTTGGTAAGATGTTTTCCTCAAGGTTGAGGCCATTAATTGTATCCCAAATATGTTGAGCTTTTTTAATTGAGTCTGCGGTAGATAATTCTGTGTAGTGCGAAAAATAAGAACCATTTTCTTTAAAAGCACTTTCTCGTAATTTTAAAAAACGCTCAACATACCATTCTTTAAGTTGTTCTGGTGATGCGTCAACATATATAGAGAAGTTAAGAAAGTCTGAAACAAAACGGTGATGCTGATCATCAGGATAATCGTTACCATTTTGAAGTACATTTAAACCCTCAATGATTAAGATGTCAGGCGATTCAACAACTTTTCGCTCACCGGTTACGTTATAAGTCAGGTGTGAATATAAAGGTGCTGATACTGATTTTTTCCCCGACTTTACATCAGAAACAAAAGAAACCAAAGAGTGGGTGTCATAAGACTCTGGAAAGCCTTTTTTATGCATGATGTTCTTAGCTTTTAGAACTTCATTAGGATAAAGAAAACCATCTGTTGTCACCAGTTGAGTATCTAAGTGTGGTAATAACTGTTTGAGCAGAGTCTGAATGATTCTTGCTGTTGTACTTTTTCCTACTGCAACACTTCCTGCTATACCAATAATAAAAGGTGACTTTATATCTTGATGTGAAAGAAATTTTTCTAAAATAATATTTTTTTCGCGATGGCTATCAATATGTAATTGCAACAAGCGAATTAAAGGCAAATAAATTTCACTCACTTCATCAATGCTTATATTTTCATTGATGCCTCGTAAGCTCGTTAACTCTTTTTCTGTAAGTGTCATAGGCGTTGATTTTCTCAATTCAGCCCAATGCTCACGAGTAAATGTTAAATAAGAGTTCACATGACTTACCTAATGGATTAATGAATGTTGAACAATACAATAAGCCTCTTTAAGAAAAAAGCGGTCTTATTACTTTTTGGTTATGGATTTGATGAGATAGACAACTTTTTGAGTAAAAAAGCAAAAAAAAACGTTTTATTTGAATTTTCAGTTGCATGATATTTCTAGATTCACTAGAATGCGCACCAATTGTGCCGACTTAGCTCAGTAGGTAGAGCAACTGACTTGTAATCAGTAGGTCACCAGTTCGACTCCGGTAGTCGGCACCACTTTTACTTTTTTCGAAAGGTAGAAGTAAAATTTGGAGGGGTTCCCGAGTGGCCAAAGGGAGCAGACTGTAAATCTGCCGCGAAAGCTTCGATGGTTCGAATCCGTCCCCCTCCACCATATTTCAGGTTAAATAGCTCAATCGAGTTACGTGTGCGGGCATCGTATAATGGCTATTACCTCAGCCTTCCAAGCTGATGATGCGGGTTCGATTCCCGCTGCCCGCTCCATATCTTTTGTGCGCTGATATAGCTCAGTTGGTAGAGCGCACCCTTGGTAAGGGTGAGGTCCCCAGTTCAAATCTGGGTATTAGCACCAGATTGCCTATTTCTCCTTTTAAAAAATCATATATTCAATCTATATTTGGTTACGTGGTCATTCAAAGCCACTAATATCCGTACCTAGAGGGACTATCCATGTCTAAAGAAAAATTTGAACGTACGAAACCGCACGTAAACGTTGGTACTATCGGCCACGTTGACCACGGTAAAACAACTCTAACAGCTGCTATCTGTACTACACTTGCAAAAATCTACGGCGGTGT
>NZ_JAAUWR010000037.1:0-6301 GCF_014694495.1 Aliivibrio sp. S10_S31 | reverse complement strand
ATGGTTATAACAATCGCATCAACACGATTTATTACACTCGGCGTTCTAGGTTTGCCTTGGGTTTTGTGATTAGGGCGGTTAATTCAGGTTGGTTGGCACAGTAATAAACGTGTTATGCCAGCGTTATAACTCAGTGCTAATAATTAAGTAATCAAAAGGAGATTGAAATGAGTCTAAAAGGAAGTTGTTTGTGTAAAAAAGTAAAATATGAAATTACAGGTGAGTTGAGTGATGTACTTAATTGTCATTGTTCCATGTGTCGTAAACTTCATGCTTCTGCTTTTAGAACCCGCGCAAAAGTTGCAACCAAAGATTGGAATACACTTTCAGGTGCTGAATACATAAAATTTTATGAGTCATCTGAAGGTGAGCATAAAAGTTTTTGCTCTGAATGTGGTTCAAGTTTATTTACAAAGTTCGATAGTGCCCCAGAAGTCCTTGGATTTCCTTTGGGTACATTAGATGATGATCCAAAAGTCAAAGCAACTCGACATGTGTATGTTGGCAGTAAGGCCCCTTGGTTTGAAATCAGCGATGATTTACCACAACAAGTTGAATTTGATTAACGTTATAACAAATGCATCAACACGATTTGCTACACTCGGCATTGTCAGTTTGCCTTTAGTTTCAGTGATTAAGGTAGTAAAATTCAGCTAGGTCTGTATCGTAGCAAACGTGTTATGCAGGCGTTATGTGCAAGGTAGGAAAAGTTGAAAACTAAAATGGATTGGAAAATGTGGCAGCTTATGGAGGCACCGTCATTAATTCAGCAAATTGAAATGTAGTTGGACTTAATCGATAAATATGGAGCAGATGAATGGTCTAGTTGTGATATGGAAGCTGATGGCTGGCAATTATTATTGAGGTGTAGAACTAATGATATTGTTGGCAATTGTATGGTTATTGCTACAATACGGCTTGATGAAAAATTGCAGAATAAAGGCAGATTAAAATCGTTTCTTAATTATTTATCAGATGTTACACCTTGGCCGACAATAGCAATTGAGCAAATAGAGAATAAAGATTTAATTAGGTTTTGTAAAAAAAATAAATTTACACAGATTAGTCCTCGGTACAGTGACTCTTTTCGTATAGAAAAAGATAAACTAATACGATTTAATGTGGATGAATTTCAAGCATATATTTAGTAAGCACATAACAAATGCATCAACACGACTTGCTACATTCGGCATTCTAGATTTCTTTTGGTTTACCGTATTAAGTGGTAAATTTAGGCTTAATCTGCATGGTAGCAAACGTGTTATGCAGGCGTTGTGCGTACTGAGTCCGAAATTTTTTGCACGGTTCATCAAAAGGATCGAGGCTTTCGTAGTTTCGGCTTAGTAAGCGTGAATTTCTTCTTTGCTTCCTTTTGCTTTTCATTTCATCAGGTTCGGCAAATTAGCCCTTATTTCCCCAAGTTCAGGCGTTTCAGAGGCTAATTCACGCTTCAATTGTTCATGGTTTTGCCTCATTTTATTCTGCATCAGTGCTTTGCTCTCAGTATTTTCAATCCCAATTGTAGCGAGGATATTTGGTTTATCAGCTCCAAACTAGCTGAAACCAAATCGTACAAATGGTGCTAGAAAAAGGATTGCTTCGTTTCGCAGTTTTTGTAGTTGAACGGTTCTTTTGTTCGCTAAATTGGCTTTTGTAATTTAGAATTGGTTTTTAAATATTATTGGTAAATCAGTTCTTTACCAATTAAAGCGAAGCGTTGACAAAGATCGTGTAACAAAGCAATCAACACGATGCTAATTACACTCGGCGTTTGTGGTTTGGAGTGTAATTGGTTTTGAAAGTCGGTCGTTCACACGTGTTATTGCGGCGTTATAACGCACAGGAGGATTGTAATGAATCAATGGAAGATACTTTGGGATGCTTATCATTTAAACGCAACTTTATCTCGGTTACTTAAAGACATTGTTGGACATGGCAACAAAGTGGATAAGCTATTACTTTTAATCGGTGGAATTATATTCACTTTTGGTATCGTATTAGTTTTCATTAATATACAAGTTGCTGTATGGGCAGTATTACTTGGTGAGGTAATCGTTTTATACAAAACTGATAAATTACGTGAATTATTAATATTGAATCAATTTGGAGCAGATAACACTAACCAGATTCCACATGATGACAAAGATCATAAAGTATCACGATATCTTATGTTTAAAAAATCACTACGTGAAAAAGCAATCCATAAATCACATGTCGAAAGTTGTTTTGAATTAGTTGAGACTCAAATTGATATCGTACAATCATCAGGAAGTGGAATGAAAAAGTTTGCTTCATTTAGTAGTGGTATTTTAATTGGTCTTTTAGCTACATTTTGGAGAAAGTTAGATACTAATGAATTAATTTACATTGGAATTATTCTGATTTCATTTACGGCATTTGTCTGCTTCATTCTTTTCTTAAAACCATCTAGAATTGAAAAACTCAAGGAAATGAAATATTTCATGCAGCTATATTGCAGAGAATACGAATAAAGCGTTATAACAAATGCATCAACACGATTTGCTACACTCGGCGTTGTCAGTTTGCCTTTAGTTTTGGTGATTAAGGCAGTAAAATTCAGCTTGGTTTGCATAGTAGCAAACGTGTTATGCAGGCGTTATAACACCGGTTCATTTTTTATAGTTAGTGAGGTGCTCGTTGAAAGTAAGTATAGCTCAAATGCCCATGGATTGGACTGTTGAGGGGAATACAAAAACGATTTGTAATATCGTTACCAAGAATCATGATCTGGATGTTCTTATGTTTCCTGAACTGGCAATTACTGGCTTTCATCGAGATATTAAAAATCAGGCACAGCAACATTTGGTCGAAAATGCACTGAATGAAATTTCAATTCAATGCCAACTGTCAAATACATTGGTTTTCGTCGGCTACACATTAAATGAAAATAATAAGGTTTATAATGTGTACTCTGCTATTAATGAGCAGGGAATTTTAGAGATAGTTTGGCGAAAAGTAGGGCTAACTCCAAGTGAGTGTACATTTTTTGAATCTGGTGATAAGCGTAGTATTTTGGAACATCCACTTGGGACGTTCAGCTCTTATTTGTGCCGTGAGGCAAGCGACGTTAATTGGGTTGTTGAACAATTATCAGTTCAATCGCCATCTTACATTCTCTGGCCAAGCTATATTGGGCAACCTGAATCCTCAGTAAATACTGAAAGTACAAATTATGAGGAGGACTCAAAAAAGATAGCTCAATCACTTTCTGCTATGGTTATTCAATGTAATTGGCCTAATTCTTTGAATAACCCCAATGATAATGGGTTAGGCGGAAGTAAGATAATTTCAAGTCATGGTAATATTATTGCTCAATTGCCCTTCGATAAAACTTGTATTGGCGTATTCGATACAATGACTCACGAGTTAGTAATTAGATAAGTAGGCGTAAGTGTTATAACAAATGCATCAACACGATTTGCTACATTCGGCGTTGTCAGTTTGCCTTTAGTTTCAGTGATTAAGGCGTTAAAATTCGGCTAGGTCTGTATCGTAGCAAACGTGTTATGCAGGCGTTATGCCCAAAAGAAACAATTAATTTATTAGCATAATTACAAATGATCTAATATTAGTATGCTGTTTATAGAACCAACTTTAGACTATAAGTTGGGTACTTTAACCTTATGCAGTAGAGAAATATGGGATACGATCATAGTAAGAAATATATCGATGTTAATGCAATGGAAACATATGCATCAATAGATAATGAAATAACTAAACTTTACGGGAAGACAGTAAAGGCTATGGAAATTTCAAATATAGACTATAAACAAAGATATTTGAAGTTGAACAAATCAAGGAGAATGAAATCTCCTCCAAGCTGTGGTCGGATTTTTCTAGGTTTTGTGGTTGTACGTAATCTCAATACAAAAAAAGAATATGAAACTTGGATCCCAGATATTGCATTTGGGGATATGTATGAGCTTCGTAAATAGGGCATAACAAATGCATCAACACGATGCTATTACACTCGGCATTCGCGGTTTAGAGCATAATTGGTTTTGTAAGTCGGTCTTTCGCACGTGTTATTGCGGCGTTATATTTTTTATCTCTGGTAAGATTTGCTATCTTTATTTTTTAGTATAAATTGAAGTTTGATAATTTATAACTATATGAAATCAAAAATGAATAAAGAATCCACAGTTGCTGGACAAGCTGTCTACTCGAAGAAAGTACTCTCAATATACGATTTATGGGTTTTAGGGGTCTCAAATAACTATTTTTGGAAATGCCCAACTAGATTTATTAGCGAGCAATTTTCAATATTAGTTTCATCTAACCATTTAGATGTTGGTGTTGGCTCAGGTTATTATCTCAAGAATTATCTACCTCAATCAACAAAACGTATCGCTTTGCTAGATTTGAATCAAAATAGTCTTGATACAACTTCAAAAGCAATAAATCATTTCCAACCGGAAGTTTACTGCGGGGATGTACTTGAGCCTCTTGAGTTAAATGTCGATAAATTTGACTCAATTAGTGTTAATTATTTGCTTCATTGTTTACCTGGAAATTTGATTGATAAGGGTATTATGTTTAAGCATCTGAAAGAACATCTGAATGATGGTGGGGTATTGTTTGGTAGTACAATTTTGGGCAAGGATACAAAACAAAACTTTTTCGCTAAAAAATTGATGGGTGTTTACAATAAAAAAGGAATATTTAGTAATCATAACGATGATTTAGAATCATTAGTGGCATCGTTAAACGAGCACTTTACAGATGTAAAAGTGGAAATGATAGGATGTGTTGCGTTGTTCTCAGGTAAAAAAATATAACAAATGCATCAACACGATTTACTACACTCGGCATCTCAGGTTGCCGGGTGTTTCTCGTTTTAAGGCGTCAATTTTAAGTATAATTGCATAGTAGTAAACGTGTTATGCAGGCGTTACATATTTAGTTCTTTAGTAAACAATAAAGCTTTATACTTTTATGAATTTTCATATGCTAACATTTAAAAGAGCAACAGAAAAAATTTTATCAATTCAGATATTAAGAGGGATAGCGGCTTGGTTAGTTGTTTTCCATCATTATAATCAGGCTTTCTTTTCATGGGATATGTCTAATAGCTTTTTAGGAGAGTGGTTTGGTGTTTTTAGCCATCATTATGGCAAGTTAGGAGTGGATATCTTTTTTGTAATTAGTGGGTTTATTATATATTTATCTGTTGAAAAAAATAATAATGTAAAAAATTTTGTATTAAATAGGATCTCTAGAGTTGTTCCAACATATTGGTTTTACACTTTTATCTTATTACTTTTGACTTTTATTATACCAAGCTATATACGTTCTGAATGGAATTCTATTTCTCTATTTCAATCATTGTTTTTTATTAATAATGAAAACCCCTCACCATCATTAGGTGAGTATCCATTACTAACAGTTGGTTGGACCCTTAATTTTGAAATGTTATTTTATGCTTTATGCGCATTATCAATTTTTGTCTTCAAAGATAAATGGTATTTACCTGTAATTATATTACTTTTATTTTCTTCAAAAATATGGCCTTTTGATTATTTTTCATATTTTTTTAATTCAAAATACATACGAGAGTTCGGGTGGGGTTTATTAATAGGAATGGCATATACAAGAAGTATTATACCAGATAGTAACAAGGTAGCCATTTTATTTCTATTAATTTCCTTGTTTTTATTTTATTTGGGAGGTGCGCAACCATATAAAATACCTGCTGTTGCTTTTCTAACAGTATCATTTTTAACCTTTAAAAATTCAATTTTCGAAAATAAAATTGGGTATTTTATTAAACATTTAGGGGATTTATCTTTTTCCACGTATTTAATTCATGCTGCGATATCAATACCTATCTGTCTTAGTTTGTTTGATAGAATGCCTACTGGTATTCATGAATTAGCTTTATTTTTATTATATCCATTTATAACATACATTTTGTCTTATTATAGTTTTAAATACATTGAAAATAACCCTTTAAGCAGAGCGATAAGGAATATGTAACAAATGCATCAACACGATTTGCTACACTCGGCGTTGTCAGTTTGTCTTTAGTTTCAGTGATTAAGGCAGTAAAATCCAGCTAGGTCTGCATGGTAGCAAACGTGTTATGCAGGCGTTATAAGCATCGATTTATTAAGGTTATTTGAGCCAGAGGTAAAGGTTTGAAATTTTCTACGCGTTTAGCGAAAGATAGTGATTTTGAGTTCTTATTTGAACTTAAAAAGGCGGCTGAATTTGAGCCAATTAAGGCTGTGTTTGGTTGGGACGATAAAATCCAACGTGAAATGCATCAAGATGAATGGGA
>NZ_JAAUWR010000036.1:0-9123 GCF_014694495.1 Aliivibrio sp. S10_S31 | reverse complement strand
GCTTAGAAAATCTTGGCAGGGCAGTTCTTTACCAAGCTGGCCAAGCCGAAAGTAAGCACGCACAACAATCGCATCAACACGATTTATTACATTCGGCGTTCTGGGTTTGCCTTTAGTTTTGTGATTAAGGCAATAAAATTCAGGTTGGTCTGCATGGTAATAAACGTGTTATGCCAGCGTTATACCAATTAGCGGTATTATTATGTTTTGGATGTATTGAATGAGAAATGATTATAGTTATATAAAACAGTTATTAGATGTATTTTTAGATCATCCTCAACCAGATTTGAAAATGAGAGACCTTTCTCAATTTAAGGATGTTGATGATCATAAGTTTGTACATCATATGGAAATTCTTATTGATAGAGGGTTGATTTGTGCAGTTTGGCCTAATGAAATATTAACTTTTTCACGTCGTATAGATTGTTATTTGTATCCAAGCTCACCGATTAGATTAACTGCTGATGGTCATGATTTTGCTTCAGAATTAGCTAAATCAGGTACTTTAAAAGTAATATCAGAGAGGTTTCAAGAAGAGGGGTTATCAGTTGTAATCGAAGTAGCTAAAAAATTGGCTAAATCAAGAATTGAGAAAGAGTTAAATAAATTGGTATAACAAATGCATCAACACGATTTGCTACATTCGGCGTTGTCAGTTTGCCTTTAGTTTCAGTGATTAAGGCGTTAAAATTTAGCTAAGTCTGTATCGTAGCAAACGTGTTATGCAGGCGTTACACGAACTCTAAGATCGCAGTTTTTTGGCTCAGTTCAGCGATTGAGCGATTAGTTTTTTAGTCGTGAAAGTAAGGTGGATTTCCTTTTTCTTTGTTGCCTTTTAGTTTTCATTTCATCAGCTTCGGCAATTAACTATTTTCGGTCTAAGTTCATGCGTTTCAGAGGCATTATTAAGCTTCAATGGTTCTTTGGTGTTGCCTCATTTTATTCTGCATCCGTGCTTTGTTCGTAGCATTTTCAATCCCAATTGTGGCAATGATATTTGGTTTATCAGCTCAAAACTTGCTGAAACCAAATCGTACAAATGGTGCTAGAAAAAGGATTGCTTCGTTTCGCAGTTTTTGTAGTTGAACGTTTCTTTTGTTCGCTAATTTAGCTTTTGTAATTTAGAATTGGTTTCTAAATATTATTGGTAAATCAGTTCTTTACCAATTAAAGCGAAGCGTTGACAAAGATCGTGTAACAAAGCAATCAACACGATGCTAATTACACTCGGCGTTTGTGGTTTGAAGTATAATTGGTTTGGAAAGTCAGTCGTTCGTACGTGTTATTGCGGCGTTACACGAACTCTAAGATCGCAGTTTTTTGGCTCAGTTCAGCGATTGAGCCGTTAGTTTTTTAGGCGTGAAAGTAGGGTGGATTTCCTTTTTCTTTGTTGCCTTTTAGCTTCCGTTTCATCAGGTTCGGCATTGAACTATTATTGCCTTAAATTCAGGCGTTTCAGAAGCTAATTTACGCTTCAATTGTTCTTTGGCTATGCCTCATTTTATCCTGCATCAGTGTTTTTCTCTCAGCATTTTCAATCCCAATTGTGGTTAGGACATTTGGTTTATCAGTTCCAAACTTGCTGAAACCAAATTGTACAAATGGCGTAAGAAAAAGGGATTGTTTCGTTTCACAGTTATTGCCGTTGAAGTGATATTTTGCTCGCTTAATTGAGCCAGTCTAATTAAACTCAGTTTACAGTAAGTCTTGGTAAATCAATTCTTTACCAAGTTAATGGAAGCGTTGACAAAGATCGTGTAACAAATGCATCAACACGATTTGCTACACTCGGCGTTGTCATTTTGCCTTTAGTTTCAGTGATTAAGGCGTTAAAATTCAGCTAGGTCTGTATCGTAGCAAACGTGTTATGCAGGCGTTATATTGTGGAGTTACCCACGTTTTGTAGACACCACATTAAGTTAGAACTACAGTCTAATCAAGAGGTGTTATATGGGTAAACAAAGAAAGTCAGCGTACACGGAAGAGTTTCGAAAAGAAGCTGTACGTCTCTCACAACTTCCAGACCGAACTGCAACACAAGTAGCTAAGCAACTTGGTGTCAGTGCACAACAAATAGCTAATTGGAAACGTCAATTTACACGCCTCTCTGATAAACAATTCAATACCCTTGAGGGTATTGATTATTCAAAGCAGGAGACGAAAGAAATGCAGCAATTAAAACTTGAAAATATGCGACTCAAAGAAGAGTTAGAATTCTTAAAAAAGGTCTCTGCGTACTTTGCGAAGCGCCAAGAGTAAAGTACGAATATATTCATAGCTTTATCGGAGAATACACGGTGACGCTGATGTGTCGCGCTTTGAAGGTATCTAGATCTGGATATTATCGCTGGAGAGGCCGTTCACCAAGTGAACGGCTCTTGAGAAGACAGCGCTTTGAGCTGCTAATTATGCAAACTTATGCTGAGTTTCGAGCTCGTTATGGAGCAGTTCGAATTACCAGGGAGTTAGTCGCACAAGGTGAGAGCTGCAGTGTTAATTATATTGCTGATATTATGGTAGAAAAACAGATAAAAGCACGTAATGGCAAGTCGTTTAAATATATCAAAGATGTTGCTGCTATAACGAACGTAGCTGATAACTTATTACGTCGAGATTTTGAATCGCCAGTAGCAAATCAAAAATGGGTAACAGACATTACTTATATCTGGGTTAAAGATCGTTGGCTATACTTAGCTACAGTAATGGATTTACATTCTAGACGTATTGTTGGTTGGTCATTGAATACAACAATGACTGAACAACTGGTGACTGATGCTTTGAAAATGGCATTCACATCACGTAAGCCCCCTAAGGGGCTTATTATCCACTCAGATCGCGGTGTACAATATCGCTCTCAAAAATACCAAGACTTTATGCGTAGACATGGCGGAGAGCCAAGTATGAGTCGTAAAGGTAACTGTTGGGATAACGCTGTAATGGAATCGTTTTTCAGTCGACTAAAAGTCGAACTGATTTATGCGGAAGATTATCAGTCTATAAATGAAGCTAGAGCTGGGATCTTCGAGTACATCGAAGTGTTCTATAACCGTAAAAGAAGGCACTCAGCGTTAGGTTATGTAAGCCCAGTTGAGTATGAAAATAAGTAAAATAGAGAGTGTCTACTTTTCGTGGGGTACTCCAATTGCGAAAATAGTTAAGAGGATTTCATGGAAGAACAGTCTCAAATCTACTTGAATAAGTACCTAAGCTCACTTTCTGAAACTGAACGTGAAAAGTATCAATCATTCAGTTCAGACTATTTCTGTGCTGATGAGCATAATGCCAATTTATGCGCAGAATTAATCCGAATTGGTCAAAAGACAGCAACTTGTAGCTTAAATATTTGGTATGAATCTGGTGAAGAACCAATGCCAACCGTTGGTCACTTACAAGTTGTCGTAGATTGGACTGGGAAACCAATTTGTATCATTGAAATTGATTCAGTTAAAACGTGTAAATATAACGAAGTGACGGCTGAGTTTGCTCATGCAGAAGGCGAGGGCGACCGTTCATTAGAATGGTGGCGTGAAGCTCATTGGCGTTTCTTTGCTGCTGAATGTTCAGAGTTAAATATTAAGCCTAATGAGGACATGGTTCTTGTATTGGAACGATTTCATGTCGTTTATCAATAGGCAATATAACAAATGCATCAACACGATTTGCTACATTCGGCATTCTAGGTTTCTTTGAGTTTACCGTATTAAGTGGTAAGTTTGAGTTTAATCGGCATGGTAGCAAACGTGTTATGCAGGCGTTACACGAACTCTAAGATTGCAGTTTTTTGGCTCAGTTCAGCGATTGAGCCGTTAGTTTTTTAGGCGAGAAAGTAGGGTGGTTTTCCTTTTTCTTTGTTGCCTTTTTGTGTTCGTTTCATCAGGTTCGGCAATTGACCATTATTGCCAAAAGTTCATGGATTTCAGAAACCAATTCACGCTTCAATTGTTCATGGTTTTGCCTCATTTAGGTCACCATCTGTATTTTGCTCTTAGCATTTTCAATCCCAATTGTGGCAATGATATTTGGTTTATAAGCTAAAAACTTGCTGAAACCAAATCGTACAAATGGTGTAAGAAAAAGGGATTGTTTCGTTTCACAGTTATTGTCGTTGAATGGATATTTTGCTCGCTTAATTGAGCCAGTCTAATTAAACTCAGTTAGCAGTAAATCTTGGTAAATCAGTTCTTTACCAATTAAAGCGAAGCGTTGACAAAGATCGTGTAACAAATGCATCAACACGATTTGCTACACTCGGCGTTGCCAGTTTGCCTTTAATTTCAGTGATTAAGGCAGTAAAATTCAGCTAAGTCTGTATCGTAGCAAACGTGTTATGCAGGCGTTATAATTTTTCTTAGTATTGCTGAATATTTATACTTGCACTATAATTGGTACAAAATTAAGTACAACTAAGGTGCTATTTATGACTCGATTAAGATTAGACCAAGATATTCAACCACTTTCAGAATTTAGAGCTGGCGTAGCGTCGTTTATTCGTCAAATTAATGAAACTCGTAGACCTTTAGTTATCACTCAACGTGGTAAAGGTGTCGCTGTTGTTTTAGACGTTGCTGAATATGAAGCAATGCAAGAAAAAATAGAGTTACTGGAAGAGGTGCAACAAGCTGAAGCACAAATCGCTAGTGGCTTAGGTTTATCAAATGATGATGCTCGTTCTAAAATCTTAGGACGCTTACGTTCATGAATGTTATTTGGTCGCCGCTTGCTTTAGATAAAATAGGGCAGACAGCAGAATACATAGCATTAGACAATCCATCAGCGGCAGAAAAATGGGTTAACGATGTATTCGATAAAGCTGAGAATTTAGGTTCATTTCCAGAGTTGGGTCGTCTTGTCCCTGAGCTGAATAAAGCCAATTATCGTGAAATCATTTTTGGCAATTACCGCATTATTTATAGCGTAACGTTAAGCATAAATATTTTAACGGTTCGTAACTGTAGTCAATTGCTGACTATGGCTGATATATAAAATTATAACAAATGCATCAACACGATTTACTACACTCGGCGATCTCAGTTTGCCGAGTGTTTCTCGTTTTAAGGCGTCAATTTTAAGTATAATTGCTTAGTAGTAAACGTGTTATGCAGGCGTTAAGTGAATTTTGAGCAGTAACAAAATGAAACTGCTCAAACTTGATTATGAGTCTTTTTTAATTTCACTTATAAGTTTTCTAACGTCGAAATCTTTATTTTTTGCGGTCATTTCATTGTTTTTTTCGAATTCAGTCTTTGTAGATTGAATTTTCTCAATTAATTCTTGCCTTTTTTCTTCAATACTTTCCTTTTTTTCTAAAAATTGAATGAAATTTTGCAATATGCTGTTTAGTTCATTAAGAAAAAAAGTTAATTTAACTAAAAAGATAATTAGTAAAAAAATAAAAAAGTGCTGTAATACAAATTCAATTGCTTCATTTCCTATAGGAAATGAAGCAAAGGAAAGTAACATAAATACAGCTAAGGTAACTCCAAATTTAAGCATTACCTTTACGTTGAGGTATTCAAGGTTAAAGGATGAAATTAAATTTTTAGTGTTCTGTTTTATATTTGTGGGTGTTTTTTCTGGAAGAGTAAATGTAGTAATTTTCTCTTTTAAGTCTAAATGTTTCTTATAAAAAACGCCTACAACAAGAGCTGAAATTAACGTTACAACAACTCTCATCACCCCTGTTAAATTTATAGAAATAATATCTTTAGTTATAAACAGGAATATAGAGATAGCAAAAGATACAGCTAAACTGTATATAACCGAATTCCTATATTGTTTGTTTATATCTATCATGGATTTATAACTCCTTGATCTAAAAGCTCAAGTAACCAATCGAGCATTAGTCGAAATACATGCTCTGTAACAGGTAATGATTTATCATAAGGAAGGTTAATTGTTGTTTTGAGTTGAATTTCATCTCCAACAAGTCGCCCTGTACCTTTTAATTCAATAGTTAAAGATTCATCTCTATTATCTAAAAGGTCTTGTGTTAACTTTGTTAGCATATTTTGATTTGCATCATTAGTGTTATATTTATAACCAATATTAATATCGATTTTTAGGTCTTTTGTATCCGTGGTTTGTAAACTTTTTAGTTCTTCTATTCTGTGCGAGCCTAAAAGTGAACTAAGAACATCAAATGCTACAGTATCATCTAAATGGGAAGGGTTTACCGACAAAGGTAAAGTAATATTTACATTTTTTACTTGTTTATTTTTTAAAGTATTATCGTCAAGAGTCAGATTGTTTGCTTGAAGTGTAACAAATTCATAATCATCAATTTCTTTATTTGATTGTAATAAAAAGTTCAAATACTCTTCAATATCCTTAATTCGGATAGCTTTACTTTGTAAAATTATTACGTGATTATTTATTATGCTAATGAAAGCAATACTATCAAGATACTCTCGTGACATCTCATCTGATATTTGTAGAGCTTCTACTGGCAATGATGCTTTATTATAATCGTTCTTTGATATTACTGGTACACTATTTCCAGGTTCTACATAAACAATTTGTCCACAAAACATGCCTTTTTCTTCAAAGCAATGAGAAAATGCCATATGAGGGTCTTTTTCAATAGAGTCCCCACTTTGAAAATATAATCGATCTGTTATGTTTGTTAATTCTTGAGACATTAGACGGCTAAAACGTTGTTGAAGAGTCTGTAATCCCAATTTACTATGATTTGGTAGCAAGACAGCATGGCGATAATGAATTTGTTTTCTACGTTTGTCTAAGTAAGCCATTTAATAATACCCATAAGCTGATAGTTTTAATCATTTTTATATTCATATAATAACGTTTTTAATATGATAATTCATTATTTATTTTATTGTTTTATTTTTTTGTTTTTCAATAGGTTATGCTTTTTGTGATCGCTTTATTCACTTAACAAATGCATCAACACGATTTGCTACACTCGGCGTTGTCAGTTTGCCTTTAGTTTTAGTGATTAAGGCAGTAAAATTCAGCTAGGTCTGTATAGTAGCAAACGTGTTATGCAGGCGTTAAATGTATATGTTAATTTATGGAGGTAAAAATGTCTCAATTAGAAGAAACACAAGAGTCGCTTTCAAGAATGCAGGCTTTTGATGCAAAAACTTTAGCTAGGGAAGATGAATTAGGTCGTAACTTTGATTTTTCAGCAATTGTAGCTCCTGCGAGCAAATTAATTCGGTTATATAATCAATTAGGTTTATCAACTTTAGACGATTTCCCAGATGCTATTCTAGGGCAAATTAAAGTTCAGGCGGATGCTGACTTTAATCGTTTTCAACAGGCCTTAGATTTCGACCCAACAACTGTTCAAAATCAAAATCCAACTCAGCCAAGAGATAATTTAATTCAGCAGGTGATTTCAGCCTATGACCCGGCATTTCAGAAATTATTCCCATTTATTTCATATGGTACGAGTAAATCTGTTGATTTTCAGCGTATGGAAAATGAAGCGAGGGCAATGCTTCAAAATGTGAAGGATGAAGCAACAGAAATTACTGGCCACTTAACAACACACCAAGAGCAAGCTCAGGAGGTTTTGGCTGATGTTCGTAAAGTTGCAGCAGAGCAAGGTGTTTCACAACAAGCTATTTATTTTAAGGATGAATCAGAATCACATGATGAAGCTGCAGAATATTGGAAAGTGAAAACAATACAAGCAGCGATTGCTTTAGGTATTTATGCTTTTTGTACATTATTTATTCATAAAATGTCTTGGTTAAAACCAGAAGATAATTTGCAGGCGTTTCAATTAATTACAAGTAAAGTACTTATTTTTGGTGTAATTGCATATTTGTTATTTTTAGCTGCAAAAAACTTTTTATCTCATAAACATAATGCCATTGTAAATAAACACCGTCAGAATGCGCTAATGACTTATAAGGCTTTAACGGATGCAGCGTCTACCGCTGAAGCTAAAGATATCGTTTTAAATCATGCTGCTTCTTGTATATTTACACCACAAGATACTGGTTATATAAAAAATGAAAGCTCACAAGGGCAATCAAATCCAGTTCGTTCGGTTATTGAACTAATGCCAAAAACATCGATGAAATTAGATGGGTAGGTGATATACATTTAACAAATGCATCAACACGATTTGCTACACTCGGCGTTATCGGTTTGCCTTTAGTTTCAGTGATTAAGGCAGTAAAATTCAGGTAAGTCTATATCGTAGCAAACGTGTTATGCAGGCGTTATACGATGGAGCATTCGTGTTGGTGTTTTATACTGTAAAATATTGCAGCTTAAATATACAAAAAAGATATATATAATCATTGACTAATTTCATTTTTGTATGAGGTGCAATATGTTCTTAAAGACTACTTGGGTTATTTTATTTTTTTTAATTCCTTTTTTGACTACGGCAAGTATTGATGTGCCTATCGATAACTTGATCCCTCAGGAGTCAGGGGTTATAAAGTTTATTGTTAAAAATAAATCAACTGAGCTAGATGTTAATGTTGATAGTTATTGGAGTAATAAAACTATTAAACGAGTACCAAATTCTGATGTCAAAAAGCAGTCAATTTTTACAATATCTAATACACCGTGGGCGTACGGTTATCTGACTATTAGTATAGACAATCGCCAGTTCACAATGGCTGCAATATCAGGATATGAAAACTTTAGTTCAATGATTAAAGTGAGGTTTAATGAAGGTACAGTAACAAATAGCTCTGATTCTGTAATTGATTTTATTGGTGTAGGCAGCAGTTTCCCTTACATAGGCAGCGTTGTAGATTTACCGCTTCCTAACTATTTTGTTAATACCGAGCTATACGAAGAGAATGAAGAAATCTTGCTAGTTATGTGTATATCTGACAGCTCTACATATGATGAATGTAAATACCAAGATTAACAAATAAAATATTACTAATCGTATAACAAATGCATCAACACGATTTACTACACTCGGCATCTCAGGTTGTCGAGTGTTTCTCGTTTTAAGGCGTCAATATTGAGTATAATTACATAGTAGCAAACGTGTTATGCAGGCGTTGTGCGTACTGAGTCCGAAATTTTTTGCACGGTTCATCAATAGGATCGCGGCTTTCGTAGTTTCGGCTTAGTAAGCGTGAATTTCTTCTTTGTTGCCTTTTGGTTTTCATTTCATCAGGTTCG
>NZ_JAAUWR010000035.1:0-9214 GCF_014694495.1 Aliivibrio sp. S10_S31 | reverse complement strand
GCTCGACGCCCTTAACGTTCCCCGAAGGTTCAGTTAAGTCGTTTCCGCTCGACTTGCATGTGTTAGGCCTGCCGCCAGCGTTCAATCTGAGCCATGATCAAACTCTTCAATTAAAGTTTTTTTGGTTGCTCTGTCTTTTCTATAAAGAGAAGCAGAAACAAAACCGACTCAATGATTAATACTGATTGTTACATAAAAGTAATTTTGTGTAGTCACTCAGTTCATTGATTATTTGCTTGCTTTCGCAAACAATGATTATCAACTCACAAGTGCCCACACAGATTGATTTGGTTAAATTGTTAAAGAGCTTTTCTTTCAACGACTTGCGTTTCCGTTTCGTCGTTTGAGGCTGCGTATAATACAGAGCCAAATTATTAAGTCAAGGATTATTTTCAAATTATTTTGAAGTCCTAAAACTCATTGTTCTCATGGCTAAAGTTATTTATCTTTTCCTTGGGAACGGAGGCGCATTATAGAGAGCTAATTAAGATTGGCAAGCGATATTTAAAAATAATCATCTAAGTGATTATTTTCTACACAGATCACTTTTTTTCAAACAAACCCCCTACAAGAAATGAACAATGGCTTAATTAGTTGGCAATTGATACACAATATAAGTAGTATCAATGTGATTTTATTGTTAATTCATCACTTTCCATTTATTTACTAGACCTTACTTATCATGAAATCTACTAATTCAAACATTGCTATTATTGCTATCGCTGCACTAGGTGCAGGAGCAATCTCTTTATTTCCAACAGTATCTCCGGCTTTTGCTTTCGCTTTTGGCGCAGTGATTACAGGTTTTACGGTTTTAACTATTAACAAAGCTCCAGCACAATCAAACTCAAATGATTCTGCTGATACTGCTCCAAACTCAGATCAAGCTAGTACTACATTATATGTGGGTAATTTACCTTATCGTGCAAATGAGTCAGATGTAAAAGAACTCTTTGCTGAATTTGGTGATGTATTTGCAGTACGTTTAATGAAAGACAAGCGTACAGGTAAAAGAAGAGGCTTTGGTTTCGTAGTAGTTGCAACAAAAGACGCTGACAACGTTATTGAAAACTTAAACAATAACGAATTTGATCAGCGAACTCTAAAAGTGCGTATTGCTAATGATCCTAAAACTTCGGGTAACCCAAACACTGAAGAGAACTAAAATTTAGTTCTTTGAATGTATGATTTAGTGCCTCTTCTTTTATAGAGGGGGCACTACAAAATACTTCACATTCAAAAAGAACTGCACTTTCCACCCCATCCCCATTCAATAATTGTTTTACTCTTCTAGCTATTGCCTCTCCAGAATCAATAAGCAATATTTTATTTCCCAGTGCTTTTTTTATTTCATTCTTTAGAAAAGGAAAATGAGTACAACCTAGAACGATCGTATCTACTTTATTTTGCCAAGGAGATAAAATCTCTTTTAGCTCCGCAATATCTACATCAATTCCGATCATCTTTTCTTCCGCCATTTCAACCAGTCGCGTTGAGCCTAATAGCTGGACATCAGATATAGGAGCAAAAGATTTGATCAAATCATACGTGTAGCTTCTCTTTACTGTCGCAGGCGTTGCAAGTAAACCAATCTTATTTGATACCAGAGCTGCGGGTTTGATAGCAGGAACAACACCTACTACAGGTATATCTAATTTATCCCTAAGAGAAGGAAGTACAACGGTGCTTGCTGTATTACAAGCAATCACAACGATATCAATAGGGAATTGAGAACACAACTGAGAGATAATGTGTGTTGTTCTTTCTATAAGTACCGATTCAGTTAGTTCACCATAAGGGAATGCCGCATTATCAAACGCATAAATATACTTAGCTAAAGGTAACTGATATTTAATTTCTTTATATACCGATAATCCACCGATACCCGAATCAAAAATCAAAATGTGTTTTGGCATAACTGAAACCACAGACTCTATTGTAAGCCGATATGAAAAGGTGAGCTCTAATCATACCTCTTGCACTAGTTTTGTAAAACAGAAGCGTTATAACGAAGATGAGTAAAGCGCTGTTGTTTTTCAATTTGCATCTCAGATAATTGGATTGAACCTTTAAAGCATGGTGCGCTAACCACTAAAGAATGAAACTCACCATTTTCTCCGCAAGGATCTACTTCTATTGGTAACTGTGCAATCAATTCTCTTGTGTATACTTTTCCACAAAATTGATTATCAAGTTGAGTCCCATCAGTTGTAACAAGAATAGTTTTAATACCTAATGAAATAATCTCCTCAGCCAAGTCTCTGCTTGATTGCCCCATTAAAGGAAAAACACATTCCCAACCTGCTTTTTCGATATAGCTTTTACGATAATCAACAATACCATTGCAAAACATGTCACCGAAAGCAACAGAATCAAACTCAATACCAGACTCTTTTAAACCGTTAACCACTAGATATTGGTATTCATCATTTGCAGGGAACACGGTAGGCAATTCGATTGTGATTAATGGCAGATCGACTAAATCAGCTTGCATTTGAACAACTGATAATGGAGTTACTTGAAATGGGACTTCATTTGCTACATGTGTCGTATATAAAGCAACAACTTCATAGTTAGGGTTCTCAAGCAATCGAATAAGAGTGAGTGTTGAATCCTTTCCTGATGACCAACTAATAATAACTTTCTTTTTCATTCATACCTCAAAATGAAAAACCGCCAATGAAGGCGGTTTTAAATCAAATTAAAATTGATAATCTAAACTAACATAATATGAGCGCTCTGCAGGTTTATAGCCGCCCGCCGTTTCATATTCTTCATCAAATAAGTTTTCAACTCGACCTCGAACAGCAAGATCTGACGTTACCCAATAAGCAGCAGCAACACTCCACAATGAATATGGATCAAGATAAGCAGTTTCAACGCCTGGGGCTGAAGGTAAATCAGAGCGTTTTCCTGTATAAATATAAGAAAGATTCAAGTCTAAATCACCTAAACTTATATTACCCATCCACTTATAATTCTGTTTTGCTCTTCTTGCTAGTTGTTGACCTTCTGTATCCTCATGATCTTTATATTCAGCAATCAATGTATGAGAAATGATTCCAGTATCAAATAACAACTCTAACTCAGCACCTTTAATATCAGCATCAACATTTGCACTATAGCCTGCAAAATTTGGAGCGTCATAATATACAATTAAATTATCTACACGGTTCTTATACATAGATAAATTAACATTAACTAAGCTATATACGGCAGCAAGACTCACATCAATATTTTTTGACGTTTCCGGCTCTAAATCTGGAGCTGTCGATAAATCATAAAATGATGGCGCTTTAAACGCGGTATTATAAGCAGTACTTACTTTATAAATATCATTAATTTGATAACTCGCACCAACACCCCACGTTGTATATTCATCATACTTATCGTGCTTATCAAATCGAGTATTTGCTTCTAACTTTAATTGATCTAATTGATATTGAGTTCCAAGATAGATGCCAGTCGACGTACGACTTTCACCTTCATTAATAATTACTTTATTTGACCAATCAGTAATGTCAGCTTTCACTTTCGCATCAGTCCAATCAACACCTGCATTAACTAACCAGCCATCCGTTAGTTTAATTTGGTTAGCCCATTGCATATTTAGCTGATCAATTTTTTGCTCTGAATCGAGGTCTCCATTTTCATGATATTCCAGAGTTTGGTCATCTTGATAACTGATACTTAGATTTGATGAAACCGTATCTTTATGAAAAGATAATTTTGAAGAATAAACCGTAGATTCTGATTCTGAGCGAGATTTTGTATTTGTATAATGGTTATATTCTGATGTGCTATTAAACCATCTAACACCAGTAAAAAGACTCACATAAGAAGAAAGTTGGTGCTCGTAGTTCAACATAAACTGGCTATTTTCAAAGCCATGTTTATCTCCATCATTAAATCCCGGTTGAGGATTAACATTGTAGCCTTCTGTTTGGGTGAACCCGGCAGCCATTTTTAAATGTCCGTTTTCGCCAACTTTAGTATTAGCAGCAAAATTTCCTTCTTTATATTTATCGCTGCCAGCACCAATGGTTGCAGATTTCGACAGATTGTCAGAAGAAGTTCGAGTAATGATATTAATCACGCCACCAACAGCATCGGAGCCATACATTACCGCTCCAGAACCACGAATTATTTCAATTCTTTCAACTTGGTTTACAGGGATCTTATTAATGTTCATTCCACTTTTAATGGAACTGTTCATTCTAAAACCATCAATTAAAATCAATACATGATCAGAGTTAGTGCCTCGCATAAAAATAGAGGCATTTTGGCCAATACCACCATTGCTTGCGACTTCAATCCCAGGTTGCAACCTTAAAATGTCCGTCATCGTTTTTGCTTGAATCTGAACAATCTCTTCCTTGGTGACTACACTCATTGGTGCAATAACATCTTCTGTTGACTGCTCAAATCTGTTCGCAGTAACAACCATGGTTTCATCGGTTTCTGTTGTGGTATTTTTAGCAAATACAGGGGATGTATAGGCGTGTGAAAGCAGCGACACTACAGCTGTCGCTAAGGCAGTTTTTTTCATTTCCGTTGTTTCCTAAAATCGCGTTAAGTCCATATAGCAATACGTAATGTATTACTTATTGCTGGCAGGTCTTCGGACTTGAGAGCAGTTAACCTAGAGTACTCACTTCCCATTATTTTTCGATATCCTTAAAATATCTAAACTTAACAGTGTGAAAAATTGTACCTTCGTTCTCTCTTACCGCTGCGCGTCAGTTCTGGATTTTCACCAGATTCCCTATTCAGGCTATAATTAATATTAAAAATAGCGCACCAACATGGGCGAAATAGTAGTGACCTACACTATCTTTGTCTAGGTTTATGCGCTCAATATCACGTCTTAGTATTAATTAGTTTCGATCAATAACACACAAATACTGGACAACAGATCTCTATCGCATAAAATCGGCGCTCTTATTTTGAGCAGCGTGAGGCAAGACGATGACACAATCAGTCATGAACCCAGAAAATTATCAAGTACAATTAGATGAAAAAGCAGAAGCACTCTCTGCTATGTTTTCTGAATTTAATGTTCCAGAACTGGAAGTCTTTTCCTCTCCTGCTGAAAACTACCGCATGCGTGCAGAATTTCGTGTGTGGCATGAAGGTGACGAAATGTATTACGTCATGTTCAACCAAGAGACCAAAGAAAAATACCGTGTTGATTACTTCTTACCTGCAAGCCGTTTAATTAACGATTTGATGCCATTACTAACAGAAGCAGTAAAAGAGAGTAAAACACTTCGCTATAAAATGTTCCAAGTGGATTTCTTATCGACGCTTAGTGGTGAAATTTTAGTGTCGATGCTTTATCACCGTCAACTAGATGATGCTTGGAAAGAAGAAGCGAAAGCATTAAAACAACGTCTGAATGATGAAGGTTTTAACCTAAATATCATTGGTCGTGCACGTAAAATGAAAATCGTTTTAGACCAAGAGTTTGTTATTGAAAAACTTAAAGTTAATGACGACATCTTAACGTATAAGCAAGTTGAGAATAGCTTTACACAACCAAACGGCATTGTTGCTCAAAAAATGCTAGAATGGGCAGTGGATTGTACACAAAACAGTCAAGGTGACCTACTTGAATTATATTGTGGTAACGGTAACTTCTCATTGGCATTAGCGAAAAACTTTGATCGTGTTTTAGCAACCGAATTAGCAAAACCATCTGTTGATTCTGCTCAATACAACATTGCAGCAAATAACATTGATAATGTACAAATCATTCGAATGTCTGCTGAAGATTTTACTGATGCTATGGAAGGTAAACGTGAATTTAGACGCTTAAAAGATCAAAATATCGATCTAAAAAGCTATAACTGCAACACTATCTTTGTTGATCCACCTCGTTCTGGAATGGATGAAGGGACTTGTAAGATGGTTCAAGGTTACGAGCGTATTATGTACATCTCTTGTAATCCTGAAACGCTAAAAGAAAACTTAGAAATTTTAAGCCAAACGCACAACATTACGCGTTTTGCTTTATTTGACCAGTTCCCATATACACACCATATGGAAGCCGGCGTTTTCTTAGAAAGAAAATAAACTTAAAAAAAAGGCTCATAGCGTAATGTTCTGAGCCTTTTTTTATGAACGGTTATTTATATTTCTGTGTGAGTATCTTTCTTTTTCAAAATACCCATTTTCACACCAATCCAAAGTAACAAAGCCAGAGCGACTAAAATCGAAAAGAAATTAGAACCCGCTTCTGGGTATTGTGCTTTTACTAATGCTGAATGACCAAACAATCCTACAAAAAAACAAGCCATTGCAATAAGCGGAGTATCTTCGCTCACTGGCGGTCGTAAGTATTCTTGATATAAACCTTGAGCCGCTAGAACCAATGCAATAATCGGAAAAATTGAGAAAGCAACTTCAGTTACTGTTAATCCAACCCAAACGGCATTTAAACAAAGACCTGCCACCACTGATAGCGCTAATGTCTTTCGTTCATTTCTACTATTTTCATGTGTCATGTTTTTACCTCATACAGACATTGATTCACTGCGATCAATGCATCTACATTCTATTTTTCATTTTCTTTACGATACCAATACGCTCCTTTAGAGAGCATTCGTAATTGAAAAATGAGTCGCTCAGATAATTCAGTTCGTGATGCCGAGTCTAAATCTAACGCCTCTGCTCCTGAACTAAATACAAGTGTTACCGATGCCTCAGCCTGAACCAATGCTTCTTCACGAGCTACTCCTGTTGTGGCAACTAAATATTCGGTAAGTTCCGCAACAAAGTGTTGGATTTCTCTTGCTACCGCAGCACGAAAAGCGGGTGATGTTCCTGAACGTTCACGTAGTAATAAGCGAAAAACGTTAGGACTTCCCTCAATAAACTCCATGAAAGTTTCAACAGAAGTTCTAATGACACTCCCTTCTACGACTATACGTTGGCGAGCCTGTCTCATTAATTGACGTAATATCAAACCACCTTCATCTACTAGAGTTAGTCCTAACTCATCCATATCTTTAAAGTGTCGATAAAAAGACGTTGGAGCAATTCCAGCTTCTCGAGTAACTTCTCGTAAGCTTAAACTCGTAAAACCTCGCTCGGCACATAATAGGCAAAAAGCAGCATCAATGATGGTTCTTCGAGTTCTTTCTTTTTGTTGAGCACGAACGCCTTTTGCACTCACTGGGCGCTTTACTTCTGAGACTGCATTGAGATCATCAGCTTCAAATTCAGGATACATATACTTTACCGTTTGTTGCGTGATTTAATTAAATGGGTATCACAAACTTCCGCCAACCCACATTATCGATTTCTACTTACCTATGTAAATAATGAAATCACTAATACGACAGATTTCCATAAACAACGTGATCCTCTCCACTCTATCTTAATCACTTGATTTACCAAACGAATGAAAAGGTTAAAATACTTTGTTAGCAATGTTGCGATATTGATAATAATTAAGGCGCTAATAATGACTAATTCAACCCCTATACGTTCAACCCATTTTGATGCCATTGTAATTGGTAGTGGCCCAGGTGGAGAAGGGGCTGCAATGGGTCTAACTAAAGCCAACTTAAATGTCGCAATTATTGAAAGAGAACCAAGTGTTGGTGGCGGGTGTACACACTGGGGAACCATTCCATCGAAAGCACTGCGTCATGCGGTTAGTCGTATTATCGAGTTTAACTCAAACCCTCTTTACTGTAAGAATAATACCAGTCTTCATTCTACTTTTTCGGATATTTTAGGTCATGCGAAAAGTGTAATAGATAAGCAGACTCGTATGAGACAGGGGTTCTACGATCGCAACCAATGTTCTCTCATCTTTGGAGAAGCGAGTTTCGTAGAAAAAAATACTGTTGCGGTTACAGCAAAAGATGGCTCCATTGAAACCTACACAGCAGATAAATTTATTATTGCTACAGGCTCTCGTCCATATCGTCCTGAAGGTATTAATTTTAACCATAGTCGTGTTTATGACAGCGATTCTATCTTATCTCTTAAACACGATCCTCGTCATATCATTATTTACGGTGCCGGTGTCATTGGAAGTGAATACGCTTCTATTTTTAGAGGACTAGGTGTAAAGGTTGATTTAGTTAATACTCGTGATCGCCTACTTTCCTTTTTAGATAATGAAATGTCAGATGCGCTTTCCTATCACTTTTGGAACAGCGGTATCGTCACTCGCAATGATGAAAATTTTGAGCACATCGAAGCAAATGATGACGGTGTAATCATGCATTTAGAATCAGGCAAAAAAATGAAAGCCGATTGCATACTTTTTGCAAATGGACGAACAGGTAATACGGACAAGCTAAACCTTTCAGCTGTTGGTCTTGAAGCTGATTCCCGTGGTCAATTAAAAGTAAATGATAATTACCAAACAGACGTCGAGCACATTTATGCGGTTGGTGATGTGATTGGATACCCAAGCTTAGCCAGTGCAGCTTATGACCAAGGGCGATTTACCGCTCAAGCCATTACTAAAGGAAAAGCAGAAGCTAGGCTCATCGATCATATTCCTACTGGAATTTACACCATCCCAGAAATTAGCTCTGTAGGAAAAACGGAACAAGAACTTACCGCAGCAAAAGTACCTTACGAGGTTGGCCGCTCATCATTTAAACATTTAGCACGAGCACAAATTGCAGGTAAAGATATCGGTAGCCTAAAAATATTATTCCACCGTGAAACCAAGGAGATATTGGGCATTCATTGCTTTGGCGAACGTGCGGCTGAAATCATTCATATCGGTCAAGCCATTATGGAGCAAAAAGGCGAAGCTAACACTATTGAGTATTTTGTTAATACCACATTTAACTACCCTACAATGGCAGAAGCTTATCGAGTTGCCGCACTCAATGGCCTAAATAGATTATTCTAATTACAAAAAAGGGCTGCATACTGCAGTAATGCCGATCAGTTAAGAAATTTTTGAGATCATTTGACCGATCCTCAAAATGCTTCAAAATCCGATATTAGGAAACTAATATCGGATTTTTTATGTCTTTAGAAAGCCAACTTGCGAATACTTTTCAATCATATAATACCTTTCATCACTTTGATAGATATTCTGATATTCTTAGCCCTGAATTGATTCAGCAAGGCTTCGAACAAGCCGGTGTAGCAACGGTTAGAAGGAGGCGATTACCTTTAGAAGCTGTACTTTGGTCCGTTGTAGGAATGAGCCTTTTTCGACAGCAATCTATTTGGG
>NZ_JAAUWR010000034.1:0-12314 GCF_014694495.1 Aliivibrio sp. S10_S31 | reverse complement strand
AAAGTCGACTTTATATCGATGGCTATTATAATCCGATAAGAAGGCATGGGACTCTAGGAGGAAAGAGCCCCATAGATTTTGAGTTAAGTAACTAAAACCCCGTGTCTACTTTTAAGGGGTCATATCACCCTGAAACCTGAAACCTGAAACCTCTGAATTCTGCAAGCGAAGCGATCTGAACTCTTCATCCCCATTAACATTTCCGCTATACTTCAACCTCGACATTACTCAAGTCAAACTATTAGCATAAGGCGCACGCTTCCATGAAAACAAAAGATAGAATCATTCACGGTGCCTTAACCCTTTTTAATGAAAGCGGTGAGCGCAGCGTAACAACCAACCATATCGCAGCGCATCTTGAGATAAGCCCGGGTAACCTGTATTACCACTTCCGAAATAAAGAAGAGATCATCAGCGGCATCTTTGATAACTACGCAAAAGAGCTAAAAACTCGATTCCAACCAATGGCAGAAGATCAACAATCAAACATGCCAAGCGTTCAGGTTATGCTGAGTTACTTAGATTCAATTTTTGAATTGATGTGGAACTACCGTTTTTTCTACGCCAACTTACCTGATATCTTAAGCCGTGATGATGCATTAAAGCTGAAATACATCAAAGCTCAGCAAGCGTTAAATGAAAACTTAATCGCGATAATGCACAGCTTTCGTGATTCAGGATTAATCGACCTTGAAGATGATGAACTGCAAGCATTAACAAAAACTCTGCACCTAGTTGCATCATGTTGGATAAATTATCAAACCGCTTTACTGTCAGATAATGAAATTACCGAAGCAGTGATCTATCAAGGCATGTTACAGATGTTGAATGTTGTAAGACCAATGGCAACAGATAAGGGCAGAAAGCAGATATTAGAATTAGAAAAACATTATAAAGAAAGAATAGTTTAGAATAGTAAAGGTTTATAGTTAAATTTTTGTAGGAACTAAAATGAATCAGTCAGCAACACAATTACCTGATTATCCACAATCATCATTTCAAGATGATGAAATTGATCTAAAAGAGCTATTTTTAGCATTATGGCAAGGAAAGATTACTATTATTTTATGTATTTTAGTCTTCAGTATTAGTGCTGTCGCATATGCATTAACAGCAGCCGAATGGTGGTCATCAAAAGCTAAAGTGATGGCGGCACAAGTACAGGATTTTTCTGAATACCAAGAGCAAGTAAAACAATTTCAGTCAATTTTTGATATATATCAAGAGGACGGTACTGTGCTGGTGAGTGATTCATTAACTCCATTAATGGATAGTGAGCTTCTTTTTCAACAATTTATTAATGCTTATAATTCATCGAATAATAAAAGAATATTTTTGGATGGAAGTGCTGAATTTCAAGCGCTTAAAGCATTACGAGACTCAAAAAAAGAAGGGGCAGAACAAGCATTTTATTCGGAATGGTTTAAAAGAATCAATGCTGTTGCCATAAATAAAAAATCTGAGGCGTCTCTATATACGCTTAGTTTTCAAGCAACAACAAAAGAAAGCAGTTATCGATTACTTGATGAGTATATTTATTTGGTAAGCTCTGTTGTATTTAACGATGCTTTGAATAATCTTCAAGCAATGGTTGATGGAAAACGTAATGAATTACGTCAGCAAAAAGCTGTTTTAGAAGCGCAAGCAAAAAATCGTTTATCCGTTGAGATCGAGCGAGCTCAATATGCGTTAGCTATAGCAAAAGCGGCAAAAGTGAATAAGCCGATTCAAAATATGGGGAGCAATGAATTGTTTGCTATCCATATAGGGGCGTACGCTTTAGATGCAAAGATCAGAGCATTAAAATCAATAAAGAATTTGACTGTAATAGAGCCTAAATTACAGCAAATTGATGCAAAGCTTGATATGCTTAATTCAATGAAAATTGATCGTAATATTAAGTTTCAAACTTTTCGTTATTTAGAAGATATAGAGCAGCCTATCACACGAGATAAACCAAAACGTGTATTAATCGTTGTGTTAGGAACATTATTAGGCGGAATGTTAGGTGTTGCGATAGTTTTAGTCAGATTTGCATTTAGAAAAGAAGATTAAGAGCTTAGGATTCAGATCGGTCGCAAGCTCCCTTGCAGGGTTCAGAGGTATTAACTGTAACCTAATATACTTAAAGTTACCACCTCTGAATTCTATCTGTGCTCTTCCTGCTCCTAGTCCCCAGTCCCTGCTCTTACTCGTCCCTAATCTCTTAACCCCTCAAAGCCCTTTTCTCGTAAACCACGGTGAACGCTCATCCGTCAACTCATACAACTCATGCTGCTTATTCAACATTTGACCGCCGTCGCGAGTTAGAGGTTGCCAGTTAAAGTTTGCACGGTTCTTACTTGGTTTCACCGTCATGATGTCGAAAGGAATCGAGAGATAGAATCCTTTGGTGTAGCTGCCTTCACCAAACTCTTCAGCAGATAAATCCGTAAAGCTTGCGTAAGCACCAGCAATCACACCTGAATCGAATTGTTTCGAGAAATCAATGCGAGTTCCTTTATCGCCAGCTAAGAACTGACCAACACCCACTTTAAGTAAGGTGTTCTTCAAGAAAGACCATTGAGGGGCATAATAAGCGGTCGCAAACCCAGTCACTCCGCTAGAAACTACGGTATAGTCACGTCCATAATCACCGCCTTCTTGATGATCTTGTTCATAGAACCCAAACCAATCACCAGGTGTACGCTGTTTAATATACGTCGCATCAACACCAAATGCCCAATTCGAGTTTAATGGGCGGTACATTACTTCTGAACCAATACCACCAAACATACTTTCTAGATAGCCAGCGTACATTTGGCTATAAAAACCAGCGCCATATTCTTCAAACCAGGTTAATTGGAGGTTATTCATACGAACTGGGTTTTCATGAACATAAGCACGGAACATAGTTCGAACACGAGGAACCGACGTACCATCAGGAGGCGTGATGTAATTAAACTTATCGTAGTTATCAAACAGATTAAAATACAAACTGCCCGAAGCCTGAACCTTGTCAGTTAACCACACCGAACCTGCGGTATTAATACCAACCGCATAAAGATAAAAGCTTTCAGCACTACCAATAGATTGAGATAAAGTAGGGGAAACAGAGTAATCCCAGCGCTTTAAATTATCACTTTTAAGTGAATGTTCTGATGGCGAATAAGTCACTTCATCAGTTTGGCTTGCATCAGCTACCTTGGCATCAAAATATTCATTATTAGCCACCTTTTTATATTGAGCCGCATCAATCAGCGTTTCAGAAACAGGCATAGACTGATTGGTTTCAATAATTCGGTACGTAGAAATCGTCTCAGGAACATGATTTGCAAAAATACGTGAAGCACGATCATGCGCCTCATCGCTATCACGATATTTCGTTTGGGTCGCAACAAGAGTGACAGAATCATCGTCGGCATAAATTCGGTTGTCTTCATAACCGGCGTTGCCATTCAATTGTTGGTTAACTCGTTGCCAATCCACTTCATCAATTGATTGATTGCTTGATTCGTCATAAGCCGTAATAGGCTCATCACGCCAAATTGCTTTCATATCATTAAAATTAGTAGTTAGGTTCACACCAAGAGTTAAGGTATCCCCACGTTGGTAACTGACTTTAATATCGCCCCAATCACCCAAACCATATAACACACCAAAGTTCCAAGGGGTGTGTTGTGTCATATCCACTTTGCCACGAGTTACAGGGAAGTCTTGGCTATAATCGTTACTGTCGTATTCCACTTTTAAACGCAGTGGTTGATAAGGCGTTTGGTACTCAATACCACCATAAATGGCTGCTGGGCCTTTAAACCAACGTTCAAAATCAACACTGCCGCCTTTGCCTTTGTAATCGCTTTGGCGAGAGCAGAATTTGTCAGAGGCTTTGCAAAAAGGGTTGGTAATATTACCACTTTGTCCTAAGTAGCCCCAACCCATACCAAGGGTAACATCAAGATTACCAAAGCGTTTGGTTGCCGCCACGAACTCGCCATCAAACAGCCCAGTACCACCAAAATCACGAACCCCAACAGAGGTTTCCGGCAACCATTTACTCTCTTCAAGTAGACGAATTTTAAAATCGATGCCTTTATCCGTGTATTTTGTTCTGCCACTAAAACTTTCATCACCGCTATAAAGTAAATCTTGAACCAAGGTATAGCGGATAGTGGTTTCTAACCACGGCATGACTTGCAAAGAAACGTTGTAGTGGTGGTATTCATTGTTAATGCTTGCACCAATATTAAATTCCCCTTCAGGAGCCATACGGCCAGAAGGCATTTGCATTAGGCCAACACCACCAAAATCCGTTTGAGATGGGGTTAAAACTACTGGGTCAAAAACTGTATTACTGACTTTGTTTACAGCCGACTGATTTTCAATAGATTGGTTTTCAACAAACTGATCTGCAGCAAAGGTTGAATAAGGCAAAGCAGAAGCAATAACCCCCGCAATAAGAGATAAAGAAAACTTAGGAGTCATCATAAATTACAGCGCCTTATTACGAAGCAGTTGAACAATTGAGGTGTTTAAAGATGAAAAACCACTTGGTAATCCGCCAAGAGGGATATACACCGATGCCCCCGGAGCTAAATAAGCGGGTTTGTTTTGCCATACTGAAAACTCAGTGGTTTGAACCACACCATCAGGCTGAATGACATAAACCGTAGAGGTATCAGCAGTAGAAGAAAGAGGGAGTGAATCTAAATAGTCATCAATGCTTGCGTGCTCAATAAAAGGAATTGAAATGCTGCTTTCAGAATCAATCGCACCAAAAAAAGAAACAGAGGTAGGGCGAAGGTGCACAAAAAGCTGATAATCAGCATTAAGTATAGGATTCAGTTTTTCATTAATTCGGATTAAATCGAGATCAAGTGGCGAAAAAATACGGTCCACAAAAGTGTGATGCTCTAACTGTGAAATGATCTGCGTCGCAGAACGCTTAAATTCATTGTTTGCAGAAAAAAGTGATGTCTCTCGAGAAAGTAAAGATAGCTGCTCAATTGACTTATTTCGAAGATTATCGGTATCTTTTTGTAACTGATTGTCACTTAACACTGCCCCAAGAGAATAAAAATTCACTTGAGCATTTGCATCTAAAATGACTTGTTCAAGTCTTACTGGTTGCGAGTAATTAAGTACTACATTTTGATTAGGTAACGTGACCGATACCGCTTGTGTCGAGCTAGCATAAGTAACTGTTGATGCAGACAAAAGCAAAGAAAAAACGAATGAAGAAAGAAAATGCATGACGGTTCCTTTAAATACTAATTAATTGGGTTATTAACGAGCTTACAAAGCAAAAGGCTTCAGTATCGTCATTTCAATATCACCAATATCAGGACCTAAATATTGATGGGTTTTTACTACATTAAATTGCTCATCTAACCAGTATTGGTTTGTAAAAGAATAATCAAGAGAAGGGATGGATATCACCTCAACAACTTCTGTTACATCTTTGTTCCAAACTGTTGTTTCTATAGTGGATTTTCCTCTTAATACCGGGGTGATATTTGCTTTATAGTTAAATAAATAATGATCATTTAACATCCAATCATAGTGTGCAGACCAAGTGGCTTGATTTTTTGAAATAGACGCTAAAGAAGGCAAAGAGGAAGAAGAAACGGGAGTGATATTTGATAGGTTTGCTTCAGCCAACCCTAATGTTTTAACAATGCGTCCCCCCTCAGTCACTATCATCGCTTTATCAGAAGAAAGCCATTTTAATTGCATCGCCCCAGTCTCAGGGTTCTTCTCTGCAAACGCCAACACCATAAACAGGTTAGCGCCACCATTAATGCGAACAAAGCTGCTGGCATAAGGCAATTCGATAATCTGCTGCTTTGATAAAACCACGTCATCGGCACCAAAAAACGCTTCATCTAACGTTGCGTTTACGTCATTAAATTTTTGAGTACAAGCAGAAAGCAGAAAGAGAGAAGCAAAAACAACAAGGGATTTAAACACAATAAACTCTTTATTTATAAATAGTTAGGTTTGTTTAGAGGGAAAGGCATAAGTAAAAAGGGACGAAAGTGAGAGCCTAAAATTTAGTTCCTCATCCCTCGTCCCCTGTATCTGAAACTAAAATTAATTAGTAGTTACAGATGTTGTTGTTGCGTCTGAGCCTGAATCAGCAACAGCTACAACAGCAACAGCAGCAGCAACACCTACAGCGATAGCTGTAGTTGTAGCAGCACCAGCTGCAGCTGCAGAAGCGCCAGCTGTACCAGCAGCAGAGCCAGAAGTTGAAGCAGCAGTCGTTGTTGTTGCTTCAGCAGCAGCAAATGCAGATCCAGCCGTCATCGCTAACATAAGAGCAATAGCAGTCTTTTTCATAAGTTACCTTACAATTTTTACATATATTGGTGAATATTTACTCACTTATTGAGCAAACATCGTGCACGGTATCATATGAAGTTCCATATGGTAAACATAAAAATCATTCTATAGATGATTAATGAATGATCATAAATTTAATAAATCTCACAAATGAAGCATCTTTTGTTGCTATTGATAGAATTATCTATTGCATTTTTTTGTAGTGTATGGTTATCGAGTGTGTATAATGCCGCCACAATAAATGAATATTAATTCAATAAAGAAATTAGTGAACAGATTGGTGTTTTTGTTGTGGGTTTAATGACTCATTCATCAGTGTTTCGCTCCTCTATTAATATCATTATCAATAAATGGTTAATCGTTCAATTTTGATGGTTTTCCATTAACAAATAATATTGCGCAGAGTGGGAAAGTGCTTAACAACCTCTGGGCGGTAGCATGCCTGAATTTTGTCATCTTAAGTTGAAATTATGTTTATGAGTAAAACACATCGTTCTTTGGCTTCTGCTCTACTTTTGGTTATGTTGAGTGGTTGTACTGTTTTCCCTGGTTCGCACATCTCGACATCAGATAAAAACAAAGTGGAAGAAGAACAGAGTGAAGATAATCAAAATACTTACTCTTCAGACATTAATGTGTATGAGCTAACGCCACAAAAAGTAGCGGATTACCAAGTTAAGCAAGCATCAGCTCAAGCAAATTTAGAACTTGAAGATCAAGTGGCAAGTTACGAATACCGTGTTGGTCCTGGTGATATTTTAAACGTCACTATTTGGGATCACCCTGAGTTAACCATTCCTGCTGGTTCATACCGTAGTTCAAGTGAATCGGGTAACTGGGTTCATGCCGATGGCACCATTTTTTATCCTTACATCGGTACGGTAGAAGTGGAAGGCAAAACCGTTCGTGAAATCAGAACGGAAATTGCTCAAAAATTAAGAAAGTTTATTGAAAGCCCACAAGTGGACGTTAACGTAGCGGCGTTCCGTTCTAAAAAAGCTTATGTAACCGGTGAGGTTGAGAAACCCGGCCAACAAGCCATTACCAATATTCCATTAACTTTGCTAGATGCGGTTAACCGCTCGGGTGGGTTAGGTGAAGATGCGGATTGGCGAAACGTGACATTAACTCGTAACGGCAAAGAAGAAACTTTATCTCTTTATGCACTAATGCAGCGTGGTGATTTAACCCAAAACCGTTTATTGCAATCTGGCGATATTATTCATGTTCCTCGTAACGACACTCAAAAAGTATTTGTTATGGGTGAAGTGAAAGACCCGAAACTACTTAAGATGGACCGTTCAGGCATGAGCCTAACCGAAGCGTTAAGCAGTGTTGGTGGCATTAATGAATTATCAGCCGATGCAACAGGGGTTTTTGTTATTCGTTCATCAAGCCCAGATAAAAAACAAGAAAGCATGGCGGATATTTATCAGTTAAATATTAAAGATGCTTCTGCACTTATCATTGGTACTGAGTTTGATTTAAAACCTTACGATATCGTTTATGTTACTGCTGCGCCAATTACTCGTTGGAACCGTTTGATCATGCAACTTATGCCAACCATTACAGGCTTTAATGAGTTGACGGAAGGGGCGTTACGAGTGAAGAACTGGCCTTAAAAACGGAGTTTTTAAGTAGGTACTAGAGAAGAGCAGGGACTAGGGGCTAGTAAGGGCAAAGATAAAGCTTATTAGGATCTAGGAAAAAAGCAGAGACTAGTAAGAGCAGGAACTAGGGACTGGTAAAAGCGAAAGCTATAAGAATAATAATAGATTTAAATAATTAAGGCTTAAAAAACAGGCCTTAATTAATAATAAAATAATAAGAAACAAAAAAGCACAATAATCACGGATGATTAGATATGCGATTTAAAGAACTGGATGTATGGAAGAGAAGTTTTAAAGTATCGGTTTATATTTGTAAATCAATGAGATCTTGTAAAGATCTTGGCTTTAAAGATCAAATCTGCCGCTCATCAGTTTCTGTACCATCGAATATCGCAGAAGGATCAGAAAGAGGCTCAAATAAAGATAATATTCGCTTTCTTTTCTATGCAAAAGGCTCGTGCGCAGAGTTACTAACTCAAGTTTTACTCGCAACAGAAATTGGCTATTTAAAAAAAGATGAAGTCAGTAATTTGATTATTGAATTAGAAGAAATCAATAAAATGATTACTGGCTAGATTAGATACTTACAGAGAACTAGGGGTTAGTAAACGCTAGCTTAAAGGGACGAGTATAAGCATTTTAAGCTCTTACCCGTCCCTTAAACCTAGTCCCTCGACTCTAATCAAAACGGATAGATTGGCTACTATCACGTAAATTGCACTTCAGCACTTACTCGCCACTAAAGTCTATCCTTTAAGATTAATATTTAAACAAGACGGATAGATTGACTCTCCATAGCGCAAATCGCTTCTACGCTTTTGCTCTGTCTAGTCCTTAAAATCTACTCCCTCATTTCTAATTTCAAAATTCAAATCAAGACGGATAGGTCTAAACCAGATGTAAGACATTTTAAGCTCTTACTCGCTCCTAAAACCTAGTCCCTCGAAACTAATTTAACCCATGTTCAATAAAATCTTAGTTGTCTGTGTCGGCAATATTTGTCGTTCTCCAACAGGCGAGCATATCTTAAAACAACTTCTACCTAACAAAACTGTGGATTCTGCTGGTGTTGCGGTTGAAAAAAGTCGCTTAACCGGTAAAGCGGCGGATGCCATGGCTACTGAAGTGGCGGCAGAACATGGCATTAGCCTTGAGTCACACCAAGCAAGACAACTAACCAGTGACATTTGTCGAGAATATGACTTAATTCTTGTGATGGAATCTGGCCATAAAGAAGCGGTGACCAATTTAGCACCAGAAGCTCGAAGCAAAACCATGTTATTTGGTCAATGGATAGGCCAACAAGATATTCCAGATCCATACCGCCAAAGTCGTGAAGCCTTTGACCATGCCTATGGATTAATAGAAAAAGCAGCTCAAGAGTGGGCGAAAAAGTTATAGATGTGGTTTAGAGGAACTAGGAACGAGAATTTAGGTACGAGTTAAGTTTTAGGTGCTAAGGACGAGAACTTAGGAATGAGTAATGCTTTTACTGCTCTTACTTATCCCTTGACCCTAGTCCTTTGCTCTTATAAATCTTTTACTAGCTCCTAGTCCCTAAAAACTAGTCCCTAGCTTTTATAAATCTTTTACTGGCTTCTAGTCCCTAAAAACTAGTCCCTAACTAAAGCAACATATTGGAACGTCCATGTCACAAGCAATCAACTCTACCCGTGATACCTCTACCTCTGATGAAATCGATTTAGCAAAACTGTTTGGTCAGCTAATTGATGGTCGTTGGCTTATTCTTTCTATTACCACTTTATTTGCTATTGCGGGTATTGCGTTCGCACTTTTATCGACACCAATTTATAAAGCCGATGCTTTGGTTCAAGTCGAACAAAAGAGTGGTAACGGTATCTCCTCATTAATGGGTGATGTGGGAGATATGTTTGCTTCTGAATCATCTGCAACAACAGAAATTGAGATTATTAAATCTCGTATGATTTTAGGTAACACAGTAGATAAGTTAAACTTAACAACAATTGCATCGCCAGCTTATATGCCGATTATAGGTAAAGGGTTATCTCGTCTATTGGGAGAAGAAAAGGCAATTAAAGTGAGTCGCTTTGATGTGCCTTCTTATATCGACAAGCCTAACTTTTCTTTAGTGTTAGATAACGCCGAAGAAGGAACTTATAGCTTGTTTGATTTAGAAGGAAATGAAATCCTCGTTGGTCAAGTTGGTGAGTTAGTTAAAAATCAAGGTTACCATTTATTTGTGATGCAATTAGATGGAGATGCTGGAGATACATTTAATCTTTCTAAAATATCTCGTATTGATGCAATTACTCATTTACAGAAAGAATTAGCGATAACAGAAAAAGGTAAACAGTCTGGTGTCCTTCAATTCTCGTTACAAGGCGAAAATAAAGCTAAAATTGAAGCAATCATTAATGATGTTACTCAGAACTACTTTTTACAAAATATTGCTCGTGATAGTGAAGAAGCAGAAAAAAGTCTAGATTTTTTAAGTGCACAACTGCCCGCAATTAAAGATAAATTAACTACCTCAGAAAATACATTAAACGATTTTAGATTAGAGCGTAAATCCGTTGATTTAAGCTTAGAAGCGAGATCAGCTTTAGATGTTATTGTAAAGCTTGAAGCGCAATTAAATGAACTTACATTTAAAGAGAGTGAAATTAGCCAACGTTTTACTAAAGATCACCCAGCTTACAAATCTTTATTAGATAAACGCAAAGTTTTACTTAGCGAAAAAGAACGTTTAAACGGACAAGTGCAAAAGCTACCAAAAACCCAACGTGAAGTACTGCGTATGCAGCGTGATGTAGAGCTAAACCAAGAGATCTACATTCAGTTACTGAACAAAACTCAAGAATTAAACATAGTGAAAGCCGGTACTGTAGGTAATGTGCGTATTTTAGATACCGCGCAGGCTTATACCTATGCAGTAAAACCAATGAAGCCACTAATTTTGGTATTGGCAACTTTATTAGGTGGCATGTTAAGTGTAGCTATTGTGTTACTTAAAGCAGCATTCCATCGCGGGGTAGAAAACCCAGATGAGATTGAAGCCTTAGGTATTCCTGTTTATGCCAGCATTCCAAAATCAAATTGGCAAGAAAAGCTCGATATTCGCTACAACAAAAAGAAAGTGAAACATTTAGAGGCGCTATTAGCAGAATCTAACCCTGCCGATTTGTCCATTGAAGCACTGCGTGGCCTGCGTACCAGTATGCACTTTGCCATGATGGAAGCCAAAAATAACGTAGTGATGATAACCGGTCCTGCGCCAAACATTGGTAAGTCGTTTGTTGCTGTGAACTTTGCTGCGGTTATTGCCAAAACAGGCCAAAAAGTATTGGTAGTGGATGCCGATATGCGAAAAGGTTATTTGCAACGTTACTTTGGTATGAAGTGGGATAACGGATTATCAGACTACTTATCAGGCAACTTGAGTTTAGAACAATCCATTCAAAAATCAGAAGTACCAAACTTAGATGTACTAACCCGAGGGCAAGTACCACCAAATCCATCTGAACTGCTAATGACAAAACGTTTTAGTGACTTTATTGATTGGGCATCAGCAAATTACGATTTAGTGCTGATTGATACACCACCAGTACTGGCGGTAACTGACCCAAGCATTGTAGGAGCACTAGCAGGCACAACATTAATGGTTGGGCGTTTTGACCAAACCTCAGTAAAAGAAATTGATGTGGCAAGACACCGATTTGAGCAAGCGGGGATAGAAGTGAAAGGCTTTATCTTGAATGCCGTAGAGAAAAAAGCAAGCAGCACATACGGTTATGGTTATTATAATTACAGCTATGAGAGTGCTAGGTAAGCCTTTTATCTTTAGGTTCTTAGGTAATTATGTGCTCTTATTTTTTTATTCTCTACATTATTCTTTTCGGAAGCAAAGGATGAGAAAAAATAGAAGCTTCAGTGAGTATAACTTAAAAATGTTCAGGTTCAACGAAGTGCATTATGTGAATAAATAAGATAAAATTCGTCGCTTAAATTTAGCTTAAAGGCTAGTTTGCTTTACTAGCATAAAAGCTTGAGTCGTTTATTATATGGCTTTACCATACATTTACTATTGAATAACATGCGCAAGGGATGCGCGATCACCTGCGGGCGGTAGCATGTCTAGGTGGGGTCGACGCATGTATAAAACGCAGTATCTTTTAGAAATCTAGGTGAAAATTTATAAAATCACTACTAATTCAGCATTAATGTGTGATCTTATACCTTTTTAAAGCAAAGGATGGAAAGGAATAGAAGCCTTTGGTGAATGTAACTTAGATTGGTTACGCAACTTCAGAGAGTTTGAAAACGGTATACCAAGTCATGATACCATCGCTAGAACAGTCAGTATGGTCGACCCTGATGAGTTTTCAGTTTGTTTTGCTC
>NZ_JAAUWR010000033.1:0-14872 GCF_014694495.1 Aliivibrio sp. S10_S31 | reverse complement strand
AGAATGGAGCACAGCGTAAGAAATAAGATATCGAAAAAGTTATGTGTTATCTTAGTTTCTTGTCTAGGGTCTGAAAGTATTAAAAATTGCTCAAATAGATTGGTCTTATTCATCTGGAGTTCCCACCCTTGCTTTAGAAAGGTATAAGATCACACATTCATGATGATTAGTAGTGATTTTTAAAATTTTCACCTAGATTTCTGAAAAATACCGCGTTTTATACATGCGCCGGCCCTGACTATTACACATGGATAATGTGTCGCTTTTTTAGAAGAGTGTATAACTAATACAATATCTTTAATACCCACATTTACACACTCATTCACAATATATTAAATCAGCAGCTTATCAACTAAAAGCTGCATTTTAGGGAATTACTTCGTTGCAAGAAGAATACAAGTACCTGACTCTGCTATAGAAATGACAGCTTTTGATATTCGATTAATCATAAACTACCCTTTTAAGGCTTAAACATATCATTATTTTTCAAATTAAAAGAATCTTTGTAAGCTCTAAGAATAATTTTTAAAAATCTCTTATCTTGAGAGAGAAATGCTTTGCTAAAATAAAAAAAAGCAATAGCTAAAGACCTATTTTTAACAAAAAAATTCTCCCCATATTCTCTGAGAATATAAAAATGATTTCTTAGCATAAAATAGCCTTTCCATGATTTTAAATCATCACTTTGATTATTTACAAGTAAACGTTGAGCAGACGCTTTAAAAGAACATATTATATCATAACCTGCATTTCTAGCTCTAATTGAATAGTCAAGATCATCGTTAAAAATGAAAAAATCCGAATTTGGATATCCAATAGAATCGACTACAGATTTTGATATAAGTGGCCCTTCGAAAGGCACACCTGCAATAGATATTGAATCACAATCACGTAAGTTATGATATATATCAGCAATTGTGGTGGATTTAGGGTTTTTACAGAAAATTTTCTTTAGATCATAAGTCACGGGGGAAATCTCTGCACAAGTCCCATCAAGATTAAAACGAATCGGTTGTGTTATCCCGTTAATGTTATGCGACAATAATTCCTTTAAACAATTAATTGAAGGTAAAAAATCATCGTCCATCAACCATAAATGATCATAATCATAATTGCTTGCTAATTTAAACCCAAAATTAAAACCTCCAGCTCCACCTAAATTTCCTCCTGTGTTATGATATTCAATATTATAATTATCAGATATTAATGAATTAACTAATACATCAGTACCATCCTGACTATTGTTATCTACAACAATAACTTTATCTAAACTATATGATTGCTGCAACAATCGATGTAATACTTTATTTAATAATTCTTTTCTTTTATAAGTAACAACAATTGCAATTACTTTCATATGTTAACCTCTTTGTCTAATAAATCAAAAGCTGAACGAATCACTTGATGCATATCGTAATATTTATATTCTGCTAATCTACCACCAAATAAAAACTTGCTATCAATTGATGTTAAAGCTTTGTATTTTGAATATATTCTATTATTTTTAGTATCATTTACAGGGTAATAGTATTCATCACCAACTTCATATTCTTTAGGGTATTCTTTTGTTATAATTGTGTTTTTTTGCTTTCCAAAATCAAAGTGTTTATGCTCTATAATTCTTGTAAAAGGATATTTTTTATCAATATAATTAACGACTGAATTACCTTGATAATTTTCAATTGATAATTTTTCATGTTCAAACTTTAATGAACGGTAATCCAACGAACCATACTTATAATCAAAAAACTTATCAATTGGTCCTGTATAAATAACTTTAGTTGCTAGGCTATCCCAATACTGTTTATTATCAAAATAATCAACATTTGTTTCAACATCAATATTCTGCAACAAAGCATTAATTAAATTATTGTAGCCACCGATTGGAATTCCTTGATACTTATCATTAAAATAATTATTATCGTAAGTAAAACGAACTGGTAAACGTTTTATAATAAAAGGCGGCAAACTAGAGCAATCCCTACCCCACTGCTTTTCTGTATACTCTTTGATTAGAGTATTAAAAATATCACGGCCGACTAAAGATATAGCTTGTTCCTCTAAATTTGATGGAACTTTCCCTTCTAGTTCCGAACTCTGCTCTGAAATTTTATCAATAGCCTCTTGAGGAGTTGTCACCCCCCAAAGCTGATTAAATGTATTCATATTAAATGGTAAATTATATATTTTACCTTTTGAAAGAGCTACTGGGCTATTCGTGTATCGATTAAACTCAACAAAGCTATTAACGTACTCCCATATTTCTTTATCATTTGTATGAAATATATGAGCACCATATCTATGCACATGAATATCATCTATTTCTTCACAATAAATATTCCCGCCAATATGATCTCGTTTCTCGATAACTTTAACTTTTTTTCCTAATTTATTTAATTCACAGGCCATTACTGAACCAAAGAGACCACTACCGACAATTAAGTAATCATATACCATAAATAATCCTATTTTATTTTTGAGGGCTTTTTATAAATTGAACTTCATCTTTAAATAATAGTATTAAAGATGGATTAAAAGCTAAGTTAAAAAGTAATGTTTCAAACACGCTATAATTAAACATTAACAATGTAAAAACGATTAATAATGTTTCTTTTGAAAGAAATAAGTACGTAAACAAACGGCTATATTTATAGATAAAATAAAAAAAAGGTACAAACCCTAGGTATATAAGACCAAACACAAATGATGAATCTAATGGAAATTCTAAGTCAGAGGAATTAAACCTCACACCAAACAAAGCATTAAGTATTGAACTATCAAAATAATCTCTTAAATATATAAACCATAGATTTGGTCTGCTACTTAACAATGTATTAAAAAATCCGTTATTAAAATGAAATGCGACTACATACGTAATAGCTATAAAGAAAAAAGGAGAAAAAAATAAAACTTTTTCCGTAAATTTAAATTTTTTAATACCTAAATATATGATTAAAGTAGGCATACCTGAAAACAAAACGTAAACAAAAGTTCTAGATAACGTTTCATTATAAACCCAAAAAGAAAAAAAAGAACTAAATATAATAACAATAGAAATTATTTTATAATTTTTAGAATGTAAATATACTAAACTATATAAAATAGGAAACGTAAACATAAATGCATTATTAGGGTTTTTAAAACCTAATGCACTCCTAATGACACCATCTCTATAATATGTCGTTATTTCGCCTAAATAATTCACTCCAACAGCCCACAAAAAAATTATATAAATAAAAAAAGATAATGATGTAAACAAGTGTGTTTTTATCATCACTTCAGAGTTACATTTTTTTGCAGCAACACAATAAATTACTAATTTAAACACAAGCGGAGAAAAACCGCCAACTAAAATTAGAAAAGAAAATGAGAGCAACACTATATCAAATTTATCTATTTTAGATAAAGATATAATTAAAAAACATATAATCAATGTTAAAAAGAAAAAAAACTCATTAACACCATAACCGTTCAATAAAAATTTAGTATATTCTGTAATTATAACGGAAAATATGAATGTAACAGATAAATAATTCTTTAATAACTTTGTATTATTTTCTTTTATAGCATTCAATTATAGAATCCCCTAAAGCTCTAACTTTACACTCAATACTGTTATTGGCAGTAGAAGATAAAGATATTATTTCAGAAATAGAAACTAACTCTTGAATGAGTTGAAACGGTATATGACTTGGAATTATACTTATTGATGTATATTTTGAATAATCAGTCAATTCTCTTGGATGAGGTTTTATTGCTGAAATAGAATACGTTTTCATTATATCAATATACATAGCAACTTTCTCATTCTCAGTCATTCTCCCATCTTCTGAAAACGGTTGTGTAATTAATAGTCTATCTATAATTAAGTTATTTCCACAGGAAAATGAGAATAGTTTTTTAATTCTTTCTTTTCCTTCATCGCTTAAATCATCAAACATATTTTTAATATTAATTAACTCTACCTTTTTTTTAATTTTATCTTCTAAGATAGGCGCCCCGTCAGTTAAATAGATTTTTTTAATTTTATTTGAAAACCCAAAGAGTTTAGAACCGATTAAAAGTTCTTTAACTTTATTAGATAATGATATGGAATTATATTTTTTGAAATTTACACTACCATCCTCTAATAATATAAATCCATTCTTTAAAAAAATATATGAATAAAACAAATGGTCATGACCAATAAAAGTTGCTTTCTTATGTTTCAATCTAAATTTAATTAATGCTAATGAAGAAAAAAGTCTACGTAAATATTTTTTATTTTTTGATGGGATATAATAAATATTTGGTATCTTATCCCTTATTACCTTAGGAATTCCATCAGATACAATAAAAAGACAGTCAGTAATATTAGCTTTCCTTATTAAGGAATATAAATAAATAGAGTAAACACTATCAACTATAATTAAATTACTTATTTTCATATTTAAAATTAAACCAAGGCATTGGATATGATTTATATGATAAAAAAAATGTTAACGTGAAATGAACAAATTTTACCATAGCAAAAGAAACAGCCACTCCATACATTCCATATAAATGAACTGCTATTGGAAGTATCAATATATATATAAGACCTGAAATAATAGTACCTAATGAAAGTAAATAGGTCTTTTCTGAATAATAAATAAAATGTGCAACTGATAAATATAATCCACCAAAAATTTGAGCTACAATCAGCACTGGAAGAATATTTAAGGCCAATAAAAACTCACGTCCAAGAAATGGCCTTAGAATTAGAGGTAAGCAATAAACCAAAACTATAGTCATTAATATAGATGAAATAAATAAGATATAATATAACTTTACTATTTTTCTCTTTATAATTTCTTCATTATTTTTTAAAGTTGAAAACAACCATGGACCATAAGCCTTATTGATACCATCAAAAAGAATACTCAATCCAAGGCTCAATTGGTATGCCGCAAAATATATTCCAGCATCGCTCTTACTTAACTCTGAACCTATGTATATTTTATCATAGGATGTTAATAAAAACATACCAAAGATATGCGGTATAAGTCCACCACCATATTTCATTAATGGTTTATAATTAAAATTTACCACACTAGATAAATGCGTACTTAGCATATTATCCTTTAATAAGGATAATATGCTTAAAATAGAAAAAACAAAAGAGGCGACTACTATACCATATATGCGACCATCAACACCATTTTTTATTAAATAGAAAACAAAAATTATTGATAATATAAAATTCATTAAACTATTCGATATTTGTAGAAAACCAAATTCTATTGCTTTTGCTCTTATCTGCCACTGACTTAATCTAAATAAAACAACAAAATTACAAAAAGACACAAGTAAAGCTAATAATATATAGTTAACAGTAATTCCAATTAGTGCTTCTATCCACTCATTATTAAATAAAAATATAATAGAAAGAACAATTAAAGTCGTTATTACAAGCAAAACAAAACATGCTGAGTTATACACTCTGAGAGCATTTTTATTTAACTCTCCATCGAAATATTTTCGACTAGCAGCCACATGTACATTCATACCTACAAACGCGTTAAAGCTAGCAATCATAGCCATAAATATACCAACAACACCATATTCCTCAGTTGTCAAATATCTTGTTAAAATCGGCATCAATAAGAATGGAATTGCAGCATTAATTATATTACTGCACAAATAAACCCCTCCTTTTTTTAGAAAATTAGCCATTTCGCCTCAAAATAGTAATAAATTTATAAAACAACGAATATAAAAAAAGAAAAATATTATTTTTGTAAATTAAATGTTTTCTTATCAGAAAAAATTCCACTTTCATCTTATACGACAATTTATCTCTATAATTAAGATTTAAATTAATGTACTTATTATTAATTTCTGAATTTTTATTGTTTAACAACTCAAAATCATGATACTTTATTGAGCTAGAATATATATGACGAAAAATATAGAAGCTAATAAATGCCAAATATTCTTTTGATATATTTCTATAACTTCTCAGAATATTCAAAGCATCAAGCATACTTTTATTATGTTTAGTAACACCCTCAGATACAGATCCACTTCTTAAAAATCGATAACCTACAATTTTTTCAGCCGAATAGAGCATACTATTAGCTCTATCCAGTAATAATGGTGTAAAGACTACGTCTTCTCCAACCATATGCACTGGGAATCTTACACCATGAAGAATATTGCTCTTAATAAGCATTCCCCAAGGTGCAAACCCTCGTTTTAATATAAAATCGATTTTATCTATTTTAGAAATATCTGAAAAATTAATTTTATGACTAAAACCCACATTCAGTATTGATGAAAATTTAAAATAACTTGCAGCAAATATATCACATTTACTTTTAAGACTGACTTGTAACATATCCCGTATCGCATCAGGGTGAAGAATATCATCACTATCTATAAAAAAGATATAGTCACCTGTAGCGTCATCCAAACCTTTATTTCTAGCTCCGCCAGGGCCAGAGTTTTCATCAGAAAAAATAATCTTTATTTTTTCTGATGTATATTTAGATAACTTTTCTTTTGTTGTATCAGTAGAGCAATCATCTATTATAATTATCTCTATATCTTTATATGACTGCATAAGAATTGATTTAATGCAATCGTCAATATATTCTTCAACATTATATGCTGCAATAATTACACTTACTTTATTCACAGCTAAAAATCCTCAAATGATAAAGGCTTACCAAATTTCAAGTTATTTTTGGCTTTCTTACCTAAAACCTCATCTAAATATTTAGGCTTTATTCCATTTCCAGGACGAACTGAACGTATATGTTCTTCTGTTAAAGTATCTCCCCTCTTAATGTCTTTAACAATATATAAAGAGCGACGATGACATTTTGTTTGTAGTTCAGCCTCTGTACTAATAAAGTTTGGCTTCCCTATCGCTTCAAAAGCCATATTACAATTTACAACCAAGGACTTTAATTCTTCTTTCTCTAAAGAAAATGCAGAATCAGGACCTCCATCAGTTCGTGCTAATGTGAAATGCTTTTCAATAACACACGCACCCAATGCTACTGCTGCAACTGATACTCCAATATCCATTGTATGGTCTGAAAGGCCAACTTCAACATTAAAAGCATCACGAATTACTGATATTGTAGATATATTTGCTTGTGAGGCTGGTGTTGGATAGCCACTAGTACAATGAAGAAGGATTAAATCATTCGCTCCTGCTGCTTTTGCCGCTAAAACAGCTTCTTCTATTTCAGCTAAATTGGCATTACCCGTCGACATGATTATCGGCTTACCTGTTGCCGCCACTTTTCGAATCAATGGTAAGTCGATCAACTCAAATGACGCGATCTTATATGCCGGTGCGTTCAAACTTTCTAGAAAGTCGACAGCCGTATGGTCAAATGGAGAACTAAAGATGGTGATACCAAGCTTTTCAGCTTCATCAAACAATGTCTTATGCCAATCCCAAGGTGTATGAGCTTGTTCATATAAGTCATATAATTTAGAACCATCCCATAAGCCACCACGAATCATAAACTCCTCACTATCGTGATTAATTGTGATGGTATCGGCCGTATAAGTCTGTAATTTAACAGCATCTGCACCCGCATCTTTCGCGGCCTTAATCAATTCAATTGCACGAGTGATATCACCATTATGATTACCTGACATCTCTGCTATGATATAAGGTTTATGACCCTTACCAATTTTTCTATTTGCTATCTTCATTATTTCCTACTTATTTGCCAGGTAACTTTCAATCTTTTTCAACGAATCCAACGTCGACATATCAGACGCTGGTATCGATATTTCGAATTGCTTTTCGATTTCCATTATTAACATCAAGTGCTTAAAAGAGTCCCATTCAGGACAGCTTGCCATATCCGTTCCATCGTAATTAACACGGCCATTATCAATAACCGAACGATAGATCTCCATAAGCTTATCCTTTTTTGAATCTACAGCCTCAAGCTTAATAGACTGATGGGATATTGATATTGAGTCTACAGGATAAGCTTCAAGCAACTCAAACAAACCATGATTTGGATGGATAAGAAAAGCGACTCTACGACCATCAAATGCTCCATCTGCACGAGGAGCAACCACAAGTTTTGCACCAAAATCCTGCTCTGCAACTTTAACCGCCTTATCAATATCCTGTATGGCATAACAAAGATGGTAAGCCCCACCACCAGAGCCTATATGCCCAAGAATCGGAGAGTGGTCATCTAGTGGTGCCAGTATCTCCACAACCCCCATACCATTGAGCTCCACAAATGCATAGTACACTTGTTGTGCAGGATTTTCTCCGGGTCCTCGAAGCAGCTTGGCTCCGGGAACAGATAAAAAGTCTTTCAATGTAGCTATCAAATCTTTCGTCGTCACTGCATAGTGATCAACATGAAGTACACCTAAAGCCGAAAACATTGCATTCATATAAATTTCTCCTATGCCTTCCAATTTAGAGTCATTAGGTTGGATTCCAACGGCAACGACTGCTGAGCAAACTCGAATACCCATTGCTCGCAATCATCTGAAACAAAATGATTGTTCTTATAAAGGTCTCGAACTGGCATATTTTTAGAGCTCGCAATAAAGCGACCAATCACAGAGTCCTGAGAAGACTCACTAGCTAAAAGAATCAGCTTACTTATTATGACATGCTCAATATCTCTCCCCATCACTCTGCATGACATCACGAAGTTATCAACGACCCAGCGATTATCCTTTTTCACGATAACCAATGCCGCAACGCCTTCATACTCTTTGGAGTATTTATCTTTAGAGCGAATATGGAGTACTTGATAATCAGAGGTCATCATCCATTCGCTCAATTGTTCTTTACTATAGCGTGTTGTCGTTGTGTTGAATTGATTTGTTTTATTAAAGAGTTGATATGTTCGCTCGAAATTATCTGAATTCAATGCTTCTACACATATTTCCATCCCCAAACTTTTAATAAATGACGCTCGATCAACAAACTCGGTTTGCGCATTCTGAATATCCGCCCTCTGTTTGTAGAGCTCCGAACGTCGTTTATCAGATTCACTTACTTGCGCGACACAAAGTTCAGGAAGATTACAAAGGTACTGATACCATTCAGCCGGATCATCTGGTAATTCAGGTACAAAAATATCTGGTGCATTTCGACGCACTTCTGCACGCTCTACAGGGTTATCATCTATGAAACAAAAAGATGATAAACCAAGGTTTAACTCTTTACTTAATGCATGAATATTCTGTGATTTTGGTTCCCAATTAATTCGATGGCTAACAAAATCTTTCGCTCTAAGACGCATCTCCGGATGGGTTTCAATTGCATCTAGTGCCACTTCCTCAGTATTCTTACTGCATATAGTCAGCAAAATACCCCTGGATTTTAGTGTGAGAAAAAGCGATTGAAGATCTTTGTAAATATTACCTGGGTAGTCTCCCCCTAAGCTAATACCGTCTTTTCCATCGTCACCAATGATCCCTTTCCACAAGGTATTATCAAGATCAAGCACTAAGACTCGAGCAGAAAGTGCATTTGCCGCAAAAATAGTACCAATTACAGCCTGGCTGTATGCTTCCAGAAATTGAATGGAGAACGGAGCTCTTGCCATGTACCAATATTTATTCGAGAAACTTTGCCCAGCGCGTTTGATGATTTGAGAGTAAGGAATAACTTCAACCAAATTCTCGTTTTTCATCGTATAAAGCGTGTTATTCCATTCCTGAATTAGCCTATGAATGTTTGAGTCTGATAATTGTTCAGAAATAGAAAAAGGAAAGCCCTTCTGAATAGCAAAATCAGCAACAAATACCCGATTTCCTCGCTGAGCAATATTCTTAATAAATGCAAGGTATTGCAACACGCGTTGCTCTGTTTGTAACAAGGCTTCTTCTGTTGGCAAGGTATAGATATCAGAAAAGAAGTCTTCAATTCGCTCGATAAAAGCGTAGCAAGAAGACGCATCATTAATATCAGTATTCCCAGAATCTAGAAGATCCAACTGATACCGGCCGAATTCTGCTGTCGCAATCTTATAAGGAAACTGCGTATATGTCTTAATATGCTTCGTTAAGGTATCTGATAAAAAATCGGTATTATGAGATGCGAATAGATACAACCGCTGACGTTTATCTAACTTGTTTTCTGAGTACACATATTTCATGTAAACGACATTTTTTGCAGTGTCAGTAGCATCTACAGGAGCCTCGCATTCTACAAAGCCACTTTTTTGATGTAATTTCCATGCGAGCTGATTCTGTCTTAGTGATTCACAAAACAACTCATGAACCTTTAATGTTTTACCCGCATACTGAATAACTGCTTGTTCAAGCTCAAGCCAAATGGCTGTTTTCTCAGCTTGTTTAAGCGCACTGTTGTTGAGGTAAAAACCCCACCATGCAGTCGCGTTATCTTGCTCCCATAAATAAATGCTCACTACGCCTACAGGTTTCTCATCGCGACAGAATATTAAAATCTGTCTTTGGTCCATTAGCATGGTTTTATCCCACCATGCAGAGTGTTCAGTTTTAGAGATGATATGGTCAGTTAACATCACAGCACGCACATCAGCATGATTGCGCCACTCTAACACTGCCCACTTATCGCCTTCTTGTGCAGGGCGGAGACTAAATGTTGTCATTTTTTGAAATCTCTTCTAGGTATTCAACGACTCTTTCGCACCCTTTACCATCAACGAGGTCACCGCAAATGGAAGATTGATTCAAGAGAAGCTCTTTTTGAGAAATAAAACGCTGATATGCAAGCGCATAATCTTGTGATGATAGCTCAGAGTTCAAGCCCAAATAGCAATGACCGTTTATATCATGCAAATCTTTAGCAAGCTGAGTTTGATTGTCTGCGACCGAGCATACGATACCAGGAAGGGCAAGCACGCACCTTTCCCACGTTGTAGCCCCTACAGCTCCAACATATAGATAGGCATCTGAAAAGTAATCCATCATGTTTTTCACTTGGACATGAAGGGTCACCCTAGTCTTATGTTCAGCACACAACGCTTCCAACTGTTGCTTATGAGGGTTGTTCATTCCAATGATCACATCGAAATGATCGCCACTTTCCACACTCAACAATCCAAGTAACGCTTTTGAGGTTTCATTAGCCCAATCAATGCCTCCAAAGAATAGCACCACTTTTCTCTTAGATAAACGCAGTGTATAGTTTGGAAGATGCTTTCTACTTTCACGAAACTCATCTCTCAGCAACGCATATTTAGGACCACAAAGGCGCTTGGTCATGCTGGGAAGGAAAGCATCATAACGACTGTTACCTAAAGAGTAATAATTCTGATCCAGTAACATGTCTACATCATGAACTCTATCAGCCAAGTCGTCGATTTGAAGAATACTGCAAGAAAGTGGCCTCAACGCCACCTGAAAGCGTTCATCTAACGCATAGTGATCGATTACCAACCAATCCAACTTTGTTCGAGTTAGACCAGATAGATAATGAGATACGACACCTTTAACTTGTGCAATTTCAGTTTCATAAGGAACTTCTAACCAATTACCATGAGCACAATGAGTATTGAAGTTTTCTTCCTCTTCCGGCTCAGGTAAACTAATGACATTGAAACTCTCTTCAATGAAATTAATTAAGTTTCCTCCCAATTTTCGACATATGAAAACGACTTGATGTCCATTGCTCTCTAACTTACGTGCAAGTGTGAGCATTCTGAATGCATGCCCCGTCCCCATCTTGAACGACGCATCAACGCGAATACCAATCAGCACCTATCTAACCTTTTAATACTTTAGAGAGTAAAAGAGCAAAATCCCAATCTTCAGGAGTATCAAGATCTACAACTCGCTTCCTAGATATAGGGTATGCAATTGCCTTATCTGAAAACATAGGAATTTTTTTATGGTAGGCACTTGGTTTGCCCCAGTAAAATTGCCCTATATCATGGTACCCAACCTCAAGATCTTGAGATCGCGTATTAAAATGCTCCGGCTGGAACATCTCAACACGTTGATCTTGATTAAGTTTAATTCCTCTTTGTATTGGGAATGGGAATTCACATACAGGAAAACAATAATCCGCAGAAGGTGATTCTAATAACAATTTGTAGGTATTTCGTATGTCATTAACATCAATAAATGGCGCTGTTGCATATATACAACACAGATATTCAATTGACAGTAATTGACTTTCATACCAATTAATAGCATGTAACAGAACATCTGCTGTTGTAGCATAATCATCTGATACATTATCTGGTCGTATGAAAGGAACTTCAGCTCCAAATTGTTTTGCTACATCAGCAATTTCCTGATCATCAGTAGATACGATTACCTTATCAAAACATCCTGAACTTAAAGCAGCTTCTATCGAATATGCGATAATCGGCTTCCCATTAAAGTCTTTAATATTTTTTCTTGGAATACGCTTACTTCCACCACGAGCAGGAATAATCGCAACTTTCATAAATTAACTCTCTAAAACATTGGACAGAACTCGAATAACCGTATCTTGTTGTTCTTCAGTCATTACATGGAACATCGGTAATGAAATTGCTTCTTGGTAATAACGTTCTGATTCAGGGAAATCACCGACTTTAAATCCCATACTCTGATAATAAGGTTGTGTATGTACCGGAATATAATGAAGATTAACGCCAATACCTAGTTCTCGAAGTGCATCAAACACTTCTTTATGAGTTTTGGTAATTTTATCCAACTGCAAGCGAATCACATACAGGTGCAAACCTGAGTATGTTCCCTCAAGTTGATAAGGTAAGATAACAGGAAGAGTAGAAAGCAACTTATTATAACGAGTAGCAAGTTTATGACGGGCCGAAACAAAATCGTTCAAACGAGTCATTTGAGCTACACCAAGAGCTGCTTGTAACTCAGTCATTCGATAATTGTATCCCAAATCAATCTGTTCGTAATACCAGCCACCATGAGATTCATTTTGCATTTGAGCTTGGTCACGAGTAATACCATGACTACGATAGAGTGCCATCTTATCCGCTAGATCTTGGCTATTCGTCATCACAGCACCACCTTCAGCGGTAGTTACAATTTTTACTGGATGAAAACTAAATACAGTGATATCAGAATATTCACAATTACCAATTGGCTTATCAAGATAACGTCCACCAATCGCATGCGAAGCGTCTTCAATAATTTTAAAGCCATACTCTTTAGAAAGAGTATAAATTGCTTTCATATCACAAGCTTGTCCACATAAATGAACAGGAACAATCACCTTAGGTAAGGCATTGGTTGATTTAGCATGAATTAGTTTTTCTTCTAATGCATCAATACTCATATTGTACGTTTGAGGATCGATGTCCACAAAATCAACATCAGCGCCACAATATAGGCCACAGTTTGCAGAAGCAACAAATGTCACGGGTGTTGTCCACAACTTATCACCTTTACCTAGACCAAGCGCTAAACAAGCAATATGTAATGCCGACGTTGCACTATTTACTGCTAATGAGTAGGTCGCACCAGTATGAGTTCTAAGAGCGCTTTCAAATGCAGGAACTTGAGGTCCTTGCGTTAAGAAATCAGACTTTAAAACATCAACAACAGCATCAATATCTTGCTGAGTGATTTCTTGCTTACCATAAGGGATCATATATTTTGTCTCAGATTAAACCGTAAAGTTAGGATCTACATGTTCAACAATCAATTCACGTAAACCTTCAATTGTTTCCCACTCAGTGTTCGTTCCAGAGTTATATTTGAAACCAAACGGTACCTTTTCTGCTTTATGGTGAACCATGTATTCTTCTTCTGTATAAGTAAATGATACAGAAGGAAGAATTGCATAATAGCGACCTAAATCAATAGTATTTAACGAATCGGTATCCGTAATCATTTCTTCATGCAATTTTTCGCCAGGGCGAATACCAACCACTTTAGTTTTACACTCAGGAGCAATTGCTTCGGCTATATCTAAAATTTTATATGATGGAATTTTAGGGACAAATATTTCACCGCCCAAATGATTTTCTAGTGCATACATCACCATATTCACACCATCTTGAAGAGAAATATTAAAACGCGTCATCTCTTCATGAGTAATTGGTAATACACCTTCTTCTTTCTTCTTCATAAAGAAAGGGATTACAGAGCCTCTAGAGCCCATCACATTACCATAGCGAACCACACTAAAACGAATATCCTTAGAGCCTTTAATGTTATTTGCTGCAGCGAACAATTTATCTGAAGCTAATTTTGTAGCCCCGTATAAGTTAATTGGAGCACATGCTTTATCTGTTGAAAGAGCAACAACGTCTTTAACACCACATTGCAGTGCTGCTTGAATTACATTTTCAGCTCCATCAATATTGGTTCGAATACATTCGGTTGGGTTATATTCCGCAGTATCAACTTGTTTAATTGCAGCAGCATGAATGATTACATCAACACCTTCACACGCTTGAATCATACGATTGCGATCTCGAACATCACCAATAAAGAATCGTAATTGTGGAAAATCCTTCTGTGGATAATTTTGTTTAATCTCGAACTGTTTTAGCTCATCACGTGAGTAAATGATGATTTTTTTCACGTCTTGATAGCGCTCAAGAATCGTTTTAATGAATTGCTTACCGAACGACCCTGTACCACCCGTGATAAGAACTGTTTTATTATTTAACATTTTCAAACCTTAATTAAACTTATTATCATATTTAGAACATCTTAATTATTGATCTCATAGATCATGTTTAAGATAATTCGAAATGTATCAACACTTTTATGCAAATCAAATACATTCATGTTAAAGAGCTCAAACGACTCCTTATACACGGCAAACGCATGAACATTTTTTAACCAAACATTAGCTTTTCTCTGTACTCATCATTCATTAATGATTTCATTTGAGCTAAGTTTACGCTGTCTTTGCCTTTATTTTTCTTCAGTAAATTAAGCG
>NZ_JAAUWR010000032.1:0-16685 GCF_014694495.1 Aliivibrio sp. S10_S31 | reverse complement strand
TGTGTTATTTGCAAGGCAATCGAGTAGGCGGTTTATATCGTAAATTTGGTTTCCAAGTAACATCAGAAGATGCTCAATTTGTTCATATGAACCGTGTGAGAATGTGCTTATAACAAATGCATCAACAACTTAGATTTACGCATATAACAAGGAAATCAACGGGACGCTTAAAACTCGCGTGTATTTTAAAAGTATTGTGAATACAATGAATTAAAATGGTTTAGGGCGGTTTGATAAGCACCCACAATTGCGACGTTATGTGCTAGGGGCAGTCAGGAGTTTTTTTAAATGAACATTCAGTTGCTGTTAGTTCATCTTCGAAAGAAAATTAGAGCAAATAAGAAGTAAGTCACTGATGCAATCATTACAAATCATTTGGCAGAAATTTGCATTGTTTGTGGTTCTCGCGAGCAATTGACCAAAGAGCACGTTATACCCCAGTGGGTTTATAATCGCTCGACCAAGCGTACTTTTGAAACAACTACTAACGGCATTTAAAACATGAATTTGAAAGAATAGATGTTCGTCATCACGACTTTTCTCAGGAAACTTTATAGCTAAGAGAGTTAGTTCGTGGTGATTGTGTTATTGAATATATTCGAATCAGTTCACATTTTTACACCTGTTGGGTATTTAGCAATGTTGTAAGATTTAATGAATTTAAATCAATACGCTTTTATACGTATAAGGTGGCTTACATGTTAGCAAGGATGTTTAATTTAGCCTTGGTCTTGGCCTTAAGTGGATGTTCAACGACCAAAACCGAAGTGGTAACTGAAAAAGAAACAGAATTACATAATGTGAACTTTGTTATAGGTAACATTACGAGTATTTATGATATAAAATTGTCATTAGGTAAAATTGACTTTGAAAATGCGATTTTTAAAGAAGATTGGTTTTCCTCTTTGTCTTATCAATATACAGAAGATAGAAGGTATATTGTAGGTTCAGCTAAAGCGGGGAGTTTTATCGCTATTACGTCCACTAAAGCACAAGATGCAAGTGGGACGCCTTTAGGAACCTTTACACCTTGTAATCAAACATTAGTATTTCAATTACCTTATGATGCGTTAAATGTGTACGTTACTGATGTTAATTATCAGTGGAATAATGTGTCTATTACCCCTATATATTCTAATAAGATAGAAGAAGCAATGATTGCCTTTAAAACCTCATATATTAAACAAGCGGCTTTTCGCCAATTATCTGCTGATTTATATAAAGACTGTGAAACACTAAATCCAAACCCATTAATTATGACAAGACCAATTTAACAAAACGAGTATTTAATTCACCTAGGAATCATGTTGATGCATCTCTAGGTTATCGAATAATTAATAATATAACCGTTTGAAATTCAATCATATTGTTCTAATATATCTTGCGTTACAATAATCTTCCCACCAGTTTTTGGTGGCTTTTTTGGTGCTTTATGATGGCAATGTATTTGCTATGGTAGATAGTAATCATGAAAAAAATAATCATTTTAACCACTCTTTTAGGTTTGAGTTCAGCTTCTCATGCTGGATTTAATTTTGATTCAGATAACGAAAGTCGGATATATATCTGTACTCTTCAACCGTTCCAAGACATTTTCGCAGAAGCAGGAATAACAGAGGATATTGCTCGTTATAAAGTGCAACGACGCTGTGAAAAATCTCAAGGTGAAGATAGTATTTTTTGTAAGTCTCGTGAAGCGAAATGCAATCAATCAACAATTGTACTTGGTTTAGAATCAAACACAAATAAGAGCGTGGAGATTTACAGTCAGAGTAATCAAATGGGGTCATCGATAAGTATTGAGCATAATGAGCCCGATTTAAGTGATTACAATTTTGACGATAGAATGTCTTCTTATGATATCCCATCAGGCTGGATCGTTCGTTTTTATGAAGGTAAAAATTACACTGGTGATTTTTATACTCGTAAAAGTGGAGAAGGGAACGCGAAAGGGTTTGATAATAAAATTAGCTCGATAAAAATATTGAGTACTTTTTAAAAAGATAAACCCCATTATCTATAAACAAATTTCTAGCCTTAATTAAAAGGCTAGAATGACACATTACAGCATCAATAGTTTTTATCTTCTAAAATAGCACGAGCTTTATTAACAGCATCATTAAGATCGTCAATCCTTCCTGCGCTTACCGGACCAAGTACACCCGAATATAATGCGAACTTTTTATCAAATGGTAAATTAAGTTCATCATACAGTTTTTGTCGAATTTGAGCACATTGAGTCGGTTCAGCTGTTGCTAAGTTTGTGAGGGTGTCATAGATGAGTGACGTTGTATCCATTTGCATTATCTCCATATTGTTCATCTAATATTATGACTAGTATAAAAAAAAGATTTAAGGAATCCCATCACAAAACAGCTAGAACACGAAATAATAAAAATTAACTACTAAGTGCGTATCACTAATGATATTGATGAAGAGCACTTGTGACTTAGTCTTAGATTGACTACAATGACGCACTTTTATTTTATAGGTCATGAACATGAACGACGCTAAAACTCAACCAACTTTACCAGATCATCTTTCTGGCAACCCTCGTAGCCCACACCACGTTGCTGAATGCTTTGAGCATCACATTGGTATTCGTTTAAATGGTAAAGAGCGTTTTGATGTTGAAGAATATTGCATCAGCGAAGGTTGGGTTAAGATCCCTTCACCGAAAGCACTTGACCGTCGTGGACAACCAATGCTAATTAAATTAAAAGGCACAGTTGAAGCTTTTTATAAATAAGCATTTACTTATTATAAGTGTTGAAAGGCTTAGGTTTATTACTAAGCCTTTTTTTTACCTAATAATCTAACATAATTTGTTAAATCTTATAATTGCTTATAAATCAGCACATCTTGCCAAATCAAGTATCACTAATGGTATAGAAGATATATAAAGCTAGCATTGTTTTTATTATGTAACATGTTGGTCTTATATGATTTACTTTTCATTATGGGTATATATTTCATTATCATTAGGGGTAGCCATTATAGCTAAAAGCTATGATCGTTCAGGCCCAATAGCTTTCATTTTCTCATTATTATTTACACCAATATTATCATTTGTCTTCTATGAGTATTTAAGTCAAAAAAAAGCGACCTCATAAGAGATCGCTTTAAATAGGTGAGAGTGACGTTTAATTAGAAAATTAAATGTGCCATACCTGCAATTACTGGAAGTGTGATAATAGTACGTAAGATGAAGATAGCAAACAGTTCAAAAATGTTCACAGGGATCTTACTACCAAGTAATAAAGCACCAACTTCAGACATATAAATCAACTGTGTAACTGACATTGCAGCAATTACAAAACGAGTCATTTCACTATCGATTGATGCCGCTAAGATTGATGGAATAAACATATCAGCAAAACCAACAACAATCGTTTGAGATGCTGCCGCCGCTTCAGGAACACCTAGTAATTCAAGGAACGGAATAAACGGTTGACCTAACACAGTGAAAACAGAAGTATATTCAGCAATAACAAGAGCTACAGTACCTAATGCCATAACCACTGGTAATACGCCAAATACCATATCTACTGCATTCTTAACGCCTTCACCAAATACGTTTCTAATAGAAGTTACTTTAGCGGCTTTGTTCATCGCTTGCTCTAAACCCCATGAAAATGTTGTGTATCCTTCTGGGATTAATTCAGCATCAGCATCACGCTCGGTGCCATCAATGAATAGGTCTTTTTTACGGCTTAATGGCGGTAGGCGAGGGATGATAATCGCAGCCACAACACCTGCAAGACATACTGTTAAATAAAATGGTAGAAAATAACTTTCTAATTCAACTTGAGCAATAACAACAAGGCTGAAAGTAATTGATACTGCAGAGAAAGTAGTACCAACAACAGCGGCTTCACGTTGAGTATAAAACTTACCTTCATATTGCTTGCTTGTTAAAAGAATACCAACAGAACCATCACCTAACCATGATGCCATACAGTCAATAGCAGAACGACCTGGTAAATTGAAAACAGGACGCATCACTTTACTTAACAAAGCACCAAATAGTTCAAGTAAACCAAAGTTAAGAAGAAGAGGTAATAATAAGCCTGCAAAAATGAATACAGAAAAAAGAACAGGAAGTAAATCGTTTAATACTAAACCACCAGTATTTGGTTCCCAAATGGCCTCAGGGCCAAATTGAAAAAATACCATTGCTGCCGCTGCACCACCAATTAGGCGAACGACGAACCAAAGTGGGCTTGGGTTCAACAAACCAAATAGGAATTCATTTTTAGTAATAAAACTTGGTTTGAATAGTTTAAACAAGATAGTTACTACTGCCATAAACATAGTGATGCCTGTAACCATAGCTACTAGGTGCTCACCGAATAAAGCCTGAATTGATTTAGCTAAAACGGCAACTGGGATAGTAATATCACCGTTATAGGTTATTGGGGCCATAAAAAGGAACAAGCCGATTAATGACGGGATAAGAAACATTAGAAGATTCTTCTTCTTGCTCATAGGTATACTCTCACTTGAATTTTGCATAAATCTCTCAAATTACCACTAGTTAATAAACTGCTATTCCTTAGCATTATTATTCACTAAATTTCCGTATTCATTCAATAAAGTGGAGATTACACTGTTTTCTAATGAAGTGGAATACTATTCATTAAAAAAAAGTAATTATTCACTTTTATTCAGTAGATGATCATTATTGAATGCTTTATTTGTAATCAAATTGATTGTTATTTGTTAAAAGAAAAGCATTATATACAAAAAGGCCCCCTATAGAAGGAGGCCTGATAAAAGTTGTGATTTACTATTTAAATTCAGCTACACGCATACGGTTAAGTGTCGCCATTACCTCAATAACACGAGGTTTCGCCAAATCGCCGTGTTTTGGCATCATTTCATGCCAATTATCATGAAGTTGCTGAGCAATAAACTCAACAGGATTCGATTCCCAACCAGGAGTTTGTGATAACTGAAACCACATCCAACCAATAGCATGGACCTGCGCAGAAGATTGAAGTTGCGAGATAGCGGTAATATCAATGTATTCACGGCCAAAACGTAATGAATCTTTATTTTTAGCTTGGATACGGAACTTGCCTTCTTGAAGAATCGCTTGAAGAGAAGAACGGTTTAATTGACGCGTCTCCGTTGGTAGCAAATTGTCAGAGCCTTCACGAACACGTGTTGTAGGGTGTGAAGCAACTACATCTTTTGCTTTTGAAGTAACATCAACAGCTTGGTAATCATGCATTTGGATAACTGTGTCTGCAACATCAAGATAATCACCAGAGCCACCCATAACAAGAATCGTTGATACGCCCATTTCATCACGTAACTGACCAATACGATCGACAAGAGGGGTAATTGGTTCTGCACCATTATTTACTAATGCTTGCATACGTTCATCACGGATCATGAAATTGGTTGCAGACGTATCTTCATCGATTAAGAGGGCTTTAGCCTGAGCTTCTAGTGATTCTTGAAGCCATGCTGCTTGTGATGTAGAGCCTGACGCATCTTGAGTTGAGAAGCATGTTGTGTCTTTACCCATAGGTAAATGGTTAATATAATTCGATAAGTTTAAATTATGAACACAACGACCATCTTCTGCTTGAATTTTTGTTGTCGACTCTTCTGTTACAATATACTCACGACCATCACCAGGGATATGATCATAAATAGAACGCTCTAAAGCATTAAGTAACGTGGATTTACCATGGAAACCACCACCAACAATTAGCGTTATACCTTTTGGAATACCCATTCCCTTAATAGGACCACGGTTAGGTGTCATTAGCTCGACTTCTAACGATTCAGGGCTCTGAAATGCGATCGCATCTTTCATTGGACGATCATTATTACCAGCAATTCGAGGTAAAATACTGCCATTAGCAACAAAAGCAACTAAACCGTGCTCAGAAAGCTGACGACGAAGAGCGACTTGGTCTACGATAACTTTACAATGTTCTTTTAACTCCTCAATAGGAAGCTCGCGAGCTAAAAGTGTACGGCGTACATATTTTGGCATATGGAAAGTTAAAATATTAATCGCTTTTTTCGCTAAAATCTCACGACCATCAGCTGGTAAATTAATGTTGTAACGAAGTTCAATACCTTCATCATCAAAAATTACTGAAGTGTGGTCCAAAACCGTTTGACCAGATAACGCAATTGAAAGCGTTGCATCTTTTTCTAATAACTCACTAAAGTGGCGAGCTAAGAAATCACGAGCGGCACGTTGATAATCAAGTGACGTTTCTTGAAGCCATTGAAGGTGTGTTAACGACCATGCACGTTTTGCACGAATACGAGTTGGTGGTGCATACGGGTCAGATTGAACATTATCGATATACAGAGTGAAGTCGGTAAAGTCGTATTCCCCTTTAATAGAGGTATAACTACGGTAGTTTCGTTTTTCTAATTTTTTTAGTTTGGCTTCAAGCTGTTCCATTACATTCACATAATCTAATAAAGTTGTGAGCAGTATAACAAAATACAAGGATGAATAAGTACCTCTTTATAACGGCAGAATGAAAATATATAAGACTATTTGCTAATTTACTTTAATCAATGAAAAAAGAGATAGTTACATAGAACACATAAGGAGCTTAAATATGGAACTTCTCATTGATATAGCACAGTATTTATTTATGTTGATTGGTATTGTGAGCATACTAGTCTCAATAACCCAGTATTCTCGAAGATCATCAGACATAAGTGGTGCATTTATGCTGTTTGTAAAGCGAATTGAAATGTCTGTTAATGAATATAAGTGGTATCGAATTGGAATTAGCGTACTTATCTTAGGTGTTGCTATCAGAATTATTAAATTAACCTTGTGGGGTTAAAGTTACCCACAGTTATCCACAATTTCTGTGGGTAACTGTTTGAATAACAGTTTAACTTATTGAATTATAAGTACAATATATATAGATCAAGCTTTTTCTTTCTCTATTCTATTATTTTTTTGTGACGCAAAGTAAAATAGCCAAGTTAATATAAATATTGCTTGGATTGTGGAAAATAATGGACAAAAAACCTTCAAAAAAGAAAGTAGCCATCATTGGTGGTGGCGTTGCAGGCTCAACAATTGCAATGTATCTGTCAAAATTTGATATTGAAATTGATCTTTTTGAGCAAGGAACCAGTTTAGTTAATGGTCCACCTATTTGTCATTTACACGCCGGCGGTAATTTGTACCGAGAGATCTCTGATGAGCAATGCATCGCTTTATTAACAGAGTCAATTCAAACTGCTCAATTTTTCCCTCATTCATTAAATATTCGACCGACAATTATCGCTGTACCTAAAGATGATAGAGCTGAAGCGAGCGATCTTTTACCGCGTTTGAATTTATTGCAAAAACATTATCAGAAATTAATTGAGCAATCAGAAAATAATGAAGTATTTGGTAGCGCAGAAGAGTATTTCACGACGTTTACTAAACAAGAATTATTTGAAATTGCAAAACTTGAACCAACAAATCAACCTCGCTCAATGACAGAGTGGATGATCCCATTCGCTAAAACCACAGATTTAGAGCAAATAAAATACCCAGTAGTCATTGTGCAAGAGTATGGGCTAAGTGTATTTAGAATGGCATCAACCGCACAATTAATTCTCAGTGAACAATCCAATGTAAACCTGCACCTTTCAAGTCGAGTTGAAAAATTAAATAAGCAAGATAATGGCAGTTGGTTTTTGAGTTTTTCAAACAGTGACGCCGTCACTAATTGTAACTTTGATTATGTCATCAATTGTGCCGGATTTCGCACCGGTATCATAGATGATCTTGCACAACAGCAAACCAAAAGGTTAGTTGAATTTAAAGCTGCTTACGTAACACATTGGAATAGTGATTTTTTTGGGAAATGGCCAGAAGTAATATTTCATGGAGAAAGAGGCACACCAAAAGGAATGGCACAGTTAACCCCGTATCCTAATGGCTATTTTCAATTACACGGTATGACAGAAGAGATTACGTTATTTAAAGATGGGTTATCTCGTTCTTCAGAGCTATCGTCTCAACCGCAGTTACCAGAAAAATTCATCAATAAAATTACGAACGGTTGGAAAGAAAGTATTCAGCAAGAACGAACTGAAAAGGCCATCAAACATTTATCACAATTCATTGCTTCGTTTGAAACCGCATCCACAGCAGGTAAACCGCTATATGGTGCTCAACAAATTCCAGGTGATGATATAACACTAAGAGCCGCGACGATTAATTATGATGGTCATGGTTATTTTAGAGCAGAGATAGTAAAAGCCTCATCTGCTATTGAGTGCGCAAAACAAATAGCACAACAAATAAATTTAAGCAAAGAAGTCAATACACTCACTCAACCATCTAGTGATGACGTTTGTCACTTAGCCGAACAGTTTGCCATAGAAAGAGGGTATCCAGTTGAGCTTGCACAAACGTATTAAAGACCTAATGTTCAGTTATTTATATCGGTGAATATAAAAAGCTGTTTACATATATGGTTTGTATAATCGTACTAAAATCAAAAATAATCCATTATACAGTGTATCATTCATGATAATTTTACTGATAATCTTGTTGAAATATCCTCGGTTTTTGTTGAGAATAAGCGCATAAAGACAAACTCAAGGTGAGATGTGGAATTTTTATTAAAGCGCCGTTGGCCCAGATTTGAGTGTAAAAAATCTGTTAATGCTAAAATATTTTGGGCACATAGATTGATGCCTTTTGTTAGCGTTAAATTAATGGATGTATCTAAAAAAGGGTTTGGTTTTACAAGTGAACGTAAATTACAAGAAGGCAGTTGTGAACTTAGAATTCGTTCATTTCCTGCAATGATTGGCGATATTGTGTATCGAAAAGAAATAAAATCAGTAAAAGGTGAAACGCTTTACCAATACGGCTTTTATTTAAGTACTCAACTACATAAAACGCAGATAGAAAACCTAGGCTGTAAAGGGGTTATCCATATTGAGCACGTCAACAAAGACGATGATGAGGCTCTAGGATAAAAAACTGTTGTGAATATAGCGGAATAAACCAAAGCATAAAAAGTATTTAAGTAAGACATGTTGTTGATTCGACTCTAAGGGGTGGTATATAGAGCGATTCAAACATGTCATGCTTAAGTTATTTAATTGCTTATCGAGTGTGGTTTCAGAGATTAAGTTATGAATACCTTGGTGAGTATACACTGAATTATCTTCAGGCATTTTACCGGTCCACCAAAAATACAATTCTTTACTGCTTCTTGTTCTATCAAACCAGTGATCACACAATACCACTAAGTGGTCATTCAATAATAAAGCATCATTTTTCTTAAGCGCTTCTATAGCCACATATATTTGTGTTTTGGCTTCTGTTTTTGCATTTAAAAATTGAGGATAGATCATCCATATACGTTCATCATTGATTATTAATGAAAAAACATATAATTGATGTTCTGCATCATGTGAAAAAAGCGTTATTTGACAAGAGTGACCTTCTGCTTGAATGATTGCTTTTAATCGACGATGAAAAGCAGAGCTTAGATGTGCTGGCGACATTCCACGATTATGAATAGTAGGGTAATGATGCTTACAAATGGTTTTGTAATCATCACTAAATGCATTAAGGCATTGTATAAATATTTGTTCCAACAAGTAAAATACCCCTAAAAAGGTGAGTGTCTCCTGTGTACACTCACTTTTCAATATTCAAAAATAAGAATTATCTATTTTCAAAACGATTGTAGTCCAGAAGACCCGCTTCGATTGGATATTTCATTTTATACCATTCTGTTAACTCGTCACTATAAGCCCAGAATTTATTTGAGCTGCGTCTAATTGCATAGCTATCAAGTAATGCTACGTAATCTTCTTCAGAACCCACTTTGCTTAATTGTTTAACAAAATCAGATAATTTAGATTCTTCAATTTCTAAAAAGGCTGCAGGGTAACTGCCCACAACACCATATAGGATAGACAAACGGTCAAGCTTAGGAATACGATTTCCTTCTTCATTAAATAAAGAAGAAATATTCTTATGTGCACTTGTATTTAACAAAGTAAAAAATTCACTGTTCCCTTTACTCGACACGACTTTCAACGTCATAATTTGTGGAAGGTATTGAAGGCCATCACCTTGGATACGATCAATATTGTTTAACGCAATATGTGAAGACTTATCTAAATCTGCATTAGTTACGCTGTAACGATTTGATAGACCTTTGCCCATACGCTTACGTAACTTAGCAAAAAGCTCATCTTTTGGGTTGTCAGACGTATAAGTGATCTGTGTTGGCTGTTCAAACGGTTGAACATCACGTTGTAAAAAACGGCTTAATTGTGGTGATGGGTCTTGATACCAACTTTCAAATTCTGTTTTACGCATTTTCTTAGGTAATAAAGCTAAAAAGTTACTTTCACCTTCCATTCTTAAGAAATCCATGTACATACGGGTCATTAATTGATGGCCAAAATTGCCATAAACATCAAATCCAGCAACTAATAAATAATGAATGCGTTCTAATAGAGCGTAATCAATTACCCAAGCGGTTTTCGGGGTGGGTCCATTTAACCCTTTAATCACCGATGCACTATCGAAGTGACGGTAGATAGTTAATGCCGAATTATCGTTTTTCTGATCACCATTCCACACTAGATCAAGTGTTAAATGTTTTCCGTCAGCAAAAATGCTATTTAAATAAGTATTCTTCGCCTCTAAGTAGCGAGCTTGATTTCGAGAATATTGAATCCAACTCGTAATTGGTACGGTTGTACTGTCTAATTCTGCGGGTAAAGCAAGATTCTCTTTTTGTTCTCTATAGAACTTAACCACATCAGGACTGTCTGTTTTGTCAGGATCGACAAAGAAAACCCAAAAATGATCATTAATCACATTTAAGGCTAACTGACCACGACAAACCGGACCTTTAATAAAGCCTTGAATTGTATCTTGAGCTTCATCCAACAAATAGCTATAACGTGAGTGAACCGGTAAATCCACAAAAGTAACCAGAGGGTTAGCTGCAATTTCAGTTGAGTAGCTTGGTAGCGACGTTACTTGATAATCTGCAGTAACAAACCACTGATTCCATTTTTGAAAACGTTCTTGGTCAAGTAAGTAGGGCATGTGTGTTTTATCAACAATGCTACTTCTGACAGGAACAACGCGATAATAAACACGATCTACACCCGGGTCATCATATGGTCGACGTGTTGCGATAAGCGATAAAGGTTCACCTGGAGGCGTTGCTGAACGTACAACTTTAAAGAAGCGTAACGTATTAGGATCTTTTGTAAAATATAGATGATTTAAAAACAGGTGTTCATATAGGTAACGAGCGGTAAGCTGCTCTTTTAATGAATTACCATTGAAGAAGGTTTCCCATTTTTCAACATTTGCGATATCTGAATCCGATAGCGGAGCAATATCACTCATATGAGCGCCTTGCTCTAACCAATTCATTAGTAAATCGTGTTCAGAATTAGACAACTCAGGCATACCATAAGGCATACCCCAGCTTGGGTATTGACTCTCATAATCGGACATTTCTTCGATTGTCGGACATTGTTGGTCACGATCGATAGAGAAATCATAACCCGTTAACTGCGTTTCTTTAGCCAATGGATTCGTTTGTTTTAAAGTCAGCATGCGTGCCATAACACCAGCTTCAGTGTTTGCTATTTCATTTTGTTCACGCTCATTAAGAACAGGGGAGAAGCCAATATCACGCCATTCTTGCGTCGTTTGAGCATCCTCAAATAAGCGGGTAGGATTTGCAGCAACTAAACGTGTTCCTTCATAAATTTTCGATTTATGCGCACCACGATCGATGCCTTCCGCTGAAGACATTTTTAATTGGCAGGGTGCATCGTAACAGGCGTGACATACTACACAGCGTTTATCGATAAGAGGTTTTACTTCTTCAAGGTAATCAATGCTTTCTGGTGACTTATACTCATGAATGCGATTCTGGACTTGCTCTTCTCCAAATAATTGATCGTAGTTATATGTGGCGTACGTGGCACAACCTGAGAAAATAACAACAAAGGCAATCAATAACGAGCGTTTAGAAAACATAGGCAAATCCAATAAATTCAAGATAAGTTATATTGTAATAATAAAAAGCGAAAAAAACAAAAAAAGCCCGTTTACAATTGCAAACGGGCTTTGATTTTATTGAATAATATTAAACTGTAGCAGGACTTAGTTGTTGTGCTTTCTCTTCAGAGATCGGCTTAGTAACTAGAGCTAGAATAATAGCAACACCTACCATTGCAGCAGAGATAGTGTACGCTAGAGCATAGTCACCACCTTGAGTCATTGAGAAACCAACAACTGCAGCACCGATAGCACCACCAATACCCCATGAAGTGTATAGAACACCATAGTTAGTGCCGTAGTTTTTCAGGCCGTAGAACTCAGCAGTAAGTGATGGGAATACAGCTAGTAATGTACCGTAACCAACTGCAGCAACAGCCGTACCAATAATTAGCATTACTTCATTGTCGTACATGCTAAATAGAGCCATGTTCGCACCTTGAAGAACAAATGCGATAAGCAGTGTTTTTACGCCACCAATCTTGTCAGAAAGCATACCAGCAGCAACACGACCGCCTGAATTGAATACAGCAAGAAGAGAAGCTAGATAAACCGCATTTGGTAGATTTGCTTGCATGCTTGCAATTGTTGTGATGTTACCAATGATCATAAGACCAGCAGATGCAGCGAATGCGTACATAATCCATAGAGAATAAAACTGTGGCGTTTTAAGCATCGCTTTCCAATTTAGATCCATTGGTTTACGAGTTGCCACTGGTGATTTACCCGCTTTAACTTTAGGTTCTTCTGGTTGGTAACCTTCTGGTGGGTTGTTAATCGTTGTTGCTAAAGGAACAGCGATAATAAGAATGGCTACACCAAGAACTAAAAAGCTAGTTTGAATACCGTACATAGAAATAAGAGCTGATGTAACAGGCGCTAAGTAAATAGCAGCTAAACCAAAACCAGCAGCAATTAATCCATTTACCATACCTTTCTTAGAAGGGTGGAACCACTTCATAGCAGATGGAGCTAGACATGCATAACCAAAACCAATGCCAGCACCAGTCATGATACCGAAAGTAATGTTAAGCATGAACACGGTTTCGGCAAAGCTAGAAGCGATCATACCTAGACCAACTAGAATCGTACCGAAAATAAGAATTAAACGTGGTCCCATGCGATCTTGAAGAATACCAGCAACTAAAAGACAGATTGAAAAAGTGATCGTTGCAGTCGCATAAGGTTGAGACGCTTGAGACGCTGTCCATCCCATATCAGTTACAAGTGCTTTATTGAATACGCTCCATGCGTAAAGAATTCCTAAACATAGGTTGATACAAAAGCCTGCAAGCAGGATACGCATTGCTTTATCGATATTTTTCATCGTTTTCTCGGTGAGTTGAAAGTTTATTACAATTAATTTTGAATGAATTAACTGCTGTTTTTTAGAAATATGACATGTGTCACGTAAAACTGCGCGGAGTTTATCAGCACTTTTTATTTATTGGAATAGGTTGTATGAAAATTACACCACATTTTTTCAATCTAATATTCCACTTTTATTGGCGTCATATAATTGACGATCAAGCGGCATTATTCTGTCATATCTTTGTAAAATATTGATGTTGGGTCTATTTTTACAAATAATTACTTGATAATATGCGCCGCGTTAACAACAACACTAATAAATAGAGAATATTATGAACTTTAAAAAGATGAAAATAGCTGTAGCAGTGGCGCTAGGCGTAACTACTTTAACTGGTTGTATGGGTCAAATGGGTGTTACTCAACTTGTTACTTTTGGTAACTTGAAAGCAGTTGATAACCGTTACGGCCGTGCTGGACTTTATATTCTACTTGCACCTGTTTATGGTATTTCAGCTGCAGCTGACTTATTTATCTTTAACTCAATCGAATTCTGGACTGGTAAAAACATCATCACAGGTAAGAGCCCTGCGATCGTAGATAAAGATGTTGGCGGTGCTGTATTTAAAGTTAACGACAAAATCGATGCATCAATGACAAAAGCACCAGTTGCACCTCTACAAGTTAACAACAACGTTAAGAGCACAACGGTTGAACAAATCGATGCAAACACATTAGAAATGCACGTTGCATTACTGGATGGTACCCAACAAGTACTTCGTGGCGAAAAAGTAGATGATAGCGTTGCATTCTACCTAGACGGTAAACACATCACTACAGTACAAATTTCAGAATTAGAAAACTACGTAGCAGCGACTCAAGCTTAATCTACGTTTTATCTAATTTTAAAAGCACTCTAGTAATAGGGTGCTTTTTTGTGCTTTATTTCAAATATTTTATAAATATATTTCTCTTCTCAATACCATTAAAGTTAACCAACCATTAACATTTAATGCGTCATTAATAAGACTTTTCTATTAACTATCACATCTATGGTTTGTTGCTTATTTCAACTCATCATCACCGAAACATTTGCGTAACAATTGTGCATTTTTTACATACTTGAATTTTGAATTAAAAGCGATAGAATGCAACGGAAACAAAGATTTCAAATTTGAAAGGATGCTCCAATTTTTCATTTGAGGTGTTTATGAAATTACTTCTGATTTTTTTAATATCAACCATCGGTGGTGTTGCAGCTGCTGAGCATTTTCATTCTTTCATTTTAGGGTTAAGTATCGCTACATTAGCTGTAGGGTGCTGCCACTGGTTTGCATTTCGAACGACCAAGTATCCTCAACTTGCAATGTTAATGCTGGTTTTAGGCTTATTCGCAAAAATCACAGTAACCATAACGGGCGTGATCATTAGTATGAACGCAGAGTTAATCTCATCACCGTTTATTTTTGCTGTTTCATATTTATTCTTTTCCATTGTTGCCACTTACCTTTGGTTTAAGATTAAAGATGCAAAAATTTCTAAGCCATTGCTAAAGAAGTACTTGAAGACAGCCTAAACAAAGCATCAAGTAACTGACGACAAAGGAGCTTTTAAGGCTCCTTTTTCATGTCTTATATATTCTTTACCGTATTCATGGCCTATAATCCTTGATATAGTGCAGTAATAGATTTATTAATTAAGGTTCAAATAGATGGCCATTTCCATCTTAATCTGTGACGATTCCGCTCTGGCTCGTAAACAATTATCCCGTGTAATACCTGTATCATGGGGAGCAAATATTGAGTTTGCTCAACATGGTTGGGAAGCGATTCATAAATTAGAAGCCAATACCTTTGATATTCTTTTCCTTGATTTAACCATGCCTGAGTTAGATGGCTACGGTACGCTTGAAGAGATTCAAAAACGTAACATTGCTATTTCTACCGTTGTTGTTTCTGGTGATATACAACCTAAAGCACAACAACGAGTTGCAGAAATAGGGGCGAAAGCCTTCATCAAAAAACCATTAGATAAAGCAACTTTAATCTCAACCTTACAGAATATTGGTATTCAACCAGAAAAGCCTGCAAGCTATCAAGTGCAGTCGGTTCAACCAATTCAGTTGCGACGTCGAGATGTGTATCTTGAGGTGGCTAATGTAGCAATAGGGCGAGCAGCAGATTCATTAGCAAGACACTTTGATGTATTTGTGCACATGCCACTACCAAACGTCAATTTATTCGAAATGAGTGAATTGCAAATGACATTACGCCACCTAGCGACTAATGAACATATGTCTGGAGTGTGCCAAGGATTTAGTGGTGAAGGTATCGCTGGTGAAGCCTTGATTTTATTAAGTGATTCAAGCGTATCTGATTTGTTGACCTTAATGGACTATCCTGAGAGTGACGATGCAAGTTTAGAGCTTGAGTTATTGATGGATGTTTCAAACATTTTGGTTGGTGCTTTCCTTAAGGGAATTGGTGAGCAAGCAGAAGTGCGTTTTTTTCAAAGTGCACCAGTATTGCTTGGTCAGCATATTTCTATAGATAGTGTCGTTGAATCAACCAAAGGGACATTCAACCGCATCATGGCTTTTGAAGTCAGCTATAACATTGATGGCACACAAATTAAATGTGACATGCTATTGATGATAGTAGACGAATCTCTACCAATTTTAGACAACAAACTTGCTTACCTATTGGATGACGAATAATGAATGGGATCCCAGCTGAATTTGAACAGTTTCATTGGATGGTCGACATGGTGCAAAACGTCGATATCGGACTTATTGTAGTCGATAAAGAATTTAATGTGCACTTATGGAATGGATTCATGACACATCATAGTGGGAAACAAGCTCATGATGTGATGACAAAATCATTGTTCGATTTATTTCCAGAAATAAATGACGCTTGGTTTAAAGCAAAATCTAAACCTGTTTTTGAATTAGGCACGCGCAGTTTCATTACCTGGCGTCAAAAACCGTATTTATTTCGTTGCCGTAATGTTCGACCAATTACTCAGCAGAGTGAGTTTATGTATCAGAATGTCACATTGAACCCAATGCGAAGTACAACAGGGGAAATCAAATCAATGTTTCTAGCGGTTGAAGACGTAACTGCGGAAGCTTTGGCTGAGCGATTAAACCAAAAATAATACAAAAATCTAAACAAAAAAAAGGAGGCTAATTAGCTAATGCCGCTCGCTTAACAGCTAGCGGCTCTTTTTTTATAAGGGTAGCGCGGTGCTTTATAAAGCACTTGTCGCGGAAATGGTTTTCGCTTTCTTTTTTTTGGCAGGATTAGACGCTTCCCGCTTT
>NZ_JAAUWR010000031.1:0-18095 GCF_014694495.1 Aliivibrio sp. S10_S31 | reverse complement strand
AAAGTCGACTTTATATCGATGGCTATTATAATCCGATAAGAAGGCATGGGACTCTAGGAGGAAAGAGCCCCATAGATTTTGAGTTAAGTAACTAAAACCCCGTGTCTACTTTTAAGGGGTCATATCAACCTGAAACCTGAAACCTGAAACCTGAAACCTGAAACCTGAAACCTCGATCTTGCTCTTATCGTTTCTAGTTAGCGAAGCGTATAGTCTCTAGAACTCGCCGCTTCTCAAACCTCGAGCGAAGCGTTCTCGCTTCTAGTCCCTGCTTTTAAAAAAGGATTTAAAATGAAAAAACCATCACGTCGCAAATACAACAACATGCTGATCATCTTCGTGTTGCTTTTCATTGCAGTACTTCAAGCTCCTCAGCTAATAAAAACATATTTAATAGAACCAAAAGAAAATATTGAAGTTGTTGAAGGTATTAAGCCCTTATTTGAAGGTAAAAATGTAATCCAAAAAATGCATTTTTCAGAATATGACCTAAGTGCTAATACTTCAGAGCAAGAGAACCAACTCATTGAACGTTGGTTTACGCTAGAAGGAACACTTCTTAATGATGATTCAGTTAAAGCATTAAAAGAAAAGTTACCCGCTCCAAGCTCTGTTGAAGTCTGGCTTGAAGATCAAGAAGAGCCACAACGAATTACTATTTACCAAGCACCAAGTTTTTGGATGATGCAAAACTGGCAAGGTGAATGGATTGCAGTAAGTGCGGAAGAAGGGTATTTGTTTAGATAAGAGCAGGGACGAGAGGCAAGGACGCTGCGCTCGAGGAGCGAGTAAGAGCGAAAGAAGAGAGCAGAATTCAGATCGCTTCGCTTGCAGAGTTCAGAGGTAGTTGCTTCTAACTCCTCCCCTTTATCGCCATTATTACTTGGCAGGTAAAGTAAATATAAGGGGAGGTTGGGAGGGGTTGTTAGTAAATAACTAGAAACTATACACTGCGCTTTCAGGCTTCAGGAGCTATCGCTTTTGATTTTCCTGAAACCTGAAACCTGAAACCTGAAACCTAGCTCTTATAGCTTCTAGTTAGCGAAGCGCACAGTCTCTAGTGCTAATTTTTATTACTCAGTAAACCCTTTGATTTGAGCATTTAAAAACAACGTTTGTAGATGGCTGTAATCTTTTTGGATGGATTTATCAGGGTTAGCCATTGCAGTTGGTTTGATTGTTAATGAAACATTATCAGCCCAAGGGTAGAGCACATCAGGGGTAGAGTTATTAAACACACCGTTTTTGGTATAAGTAACATTACCATTAAACGCAACTGGATTTTCAATATCGTTTACTTGCAGCAAATTACGTCCACCTAAACTGTAATAGTTTTGATTTGATAAACTAAAAGCATACAGGGTAGGGAAAATGTCTCGATGAGAACCAATGCGTTCTTTTTCAAACTTATAGCTCGTATGTTCTAAAATAGCTTCAGGGACATAAAGATAAAAAGGAACTGCGCGAGCGAAGCCTAAATCTTTAGGAAATTCAATCGAGTAGTTACGTAATCTGTGATCACCAGAGGCCGAGATAATCGTTTTGCTTTTAAGCGAAGAAGCTTTTATTGAATCAACAAATTCACCTAAGGCATTCGACGAATATTGGTAAGTACCGTAAATCTTCTCCGATTCCGTTTTATCAAGCCCCATTTTATCCATCGCATATTGACTGATCTTAATAGGCTTCACATCATAATTTTCAGGTACTTTATAAGGAGGGTGATTCGTTTCTGTTTGGATCATCAACATCATAGGCTTCTTACTTTCAGCCAGAATTTTCTCAGCAAACTTAAAAGCGAATTCATCTGGTACACCCCAAGTACTCGATAGTTTTTCTGCTTCAGGGAAGGCTTTTTTTATATCGACTTCATCATAAAAAGCATCAACACCTTGGTATGGCATGTAATATTTTAAATTACGCCAGTTAGGACTGCCCCCAGTGATGTATACGACATCGTAACCTGCGTTTTTATAAGGTAAGAATGCAGAACCAAACAATGATGTCTTTTGAGCGCTACTGTGGCTAATAGAGTTAACATTGCTGTGAAATAACATCATTACAATGCTATTTATTGTTCCGCCAGTACCTGAAGTAAAACGATTAAAATGAAAATCGCTTTGCATATGAGGACGAAGAGCACCTAATAAATCAGTACCATTACCATCTTCTAGTAATAAGTTTGTTCCCATGCTCTCCATTAATGCAAACACCACATTCGGTGGATTTTTTTCTAAATATAGATTCGCTGGTGTTGTGTACTGTGCATCTGATTGATGAAGTACTTTTTCTACCTGAGATGTATATTCGTTAAAAGAGACTTTGTGGAATTTTGCGTCTTTTTTATGGTCACTATTAGCCCAATCAAGAGCAAGGATAGCGTTAGGGGTTGCTTGGTTTAATACCTCATAGTTTGAAACGTTAGCGTGGTATTTTTTTAGTGGGAAAGTACCAATAGAACCGCGAGCAATCACAGAATAAATAAGAATATTAGCAATAACAACAAGAGTGCATTTAAGTGTAGGTTGTGTGGAATAAGCTTTATTTAAAAAGTGATGAACGTATTTCTTACAAAGAAGAGTAGAAGCGATAGCGACGAATAAAGAGAAAATAGCAGAAGATAAGATTGGATAGTCTTTCCATAAAATATCAATTACAGCTGCAGTATCATCTTCCATTAAACCGAAGACAAAAATATCAAAGGAATTTCCATAGGTTTGATAATAAAAAAAGTTTGCTGTTGTTACTGAAATAGCGATAAAGCTAACGATGAACGTATAAGGAACAAAAGCGTTAAGCACTTTAGAGAAAAAACGAGTATTAGCAGTTAATAAACCAATCAAAAAGATAGGTGCATAAGCGATAGCTGCAACTTTTAAGTCAAATCTAAATCCAATAAACAGAGAGTTGAATAGATCGTTTGGAATGGCTTCAAGTGTGTCAAAATTAGCGTACTGAAGAATGAAATTCAAACGACCAAACATTAGAATAGCCGTAAAGGATAAAAGGCTGAGCCATACGACAGGATACAAAGCCTTACTGTTTTTTTGGAACATCACAAGTCTCTTTTTTGATTATCAAGTTCATTTATAAGATTTGCGAGCATGTTAACAATAGTAGCTCCATTTTTAAAGGAAGCCCCAATGCCAGAATTGCCAGAAGTAGAAACCAGCCGCCTAGGAATTACCCCACATCTGCAAGGTCAGACAATTAAAGCCATTGTGGTTAGAACGGATAAGCTTCGTTGGCCAATTCCTCAAGAATTGCAAAAATTAGTTGGACAAAGAGTTCAGTCAATTCGTCGCCGTGCAAAATATTTAATGATAGATACCCCAGAAGGCAGTGCGATTATTCATTTAGGAATGTCGGGCAGTTTACGCGTTTTAGATGAAGAAGTGCCGTCAGCAAAACACGATCATGTTGATCTAGTCTTAGAAAATGGCAAAGTTCTTCGTTATAACGATCCACGCAAGTTTGGCGCTTGGTTATATTCTGAGGTAGGTGTAGCGCATCAAGTGCTTTCTAAGCTAGGGCCAGAACCACTAACAAATGAATTTAATAGCGAGTATTTTGCTGAGAAAGCCAAGAATAAAAAAACCGTAGTTAAGCAATTTATAATGAACAATGCTGTAGTGGTTGGTGTTGGTAATATTTATGCCAGTGAATCTTTGTTTATGGCTCAAATTCATCCTAAAACGCCAGTAGGTTCATTAAAAGCGTCTCAGATTACTGTCCTTGTAGCTGAAATAAAAAAAGTGCTAGAAACCGCAATTAAGCAAGGTGGAACAACACTAAAAGATTTTAATCAAGTTGATGGCAAACCTGGATATTTTGCACAGGAATTGAAAGTGTATGGGAGAGCAGGGAAAGAGTGCCCAGTTTGCTCTAGTAAAATAGAAGAAGAGAAAATTGGGCAACGGAATAGTTTTTGGTGCGGAAAGTGTCAGTTTTTAGCTGAAGATTGACCTGATAAGTCAAAATATTTTTGAGCAACTAAAAGGGAGATTAATTTCTCTCTTTTGCTGTCTTTAAATTGTTCAACCCATTGGTTAGCATTTTTAATGATCTTTAGAGCTTCATCTTCATGCTTTGTGTAATAATCCATTTTTTCAATTAAGTCTGAAAAATCATCTTTCACTTCAACAAAATGAATACCCGCTTGTAGCTTTCCTTCCATAAACCAAGTTTCATAGCGTAGTTTTGGAGTGAAACACAGCGAGTTTGAAGACATGATCCATTTCAGGTTAGTTGCAACGTCCATGCCCTCTAAGCTTAAGATAAACTTATATTCCAACTGTTCTTCAATCGACATCGAAGGTAGAACGTAGCCAAGTTGCTCTTCTGAATCGTCTTTTGTATCAACACGACCAATATTGCATTTTGGGTTGTTGAAATGAGTTGAAAGTAATAATCGACGATTTGGACGAAAACCTGTTCCTCGCCATACCACAGCATCTTTCTTTTCTTGAAAGCTTTTATTGTCATTAATGAAGTTATAGTGACGGATTGCATTTAGCTTCAATAATATAGATGCCGCATTATCCCCATCAATAGGTCTGCTTTTTAAAAAGCTAGGATCAGCAGGAACATCAATAACATCCCCATTAATGTAGTTAAAAAAGTAAGAAGGGCTAAACGCTTTAATGACTTTAAACAGATCTAAGTAATAAGTACTACCACCTGTTTTTTTAAATTGGCTAACTTGTGTCGCTTCTTGGTTATTTACAGAAAATGGAATATCCAGTTTATTGTAATAATTAACCCTTTGCTCAATATAGTCTTGATCAAATGAGGTTCTGCTTTGCAGCGTTTTTTTGCCAAGAGCTTGGAGAATAAAAGCAGGTATTATCGTAATGCTGCCGTTGGCGACATAATAACGAAATTTCTTTAAGCTCATTGCTTCACCTTTTGATAGATAGCCGAAGCTACGTACGGATGAACAAACTGATCAATCTTACCGCCGTGGATAGCCGTTTCTCTTACGATGGTAGAAGATAAAAATCCGTGCTCTTCAGGTGGCGTAAGGAAAATGGTTTCTAGCTCGGGCATTAACTTTTTGTACATGGTGGTTAAGCCAAGCTCATATTCAAAATCCATCGTAGTGCGTAAACCACGAACTAAGATATTAGCTTGCTGATCTTTTGCTAAATCAACTAACAGTCCAGAAAAGCCAACAACAGAGACATTATTCAAATGTGCTGTTGCTTGCACTAACATATCCACACGCTCCTCAAGAGAGAACATGGTTTTTTTACTTGGACTAAAGGCAACGCCCACAACAACATGATCAAACATATTAGCCGCACGACTAATAATGTCTGAATGTCCGTGAGTTACCGGATCAAAGGTTCCAGGGTAAATAACACGCTTAGTCATGTTGCTCCTCAAGAAACTGATTAATACCTTGCTCACAACGAGTAAGTTTCTCTGTGATTGTTTTTTCCAAAATAGCGTCATTTTCAGCTAAAGAGGCACGAGAGTTTTCATTATGGAAAAGGTGATAGCCCACGCCTGAAAATTTTAGATATAGGCGTGATAAACCAGAGTTTAATAATCTAAGAACAAATTCACTATCTTCTCTACCCCAGCCAATAAATTCATTATTAAAACCATTTGTTTTTATTATATCTTCCATCCAAAAAGACATATTGCAACTTCGAGTTGACTTGTCACTATTGGATATTTTAGAAAAAATAGAAGATAACAATTTATTATTAATAATATTTTTTCTATTTTTTAAACCTGAACTGAAAAAGGTAGGTAGCTTAGCTGTATTCATAACGTGCTGTGAGCATTCTTGGTTTAGTAAAACCCGACCCCCTTGGATAAACTGTCCCCTTACAGCATGTTTTTTATGGTCTAAAACAAAGCTTGGAGGTAAAACGATATCCCCATCTATTATAATAATATATTCAAAATGCGCTTGTGCGATTGCTTTATTTCGGCTTTGTGCGGCTCGGAAACCATCATCTTTTTGCCAGCTATGATATAGAGGAACAGGAAATGAATTTTGGTATTCTTTTATTAATTGAGCTGTATCTTCTTTCGAACCATCATCAGCAATAATTACTTCATCTGGTAGTTCTAATTGGTTTTTTACGCTATCGAGAACACTACCTAAAGCTTCTTTCCAATTATAAGTAGTGATGATTAATGTTGTTTTCATTTTTTTTTCACCTCTTCACGAAGGTAAAGGTCAATATATTTAATAAAAGTTGTGTGCATTGTTAACCAAGCTAAAATAAAACCATGTTTACCATCTAAGAAACCACGTTTAAATATATACATTCTTAAGAAGGCTCCCAGCGCATGAATTAATGCCGTGCTTAGTCCCGCTTTTTTCTTTCCTTCACGTTCATCCGTCCATGCTTTTAAGTAGCCAGTTGTTTTGTTGATGTAATGGTGCAAATTATCGTAAGTGAAATGCAGTAAACGACCTTTTAACTTTTCAACACGAACAGAGTCAGAAGTTACTACTTTCTCATGAACCAAAGCATCGTTATATTGAGCTTCATTAGTGCGATATAAGCGAAGAACCCAGTCAGGAGACCAACCTGAGTAATGAATTTCTTTACCAAATGCATCACTTAATCGATTCACTTTATAAGCAACATTAGGCTTGTTATCGCTGATTGCTTTTTGAATGTCTGCTTTTAATTCAGGGGTTACTCGTTCATCAGCATCAAGCCATAAAACATAGTCAGAGGTGATGTGTTGTTGTGCAAGTTGACGCTGTTTACCAAACCCAGGCCATTCAGGGTTTACAAAAAATTTATCAGTAAACTGACGAGCAATGGCTTCGGTAGAGTCAGTACTACCAGAATCAAGGATAACAATTTCATCTACCCAACCTTGTACGGTTTCAAGGCAAGATTGTAGGTGGTTCGCTTCATTTTTAACGATAAGAGCGACGGTAAGTGTAGGTGTTGTCATTTATATGATTCTCATTAACGTTAGAGTGAAAAGTCGATAACTGCTTTATCAAACATGGCAATAACTTGCTCAGAGCGAATACGATTCATTGCCTGCTTATCTTGAACACGAGTTCGCCATGATAACTCTGATTTATCTTTCCCTGTTTCAGCTTTAATCGCTTCATCATAAACCGTAACGACATAGTCACGATATTGATAAGGGCAGGTGCGGTCAGGGTTATGGTGCGCATACAAACCAATAATAGGGGTATTAACGGCATTTGCCATGTGTGCAGGACCAGTATCTGGAGCTATCACTAAATTAGCTTGCTTTAATAGTGCTAACATCTCTTTAAGTGAGCTTTTTCCTACTAAATTTTTAACAGGTGCATTTAAAAGAGATTCAATGTTTGCAGCTAAATCAATTTCAACTTGAGCCGGACTGCCAGCAAGTGTAATCGTCCACCCCTGAGATTGAGCATGATGGATAACATCAGCATAACCTTGAGCGTTCCAATTTTTATAGGCTTTACTTGCTGCAGGAACAATGACGAGGTTCTTGTTATTAACATCAGAAAGTTGAGAAGATGCCCAAGCATTATCTTCAGAACTGGTCGGAATATCCCACGTTGGATTCGTGGTATTAACACCAAGCTCTTTTACAAAAGCGATTAATCCATCAAGTACATGTGGTTTTTGTGGAGAGGGCACTTTGTAGTTAGTAAATAGGGTTTGAAAGTCATTACTGCGTTCTTTATCAAAGCCTAATTTGTACTTTGCTTTAATACCCAATGTTGCAACGCTTGCTCGCAATGCGTATTGCATATGAAGAAGCGCATCAAAACGTTCATTTTTAAGTGTTTTCCACAATTGGGTATAGCCTTTCCACCCCAGTTTTTTATCAAAAACAACCACATTAATATTAGGTAGATCGCCAATTAAATGCGCTTCAAGTTTACCTGTAATCCAAGTTATTTTAGTTTCAGGCCATTGCTTTTGAATCATTTGAATAGCAGCAATGGTATTGCAAACATCACCAATAGCTGAGAGGCGTAAAATACACAAAGAATTAGGAGCTGAAGTGAATAAAGGCATAGAGATGTTAACCTAATAAGAATGAGTTAGAATTATGCTATTAACAGTCATAAATGTAAAATGGCATAAAGCGAGAAAGAGACTAGAGACTATACGCTTCGCTAACTAGAGATTATAAGAGCAAGATACAACAAGTTGCTAAGGGGCGCTTCGCTTAAGAAGAGCGTAAGCTCTAGCTCCTCCCCTTTATCGATATAGCTACTTGGCTGTAAATGTTGATATAAGGGGAGGCTGGGAGGGGTTGCTAGTGAATGACTAGAAATTATAAGAATACCTAGCTTTTGCTCTTATAGTTTCTAGAAGCGAAGCGACCTAGTTAGCGCAGCGTACAGTTCTAATTAATATTGGAGTCATTGTGTGAAAACAATTAGAAATAAAAAACAGATCATTTGGTACGACGACTCAATTCTTAGTGACTCACCAGAACAATGCTGTGATCCTGACTATTGGAAACAACAAAACAAAGTGATTGGTTCAGCGCAAGGCCGTGGTACAACTTGGTTTGTAGCTTTAGATAAAATGGATGCAGCGTTACGCCATTATCGTCGTGGTGGTTTATTTGGAAAAATCATTAAAGATCATTACATTTTTACTGGGTGGGAAAAGAGTCGTAGCTACCAGGAATTTCAGTTACTAAAGAGTTTAAAAGAAGCGGGTGTTAACGTTCCAAAGCCTATAGCAGCAAGAACCATAAAACGAACGTTTTGTTATCAAGCTGACTTATTAAGTGAAAAGATCCCGAACGCACAAGATCTTGTGTCTATCTTGCAAGAAAAACCATTATCAAAAGAGGTGTACCAAAAAGTTGGTAATGAAATCCGAAAAATGCATGCTGCTCAAGTCAATCACACCGATTTAAACATTCATAATATTTTGATTGATGATAACGACAAAGTTTGGATTATTGATTTCGATAAATGTTATCAGCAGAAAGACGATGATTGGAAGCAAGGAAACTGGGATAGATTAAAACGCTCGTTTGTAAAAGAAGTAACTAAACGAAATATTCATTGGAGTGAAGAAGAATGGGCTAGCTTAGAGAACTAACCCATATGTAAATTAAGATTTTTTGGGTGTGGTATTAAAGTAAATTTAAGGTTTTAATTACTGCACCAGAGTTTTTTGAAATAAAGTCTTGCGCATTTTCACCCATTTTCTCGACATATTCTGGTTGAGTCATTAATTGCTTTAATAGGCTCGCCAGCTCTTCAGCAGAAGTGATAACTTTCGTTGCGTCTTCTTTGATTAGCGTTTCAGCTATCTCTAAGAAATTATAATAACTTGGGCCAGTAATGGACGGTTTAGCTAGTGCAGCAGGCTCAAGTAAATTATGACCACCCACTTTATCACCAAGTAAACTTCCGCCCATAAAGCAGATATCAGAAGCACCAATGAGCGTAAGCATTTCTCCCATCGTATCACCAAGATATATTTGACAATCTGGCGTTAATGTCTGATTTGACGTGCGTTTAACGGTTTTAAAATCAGCGCCTTGGCAAAGCTCAAATACAGCATTAAAGCGCTCGGGGTGACGCGGAACTAAAATTAATAACGCATTAGGTATCTTATGCAATAAAGAGCGATGGGCCGCTAGAATTTGCTCATCTTCACCTTTATGTGTACTGGTCGCAATCCAAATCGGGCGATCTTCTCCAAGTTGCTTACGAAGAATAATCCCTGATTCTTGTATTTGCTCTGTAGTTTCGATATCAAATTTTACTGAGCCAGTCACATGTACTTTCTCAGGTTGAATACCAAGAGCAACGAAACGATCTGCATCATCTTTATATTGGCAACAAACATGAGTTAGGTGTTTACCAAGTAGATTAAATATAGGCTGTACTTTTTTGTAGCCTAAAAAGGATTTTTCAGAAAGACGAGCATTTAATACTGAAATAGGAATGCCAAATTTGGCAACAGTATGCAGTGTATTTGGCCACAGTTCTGTTTCCATAATTAGCATCTTTTCAGGTTTAGTCGCTTTTAAAAAACCACGAACCGCAAAGCAAAAATCAATCGGCATGTATCTGTGTCCAACCAAATCACCTAACTTTTCGATTTGTTCAGCACCAGTACTTGTCGTCGTCGTGACAAGAATGGGTTGTTCAGGGTTTTGCTTCTTTAATGCTTTAATAATAGGAGCAGCAGCAATGGCTTCACCAACCGATACCGCATGAATCCATATTGGAGCCTGCGTTGCATTGAGTGATGGGGTACAACCAAAGTGCTCTTTCCATCGACGACCAAAAGCAGGCTTTCCTTCTTTTTTCTTATAAAGAGAATAGAGAAGTAAAGGAGAGATAAAGGTTAAAAGTAAGCTGTACAAAAAGCGCATTATTTTCTCTTTTTGAAAATATATTTTTGCCAAGTATATATTTTACCAAGTAATCCCATATGTTTAGATTTTAAATAAATCGCTTTTCTTGGATCTTTCCAGCTATGCTGAAACCAATGCACTAAGTATGAATTATCAGGAGTAGTAAACTCTTGTCCATTACCAAGATAGCAATAGAAGTATTCAACTGGGAAAATTAACGATTTCTCAATATCTTTCATTTTATTGTCAATTAAGACATGAGACATTATTCCCGGTCCCATATACAATGGAGAACTTAGGATTTTATGCTCGTAAAAATCGATAAGATTAGCCAAAATTTTTGATTCTTTTTGCGCATAAATACACGCAGTTCCAATCATTGACTCTGATTCATATCCAACAGCAAACTGGCATTCTTCAAACAATGGGAATGGATTTTTTTGCACAGTTACATCTGTATCTAAATACAATCCACCTTCATGTTGTAATATTTTCAGGCGTAAATAATCCGTAACAAAAGCGTACAATCCACGCTTATAGCACTCTTTTGCAAACTCGCATCCATCAATCCACTCAGTGATTAATGAGTATTCTTCCGTCCATACTTTGTATTCATAACCCTGTTTTTTCCAGTCTTCAATACAAACTAAAGCAAGAGGGGTTAGTTTATTACCTAACCATATTGCATGGATTTTATTCTTCATTATAAAACCTTTTAATACTTGACGTTAAATATAATGAATATGCAGCAGCACAAAAAATGGTAAACATATAGAGCCCTGTTTTAAATAACCAGAAAGACTCAAACATATTAATTATAATAAAGTATGTGATAAATATAAGAATTAAGTAGTAACTTTCGCCTTGGTCAAAATTTCGTACGCTATATGCACTCTTAATTAAAGTTATACAAACAAATATTAATAAAGAAAAACCAAGTAAACCATATGAAACTAATATCTCAATATGACCATTATGTAAGTGTGAAAAATTAGCTTTAATATAGTCTGGAATATTTTTTGATTCTTGAATTACTAAATTACGAGTATCTTCTCCAAAACCAAGGATTGGATATTTTTTTATCCATGGAATTGATTCATACCAAAAATGAATTCTTGCACCAATACTTGTATATGGAACAGTATCAATATTTCCTGATATAATTGCTGAAAATACTGCGGACTCAGTATTTATTCTTTCTTCAATAACAGATATTTTGCTGATCAAAGATATTGTAATTAAAAAAGAGAGAATAATAGCTATTTTTTTCTTAAAACTTCCCCTTTTAATTATCTCATATCCAATATATAGAATAAGTATTAGGAAGATAGCCAACCAAACTTGTCTTGCTTTAGTTACAATTGCAATAAAAATAAAAGGAGAAATTATTAATAAATATAAAAAGACAGATAATAGTTTTGATTTAAAGCTACAGTTTGATTTTATTTTTTTGATTGCATAATAAGATGTTAATAATATAGCACATCCAGCTAATGCAGCTGAGTGGTTTGCATTAATAAAATCAAAATCGACTCTTTCTCCATTAAATCCATTGTAAATATCTAAAATGATATCAGAGGAATGAGTAAACAAAGTCATCAAAAGACCGATTAAAAATAGAAATAAAAAAGTTCTTATATTTTTCAAGTCTGCTTTTAACCAATAAGCAATCATTATAAAAAAGAAAATATTACCTAGAAAACCAATATTAGGGCTACTTTTAGCTAATGATGGGTCACTAACTATAGAGTTTGCCCAGCTTAGAATTGAAACAATAACGGCTGAAATTAGAGATAAAAAGATCTTATCTTGAAAGAAATACTTACGATAAACATAAATTGCAAGTAGACTACCAACAACGATACATGATTGGAAAATGTCTCCAATGTAACGGTTGGATTCTTTAAATAACACATAGCCAAATAAACAAAAAAGCATTATTTGTTGAAAATGATGGTTATTAATAAACCGCTCTAATTTAGATGTTTTTATCATAATATACGGATTACTTCTTTGTAGGAAAGCTCTTTCAAGCACTTCAAATGACCAAGAGGGCATTCACGCTTAAAACAAGGACGACACTCAATATCAGTGCTTACAATATCGACTTTTTCCGCTAATGGTGGTGTGTACTTTGGTGATGTAGAACCATAAACACCAACCACATGACAACCTACTGCAGCAGCAACGTGCATTAAACCAGAATCGTTACTTACAACGGTTTTACAAGCGGCAAGTAGATCAACCGCTTCAATTAAGCTTGTATTTCCTGCTATGTTAAATACTGCTGCTCGGTTATCTACATCCACTAAAGCTTTAATACTTTCAGTTGTTTCTTTATCTTTGGCAGAGCCAAATAACCATACTTGATGGCCACGGTTAATCATTTCGTTAGCTACGGCAGCATAATGCTCAACAGGCCACTGTTTTGCAGGACCAAATTCAGCGCCCGGGCACAAACCAAGAACCGGTTTATCAAGAGATAAAGAAAACTTCTCTAGAGTATTTTTTTGAACTTCCGCATCAATTGATAGAGCTGGGCGAGGTAAATTCTCTAATCCACCTAGTGAACTTGAATCAATCATTTCAGATTTAGGATGAGCTAATGCTACATAGCGCTCAACCATGTATTGGAATGCTTTTTTATTTGGACGTAAGTCGTTTAATAACCCATAACGCATTTCACCTTTCCAACCCGTACGAACCGGGATCCCTGCAAACCAAGGAATAAGTGCTGATTTTGCAGAGTTCGGGCAAATGTAAGCATGTGTATAGTTATTATTTTTTAACTCTTTACCAAGAGCACGACGACCTAACAGATTGAAATCACCATGACCAAGAGGCATTTCAATCGCTTGGTTAACCTCAGGCATTCTTTCAAGAATGGGTTTACACCAAGTCGGTGCCATTACATCGATAATCGCTTCAGGGTGCTGTTGTTTTAATGTGATATACAGTGATTGAGACATCACCATATCACCTACCCATGATGGGCCAATGATCAGGATTTTCATTACTTATTTTTCCAATGCAAACTTTTCATTAGGGATTCATAGGTACGAAACAGTTCAATATATATTTTATTGAATGGAGAAATACCGCTTTTGTCTTTACGTGTTGAACCAATCGTGGAAGTAATATCGGCACGCGTAAATAGGTCAGGTGAGACACTATAAGTTTGTACCTGATGTCGCCAAGGCTTTTCCATATAGTCATCGACAGGTTCCAAAAACGCTTGAGCATTATCAATAAAGCGTTGGGCTGCTTTAGGGCTAATAATATACGCTGTTGTACCGCAGGTTTTTTTCTTATAACCGCCAAGTTGAAACTCAGGGGTTAAATCTAGAATACGATGAAATGGAGACTTATGAGTTGCTGATAATTTGATGTAATCATAAGTTTGGATATGTTCAAAACTTAATTCAATTATCTGTTTAGCGTTTGCGATAGGGTCAACATTGTCTTCCATAATGACGATAGATTCATTTAAGGAAACGCATTTGTGCCACATCGCATAGTGGCTTGCAAAACAGGCGATTTCACTGGTTTTAAGTGAGTAGCCTTTACGTTTTTTTGTGGTAACAGGGCGAGCATGATCAGAATATTGAAAGTTTTCAATTGATCCGTCAATCGCATCAAAAAACTCAAAAGAGATATCAAGAGCGTCTAAATGCTTTTGAATGCGCTCACGGCGATCAACCGAACGTTTTAAACTGACAACAAATACTTTCATATATCCCATATACCAGAAAAATTAAATTGGATGATTTTTAAGAAACTAGAAACGATAAGTTCAAGAGCAGTTGTAGTGCTCTCGAACTGATTTACGTTCTTACTCGTTCCTCGAGCGAAGCGTCCTCGTCACTTAAATCTACTTATTAATCATCGCCATATATTCAGCAACACCATCAGCTACTGACTTAAACTCAACATCACAACCAGCAGCACGAAGCTTAGTTAGATCAGCTTGAGTAAACTCTTGGTATGCGCCTTTTAGGTGCTCAGGGAACGGGATAGTTTCCACTTCACCTTTACCGTGGTGTTTAATTACTGCTTCAGCAACTGCGCGGAATGGTTCAGCACGGCCAGTACCACAGTTATAGATACCAGATACGCCATTTTCTAAGAACCAAAGGTTAACCGCAGCCACATCACCAACGTAAACGAAATCACGTTTAAACTCGTCACTACCTTCAAACAGTTTAGGGTTGTCGCCCGCATTCATTTGGTTATTTAAATGGAAAGCAACCGAAGCCATAGAACCTTTATGTTGTTCACGAGGGCCATACACATTGAAGTAACGGAAACCCGTAATTTGAGATAGCGTTTCGTTGTGCTCTTCAGCATCAGCCCATAGGCGACGAACGTAGTTATCAAACTGTTGTTTAGAATAACCGTAAACGTTTAGAGCACCTTCGTATTCACGCTCTTCGATAAACGTATCTGTTTCACCGTAAGTAGCTGCTGATGATGCATAAAGGAATGGAATTTCACGCTCAATACAGAAATGAAGCAACTCTTTAGAGTACTCATAGTTGTTCATCATAATGTATTTGCCATCCCACTCAGTCGTAGCAGAGCAAGCACCTTCATGGAAAATAGCTTCGATAGGACCAAAGTCATCACCCGCCATAATTTGCGTAATGAAGTCTTCTTTATCCATGTAATCAGTGATATCAAGATCCACTAGGTTCTTGAATTTTTTACCATCTTTTAGGTTATCAACCACTAAAATGTCGTTAAAACCTTTGTCATTTAAAGACTTAACAATGTTGCTGCCAATCATGCCAGCGCCGCCAGTTACAATGATCATTTTGATACCACCGAAAAATAATATAATTGATTGAATTGTAGCAAAGAAGAAGAGGTGACGCTACGCTTGAAAAGCAGGGGCGAGAGTTGATAACACTTAGCTTGAGGAAGAGCGAAAAGCGAGGTTTCAGGATTCAGGTTTCAGGAGAGCGAAAGAACAGAATTCAGAGCGCTTCGCTTGCAGATTTCAGAGGTGATCGCTGAAATCACAGTGACAAAGAATGGTTCTCCCCCTTTATCGCAATAATTATGAGATCGATATAGTGAATATAAGGGGGAGTTAAAGGGGGTTGGTTGTGCTGTCTTTAGGTTATTCAGATAAACTAAACTTCATTATTTACAACCCCTCCTAGCCTCCCCTTATTATCGGCAGTTTCTACCAAGTCACATTTGTGAACAAGGGGAGGAACAGTATTGTGAACGCTGAAATAACAACGATCACTCCTGAACCCTGCAAGGGAGCTTGCGACCGATCTGAATCCTAAATTCCCGAGTGATAAATCATTGGGATTGGTGATGTTAGTAGAAAAGGGAGAGTGTGGTGTGTTTTTAGGAAGATCGAAAGAGCAGAATTCAGATCGCTTCGCTTGCAGATTTCAGAGGTGATCGCTGAAGCTACAACGACAAAAAATAGTTCCTCCCCTTGAGTGATAAATCATTGGGATTCGTGATGTTAATAGAAGGGGAGGTTAGGAGGGGTTGTGAATGAATAACTTTGAATATACTCGCAATAGCTTTACCTCTTTAATTGAATTTTTTCTTTTTCTGCTACTGGTTATGGGATATTTAGAAATAAAGGTTACAACCCCCTCTAACTCCCCCTTGTATTGATTTTATTACTCTCATACATACAGTGGTAAAAGGGGGAGAACAGTCTTTGACGCTGTAATAACAACGATCACCCCTGAATCCTGCAAGGGAGCCTGCGACCGATCTGAACCCTGAATTCTAAAAAGGAGCTCTCATGCCCACACCCTTAAAAACCTCAACCCAAACCACCAACCTCGAAATAAACCTCAAACACCATGGTGGAAAACTCGGCGTCACAGGCTCATGCCATGAACTCAGTATTAAGCACAACGGCAACAACCACGGTATATTAATAGATTGCGGTTTGTTTCAGGGGAGAGATGCCAAAGATAAAAATGGAAACGAGAGAAAGCTCGATATTGAATTTCCCATCGCACATATAAAAGCGCTCATTCTTACTCATACACATATCGATCACATTGGGCGACTGCCTTGGTTACTAGCAAAAGGTTTCAAGCAACCCATTTACTGTACACCAGCAACAGCAGAGCTCGTACCGCTCATGTTAGATGATGGATTAAAACTGCAACTAGGATTAAACAAAGGTCAAAGAGAAAGAGTATTAGCATTTATAAGAAAACAGATAAAACCCATCCCATACAACCAATGGCACCGAATTAAGCTCACCTCTACAGTTAAATCTTCTAGCTCTTCCTCGCCCCTCGAAGCGAAGCGTCCTAAATTCTCGTCCCTTTACCTCCGTTTCCAACCCGCAGGGCATATCCTCGGTTCTGCTTATGTCGAAATTAAACTTCCCAACAATGAAATTATCGTATTTTCAGGTGATTTAGGGCCATCAAAAACGCCACTATTGCCTGACCCAACGCCACCGAAACGAGCCGATATATTAGTCATAGAAAGTACTTACGGCAATAAAATTCATGACAGCGTAGAAACCAGAGCCACTCGTTTACAACAGGTCATCGAGCGTTCATTAGAAGATGGTGGAGCCATTATTATTCCTGCATTTTCAGTGGGCAGAACTCAAGAGCTACTGTTTGATATAGAGCATCTAATTCATCATAAAAAAATAGACTCAAAAATCCCCATCATTCTTGATTCACCATTAGCCAATAAAGTCACCAAACAATATCGACGTTTTAAAAAATTATGGAGTAAAGAAGCCACAACCAAGTTAAACAACCATCGTCATCCACTTAACTTTGAGCAATGCATCGTTATCGAAAGCCACAAAGAGCACATGAAAATAGTTAATCGACTAAAAAGTACTGCAGAGCCATGCATTATTGTCGCCGCAAGTGGCATGTGTGCCGGAGGCCGAGTCATGAATTACCTTGAGGCATTATTACCAGATAAACGAACCGATATTATTCTTGCCGGTTATCAAGCTCATGGAACATTAGGGCGAGATCTTCAAAACCAAGAACATCAAGTATGGATAGATAACCAACCGATTGATGTTAATGCGCAAATCCACACCATGTCTGGATATTCAGCCCACGCCGATCAATCTGATTTAATTAAGTTTGTCGAGGGGATAGAAGAGGGAAGAAAAGAGATAGTAGTGGTGCATGGGGAGGATGATGTGCGTAGGGAGTTTGAGAGGGTTTTAGAGACTAGAAACTATACGCTGCGCTTACTTAGGTTTCAGGATTCAGGTCGCTTCGCTTGCAGGAGATAAGGATGAAATGTGAAAGTTTAGCTGTTTGGAAAAGAGCTTGTCGTTTATCGTGTAGTATTTATGAGTTAACTTCAGATATTAAAGATTACGGCTTTAGAGACCAGATTACTCGGTCAGGATTATCGATACCTTCCAATATAGCAGAAGGAGAAGAACGCGAAAGTGGTAAAGAAAAAGCTCGATTTTTAAATTATTCTCAAGGCTCTGCGGCAGAATTGATTACTCAGATTTTTATCGGTATTGAAATTGGCTATATTAGAAAAGAGGAAGGATTGTTACTCATTCAGGAGGCAAGAGAGATCCTAGCAATTCTATCCAAACTAGCAAAACTGAAAAGCAAATAAAATAAATGTTGTATGCTGCACTACTTTGGTTTTTGCTCTTCCTGATTTGACCCCAATAAAGTGGACACTCGATCACGAGGATTGAGTGACATGAAAATCAAATCACAACGAAAGTTTTCTAATGAGTTCAAAAGAAACGCAGTTCAACAGTCATTAGACTC
>NZ_JAAUWR010000030.1:0-21302 GCF_014694495.1 Aliivibrio sp. S10_S31 | reverse complement strand
GAAAGCGGAAAGCGTCTAATCCTGCCAAAGAAAAGAAAGCGAAAACCATTTCCGCGACAAGTGCTTTATAAAGCACCGCGCTACCCTTATAAAAAAAGAGCCACTAGCTGTTAAGCGAGCGGCATTATACCTAAGGTGTGCCTTTTTTATTTGCCATTTGAAAATGATAGGAGTAGCATTCTGATTGTTGTTTGGTTCTTATGCCAAATACGGGTGATGGATTTCCACCTTTAACCGCTCTATTTTTAGAGATAATGATTCCTACTGTAGCGTTACCCTGATCAGTGAGTCTGATCGTATTGGGGTAGATCCGTCTATGGTAGAGCAGTTTGTTATTTCTCTTCTCTTCTAAGATCGTCTATCCTTTTGTTTAACCATTATTTAAAGATAGAGATCCATGGCACATCCTCTTAATCGAAATTTTCAAAACTTATTTCAAGTAGCTCGTTGGTCATTACTAATTCTACCTGTTGCTTTATTGGTAGGGTCATTTAACGCATTTTTCTTATGGTTACTAAGTGAAGCGACGCAAGCTCGCATTGCGAATCCATGGCTGATTTATTTATTACCAGTTGCGGGTTTAGCTATTGTTTATAGCTACCGAAATTGGGGTAAAAATTCGGCGGGCGGTAATAACTTAATTATGGATGAAATCCACCAAGCTGGGGAAGGTGTTCCAGTAAGAATGGGGCCATTAGTGTTATTTACTACGGTGATAACGCATTTATTTGGTGGCTCTGCTGGTCGTGAAGGTACGGCTGTTCAAATAGGTGGTGCAACAACGGATTGGTTATCTAAAGTCTTTAAGCTATCTGAAGATGACCGAAAAATGATGCTAACCGCAGGTGTTGCCGCTGGTTTTGCTTCTATTTTTGGTACGCCTTTTACTGGGGCTATTTTTGCTCTTGAAGTATTGTTTATTGGACGTATTAAGTTCAATGCTATCATTCCTGCGCTATTGGCTGCTATCTTAGCTAATGTGGTTGCTTCGGCTTGGGGTGCCCATCATACGCATTATTTAATTAACTTTGATCAGGTTAGCACCTTGTTTGGTCATGCTGTTGATATCGATCTTTTATTAATGGCTAAAGTGATTATTGCTGCAATTGGTTTTGGTATTGCTGGTTATTTGTTTGGTGAGTTAACTCACGGCTTTAAAGACCTGTTTAACGCAACATTAAAGAACCCATATTTAATTGTCGTTGTGGGTGGTTTGATGGTCATCATCATTACTCAATTACTTGGCAATTATGATTACATTGGTATTGGTGTTTATCCAAGTCGTGATGGTGGTGTGAGTATTACGTCAGCATTTACTGAAGGTGGAGCAGAGTGGTATAGCTGGATTTTAAAACTGGTATTAACTGCGATTACTCTTGCTGCTGGTTATAAAGGTGGTGAAGTAACACCGTTGTTTTTTGTTGGTGCTACGTTAGGTAACTTCTTAGGTTGGGTTATGGGGGCTCCGGTTGATTTATTTGCTGCTCTGGGTTTCCTTGCGGTATTTGCGGCTGCAACCAATACACCATTAGCTTGTACGATCATGGGCGTGGAATTGTTTGGTGCTGAGTATTTACCTTATTTCGCTTTAGCGTGTTATACGGCTTATTACTTTAGTGGTCATACTGGTATTTACTCTTCACAACGTGTTGCTGTTTCTAAAACATTAGAGCATGGTCGTGATCATGACGGCCTAAATAAAATAGGGTCATATCGTGAACATAATTCATCGTCATTAAAACACCTAGCGAATAAGCTAACTAAAAAAGACAAATAGTTTCACGTGAAACATGGTGGTTTATCTAGATTAGAACTTGGTAGAGAGGATTAGAACCTAATGTGCTTCTCCACAAAAAAGAACATTGTACTTGTTGGTGTAAGAGCTACGGATGACAAAGGTGGTTTTTTGTTACGAAGCACACAAGGTTCAATGTGCCTTGTGGAGAGGATTAAAACCTAATGTACTTCTCCACAAAAAAGAACATTGTACTTGTTGGTGTAAGATCTACCGATGACAAAGGTGTTTTTTTTCTGCGAAGCACACAAGATTTAATATGGATTGTCGATATGTAAAACTCTATATGCGCTCACTCACAAACTCAGCCAACCACTTGATAACTTTTTTCTCTTCCATTTCATTTCTTGCATACTTTCTTTATACTCCGAACACGTTCAGATTTTGATTCAACGATCTGAAAGAAACTTGTCGGAGTGCTTAGTGCTTTTTAAAGTACAAGCTGAGACCGCAGTGCGGGATCCGTAGAACCTGATCAGGCTAATACCTGCGAAGGGAACAAGAGACAATTTACATCTTAGTTTATGAAACCATATCTACAGATTGAAAGGTACAGACGTAGCTGAATTTTAGCTGCTTTTATTCTTTTTAACTTGTGGGCATAACAGTACAGACAGATATTCTCTGCAGCACAAACTAAGAACCTCTTGCTACAACTCAAATCCGGCAAGCAATTATTCTATTTTTATCAAGGAATTTTGCTATGTCGTCAAGCCGTAAACAAGCACGTTTAGATGCTAAAACCAATATTGAATCGTTATCGGTTCAACCATATCCAAATTCAAATAAAGTCTATATTGAAGGCTCTCGTCTTGATATTCGCGTTCCTATGCGAGAGATTTCATTAGCTGACAGTTTAGTTGGTGGTACCAAAGAATCACCAATTTTTGAACCAAATGAACCTATCCAAGTTTATGACACTTCAGGTGTGTATACCGATCCAAGCTACGATATCGATGTATATAGAGGATTACCTAAGTTGCGTCAAGAATGGATAGAAGAGCGAAATGATACCGAGTTACTTGATGGCGTGAGCTCTGTTTATTCGCAAGAGCGTTTAGCGGATGAAACTCTTGATGAACTTCGTTATGGAAATCTCCCAACGATTCGCCGTGCTAAACAAGGCCAGTGTGTTACTCAACTGCATTATGCGCGTCAGGGAATCATTACTCCTGAAATGGAATACATAGCGATTCGTGAAAACATGGGTCGTCAAAAGTTTGCAGATGAGCAACTTAATCACCAACATCCTGGCCATAGTTTTGGGGCTAACTTACCGAAAGAAATCACACCTGAATTTGTGCGTAAAGAGGTTGCTGAAGGGCGCGCAATTATCCCATCAAACATAAACCATCCAGAAGCAGAACCAATGATCATTGGTCGTAATTTCTTAATTAAGGTCAACGCTAATATTGGTAACTCATCGGTGAGTTCATCAATTGAAGAAGAAGTGGAGAAGCTAGTTTGGTCAACGCGTTGGGGCGGTGATACGGTGATGGATTTATCTACGGGTCGAAATATTCATGAAACTCGTGAGTGGATTCTACGTAATAGCCCTGTCCCAATTGGCACGGTTCCAATGTATCAAGCGCTAGAAAAAGTGAATGGTGTAGCCGAAAACCTTAACTGGGAAGTGATGCGAGATACCTTAATCGAGCAGGCTGAACAGGGCGTCGATTACTTTACCATTCACGCAGGTTTACTGCTTCGTTATGTACCAATGACAGCAAAACGCGTTACCGGGATTGTATCTCGTGGCGGCTCTATTATTGCTAAGTGGTGTCTTGCTCATCACCAAGAAAGCTTTCTTTATACACACTTCCGTGAGATCTGTGAAATCTGTGCTAAATACGATGTGGCTTTATCTTTGGGTGATGGATTGCGTCCGGGCTCTGTTGCTGACGCTAATGATGAAGCGCAATTTGCTGAATTACGAACTTTAGGTGAGCTAACTAAAGTTGCGTGGGAATACGATGTTCAAGTCATTATTGAAGGTCCAGGTCATGTTCCTATGCACATGATTAAAGAGAATATGGATGAACAACTTAAACATTGTCATGAAGCGCCATTTTATACACTAGGGCCACTAACGACAGATATTGCTCCTGGATATGATCACATTACTTCAGGTATTGGTGCTGCCATGATCGGTTGGTATGGCTGTGCCATGTTGTGTTACGTAACGCCAAAAGAACACTTAGGGTTACCAAATAAAGACGATGTGAAGACAGGCTTGATTACTTATAAGTTAGCAGCACACGCAGGCGATTTAGCCAAAGGTCATCCGGGTGCACAAATTCGTGATAACGCCTTATCAAAAGCCCGCTTTGAATTCCGTTGGGAAGACCAGTTTAATCTGTCTCTTGATCCTATTACCGCTCGTGAATATCACGATGAAACCTTACCGCAAGAATCGGGCAAAGTTGCTCACTTTTGTTCAATGTGTGGGCCTAAGTTCTGCTCAATGAAGATCTCACAAGAAGTCAGAGAGTACGCTAAAGATTCGGAACAAGTTGCTTTAGACCAAGCAATCGAAATTAAGATGATAGATGACCCTCTAGAAGGGATGCGTCAAAAGTCAGAAGAGTTTAAAGCGTCTGGGTCTGAACTTTATCATCCTGCAGTTGAAGCTGAATAACGATGATAATAAGGGATGTTTCACGTGGAACATCTCTTAGTTTTGTATACGGAATTGAGGTGAGACAGCAATGTTTGCATTCCCTAATATTGATAAAAGTAAGTTTGGTTTATATCCCGTAGTTGATGATGTGTCGTGGATAGAAAAATTATTAAAGCTCGATGTAAAGACAATCCAATTGAGAATTAAGAATCCAGAACAAGCAGACTTAGAGCAACAGGTTATAAAAGCGATTAGGCTTGGCCGTGAATATGATGCTCAGGTGTTCATCAATGACTATTGGCAGTTAGCTATTAAGCACAAAGCATTTGGTATTCACCTTGGACAAGAAGACATAGAGGTTGCTGATTTACAGGCGATTGCTGAGGCGAATATTTGTCTTGGTTTGTCGACACACGATGATAGTGAACTATTAAAAGTAAAAGCCCTAAATCCAAGCTATTTAGCGCTTGGTCATATTTTTCCGACACCAACGAAAGAGATGCCATCACAACCACAAGGTTTGACCAATCTTGCAAAGAATCAACAATTAGCTGGAGACATTCCGACCGTTGCGATTGGCGGTATTGATCTCTCCGTTGCTAATGATGTGTGGCAAACCGGTGTTGATAGTATTGCGGTAGTTCGAGCGATTACTGAGGCTGAGGATACAGAGCAGGCCGTCGCGAAATTTAACGCCATTATTTCTGAACCAAGAAGAGGAAATCTACAGGAGGTTGCTTATGAGTAACCAGTTAATGGAAGGGTTAAGTGACCAAGATTTTCTGCGTTATAGCCGTCAAATTATGTTGCCTGATATTGGTGATAAAGGGCAAATAGCATTAAGAAATAGTACGGTTCTCATCATCGGTTGTGGCGGATTGGGTTCTTCGGTTGGAATGTATTTATCCGCTTCTGGTATCGGTACATTAATCATTGCCGATGGAGACAAAGTTGAATTAAGCAACTTACAGCGACAAGTGGTGTATCGCGATAACAACCTAAATCAAAATAAAGCGATGGCAATGGCACTGCAACTTAAAGGGTTGAATGGTACAACTCATATTGAAGTGATCAGCCATAAGTTAACAGAGCCAGAGTTATCCCGTTTTATTAATCAAGTCGACGTGGTTTTGGATTGCTCTGATAATTTGCCAACACGTCATGAAACTAATGCGGCATGTGTAAAGCATAACGTTCCACTTATTTCTGGTGCAGCAATTGGATGGCAAGGGCAGCTAATGTTGTTTTCAAATCAGGTCACGGAAAAAAACACGTCGTGCTATCACTGTTTATTTCCTTTTACTGAAAGCCACCAAACACAAAACTGTCAGTCGTTCGGAATTGTGGGACCGGTGGTAGGCATGATAGGAAACTTACAGGCATTAGAAACCATTAAATACCTTACTCAACCGAGTTACATGAAATGGGACACCATTCATCAGTTTGATGGCCGCTCTTTGGCTTGGTCATCGATAAAAATTCCAAAAGACAGCCAATGTTCAATCTGTGCTTCAACAGTAACTAATGATGTTTCACGTGAAACACACTCAAAGGGAGAGACTTGTCATGAGTGATTTAATGTCAATAGAACTTAATGGTGTGTCTTATCGAGTTGAGGTCACGCATACATTATCTTCATTTTTAGAATACCATGGTATTGATACACAAGGATGTGCTGTTGCAATCAGTAATCAGATAATACCGAGATCAGAGTGGCAAAAGCGTGGGTTATCACAGGGTGAATCCATCTCTTTATTTCAAGCAATCGCTGGAGGCTAACATGAATGACTTATTAACCATTGGAGATAAGACGTTTAGATCACGTTTATTCACCGGAACAGGAAAGTTTCCAAATGCCAGCGTTATGCAAAAGGCACTTATAGAGTCTGGTTCTGAATTATCAACAATGGCGTTAAAACGTGTTGAAGTGAATAACCCTGAAGACAATATATTAAAGCCGATTGTGGATGCAGGAATTAACTTATTACCCAATACGTCTGGTGCTAAAAATGCTCGTGAGGCTATTTTCGCCGCACAACTTGCTCGTGAAGCATTGGGCACAAATTGGCTTAAATTGGAAATTCACCCTGATCCCAAATACCTAATGCCAGACCCAATTGAAACATTAACCGCAGCAGAAGAGTTAGTGAAACAAGGGTTTATTGTCTTGCCATATTGTCATGCTGATCCCGTTTTATGTAAGCGATTGGAAGAGGTTGGTTGTGCTGCTGTTATGCCACTAGGTGCGCCTATTGGTTCAAATAAAGGCATTGTCAGTCGTGACTTTTTAGAGATTATTATTGACCAAGCTCGAGTACCTGTAGTGGTTGATGCTGGTATTGGTGCGCCATCTCATGCTGCTTTGGCAATGGAACTGGGGGCTGATGCTGTGCTTGTTAACACTGCGATTGCTGCGGCAAGAAATCCAATCGCAATGGCAACTGCATTTAAATTAGCGGTGCAATCTGGCCGATTAGCTTATGAAAATGGGTTGGCGGCAGTTAACACTCAAGCTGTTGCTTCTAGTCCATTAACGGCATTTCTTGATTAAGGTGAATGAAATGACATTTACTGATGAATGGGAAAAGTTACATTGGGATGAGGTTAAACTCTCTATCTATAGTAAAACGCATCATGATGTTGAAAGAGCGCTAAGTAAATCCAAACGAGATCTTGAAGATTTTAAAGCCTTAATTTCTCCTGCTGCAGAAAGCTATCTTGAACAAATGGCTCAAGAGTCTGCACGATTAACTCGCCAACGTTTTGGTCATACGATTGGTTTTTATATTCCTTTGTATCTTTCTAATCTTTGCGCGAATGCATGTACTTATTGTGGCTTCTCAATGGAGAATCGCATTAAGAGAAAGACGCTCAACCAAGATGAGGTTGCACAGGAAGTGAGGGCGATTAAAGCGATGAATTTTGATAGTGTTCTTTTGGTAACGGGAGAACATGAAACCAAAGTTGGGATGAATTACTTTCGTCAAACATTACCGCAGATAAAGCAGTCGTTTAATTATCTCGCAATGGAAGTTCAGCCTTTAGAACAAGAAGAGTATGCAGAATTAAAAACCTTAGGTTTGGATGCGGTGATGGTGTATCAAGAAACGTATCATCCATCTACTTATGCGGAGCATCACCTTCGTGGAAATAAAACCGATTTTAAATTTAGATTAGAAACGCCAGATCGATTGGCAGAAGCGGGCATTGATAAGATTGGAATTGGGGCGCTTATTGGGCTAGATGAGTGGCGAACAGATTGCTTTTTTGTGGCAGCGCATTTGGATTATTTAGAGCGTCGATACTGGCAGACTCGTTACTCTATTTCTTTTCCAAGATTGCGACCATGTGAGGGTGCGCTGCAACCAAAATCAATAATGAGTGACAAACAACTGGTGCAATTAATTTGTGCTTATCGGTTGTTAAACCCTGAGGTTGAACTGTCATTGTCCACTCGAGAATCTGAACATTTTAGAGATAATGTATTGCCATTAGGTATTACATCAATATCAGCGGCATCGAAAACACAACCGGGTGGTTATGCAAATGATGACCAAGAGCTTGAACAGTTTTCTATTAGTGATGAGCGATCTGCTGAATCTGTTTCTTTAGCGGTACAAGCAAGGGGATTTGAACCGGTTTGGAAGGACTGGGATAGAAGTTATTCAAGTTGATGTTTCACGTGAAACAACATAAAAAATGCCACGTTTGCTCTTCTATAGAGCTCTTTTATAGAATAGATACGTGGCATTTTATTGTTGTATTTTAATGAATTAGCTTTCGTAGCTTAATTCAGCTGTCGCTTGTTTAAGCCACTCTTTTACTTCGCCATCAACAAGAGGGCTAACTTCATTCCAGACTTTCTGATGATAGTTATTCAACCACGCTAACTCTGGGCGATTTAGCATATCAACATTGATCAGACGTTTGTCGATAGGACAGCGTGTTAAAGATTCAAATCCAAGAACCGAGAAGTCACCTTGAGTTTCGATTTCAACGACTAACTCTAAGTTCTCAATGCGGATACCAAATTCGTCTGCACGATAATAACCAGGCTCATTAGATAGTACCATTCCAGGAAGAAGCGCTGTGTTATTTATTACTTTAGCAATACGTTGAGGACCTTCATGGACACTTAAGAAGTGACCAACACCGTGACCAGTACCATGATCATAATCATAACCTTGCGCCCATAAATGTTGACGAGCAAGGATGTCTAGTTGATGTCCACATGTTCCTTTAGGGAAGCGAGCATTTGCTAACCCGATATGGCCTTTAAGAACTAAAGTGAATTGTTGTTTAATGTCATCACTTGGTGTACCAACCGCTAATGTTCGAGTGATGTCTGTTGTGCCATCTGGATACTGACCGCCTGAATCAACTAGGTATAAATTGTTCATTTGTAGTTTACCTGGTTCAGGTTGGTTTTGATGATTGTAGTGACACATTGCCGCATTACCAGCGGCTGCTGAAATAGTATCGAAACTTAAATCAGCCAGAGAGGCATCTTCTTCACGGAACGCTTGAAGTTTGTCTGCTAAAACAGCTTCGTCGTGTAAAGTGCCAGCTTCAATTTCTGCATCAAACCAAGTTAGGAATTTAGCCATAGCAGCGCCATCACGAATATGACAAGCACGCATGCCTGCTTTTTCCGTTTCGTTTTTAGCTGCTTTTGGTAGTAAACATGGATCAGATGCTTCAATGATTTCTGCGTTTGCATTACTTAATACTAATGACATCCATGCGTTTGATGTTGCAGAATCAACCAGAACCTTTTTACCTGCAAGTGATTCTAATGTTGCTTGCAAGGCATCAGGTTGGTGAACTCGAACACCTTGGCCAACATGAGTATTAAACTCTGCTGGAAGACGTGAGGGGTCTAGGAAAAAATCAACACTCTCATCTGCATGAATAATCGCATGAGAAAGAAGTACTGGTAGGCGAGAAACATCTAAACCACGGATATTCAATAACCAACAGATGGAGTCTAGTTGTGTTAATAGCGCTGCGTCTGCTTTTTTCTTTGAGACTTCTTTTGCAATTTCTTTACGCTTGTCTTCAGAACTTTGGCCGACAAATTCTAATGACATTAAACGCACATCAGACACTTTAACTTCTGGACGGTCTAACCATAACTCATCAATAGGATTTGTGGCGATGGCTTCAAGAGTGACGACACCTTCAACATTTTTTGATGCTGTTTTTAGCCATTGAGCAGTGTGCATGCGTGGATCTATTGCCACTTTTGAACCTGAAGCAAGACTGTCTTTAATCCATTCAAGCAGTGGCTCTTCATGTAGATGACGATACTCAAATACATCTGCTGGTACTTGTTTGCGAACTTGAACGGTATAACGGCCATCCACAAAAATAGCGGCTTTTTCTTTAGTGATAACAGCCGCACCAGCAGAACCTGTAAAACCAGTAACCCAATGCAAACGTTCGTTATGCTCTGGAATATATTCACCTAGAAATTCATCTTCATGAGGGATGATTAGGGCATCAAAATCTTGTTGAGCAAGCCATGTACGTAGTTGTTCAACACGCTGAGAAGTTTGTGGGTGCATCTGAGTGTCCTTTTATACCTGTGATTAATTGGTATGACTCTGTCCGTGTGTACGAGGCAGAAATTATCTATGTTATTTTGTAGAGTTATAACCTAGCGCTTTTAGTGTTCATCTGCAATTGTTGATACTGATAAATCTTTGCAGTGATTAATAATGGTATTACGAAGCCAACAATTCGCAGCATCATTCTCTTTTTGTTGATGCCAAAATAGGGTATATGCCATTTGAGGCAGTTCGGTTGGTAAAGGTAATACAACTAAATTTAATTGTTGTGCTATCAGCTTTATAAAGTGGCTTGGTGCGGTAAAAACTAAATCGGTATGAGTACATAAACTCGCTGCACTATTAAAATCAGGAACAATAATGCCAATACTACGCTCAAGCCCTCTGTCTGCTAATTTATAGTCAAGAAGCCATTGGTCTTTTCCATCACAACGCACCTGAACATGACGTTGCTGTAGATAGGTATCTAACGTCCATTCTTGTTTTAACACGGGATGATCACGGCGAACCAAGCACATTTGGCTATCTCGATATATTTCTTTGCTGCAAATATCTTCAGGCGTATGCATAGTGATATTGGCGTATTTGGGGTCGAGGTCTTTCCCTGTAATACCTATATCCATTTCACCTGATTGAAGTTTCTTTAATGTGTTGGTATCCCATGCATGAGTATCTAACATGACATTGGGGGCTTTATTTAAAATGTAAGACATGAAATGTGGAAGCAGTAATGGATAAGTACTTTCGACCAAACCTAAACGAAATCGATAATGGCTGCTTTGTGGATCAAAATTCGATGCTTCGGTAATGCTTTCTAAATGACTTAATAACGTATGAAGTTGCTCTTGAAGGTTTCGTGCTTTCGCTGTGGGTTGCAAACCATAAGCGGTACGAGAGAAAAGAGGGTCATTAAATTGTTCTCGTAATTTGGCTAAGTTTTTACTGACGGCAGATTGGCTTAAACACAAACGTTGAGCAGCACGAGTAACACTTTTTTCTTCTAATAATAAATGAAGTGTAAGAAGTAAGTTGAGATCAATCTTTGTCAGTTTTTCAAAAAACATAGAGATATTCCAAATAAGAATGTTAGATCTGAATATAAACCATTTCTGTTCATATCTCTAATTGAGTACACTTCTCGAATCATTTTAGGAGTTACCAATGCACACGCCAGTTACACCTCAATCAGCACCATCGCTTTCTTCAACATCGGACAAAAAAATTATCACCTTAATGGTGGTGTTAGTGTTGTTCAGTCCATTAGCGATTGATATTTATCTTCCTGCTTTGCCTGCAATGGCTGCAGAGTTTCAAGTTCCATCAACCATGGCTCAAGATACGATTACTTGGTTTATGTTTAGTATGGGCTTAGGTCAATTATTTGCTGGTCCACTTGCCGATCGTTATGGCCGAAGACCAATAGCATTAACGGGTATTCTTATTTATGGAATGAGTGCAGTGTTAGCGTATACCGCTCAAGCAATGGAAATGTTATTGCTTGCTCGATTACTACAAGGTTTTGGTGCGTGTGCAACATCCGTTGCTGCTTTTGCTTCTGTTCGTGATTCATTTGGTGCAGAGAAAGGTGGGCGTATGATCAGCTATTTAAATGGAGCGATCTGTTTTATTCCCGCTTTAGCTCCTATTTTAGGTAGTTACTTAACTCATCATTTTGGCTGGCGTTCAAATTTCAGCTTTATGGCTGGTTTTGCATTGGTTGGTTTTGTATTAATCCTGCTTAATTATAAAGAAACAAAACCTACGAATACGGTACAAACAGGAAGACTGATTAGCCCATCGCGTTATTGGTCTGTATTGCAACATCCAACGTTTTTGTTTCATGCGACACTATGTATGTTAGCCATGGGTGTTATTTTAGCTTATGTCACTTCAGCTCCCGTTTTTCTTATGGATAAATTGGGATTAACCATGCAAGAGTTTACGCATTGGTTTGCTGTTAATGCGGTATTGAATATTATGGCGTGTTTTGCAGCGCCTAAATTTATGGTCAGATTCGGAACTCGTAACGCCTTATTATTTGGCTTGTCGGTGTTAGCTATCGCAGGTGGTTTAATGCTAGGGTTCCAACATATTCAGCAAGCTTGGGCGTTTATGATCCCGATCTTTTTCTCGTCAGTAGGTTTTGCATGGGTACTGGGTTCGGCGGCAGGTAAAGCGCTTGCACCATTTGGTGATAGAGCGGGAACTGCTGCTGCATTACTAGGGTTATTTCAAATGAGTGGAGCAGGTATCATTGTTGGCACAATGCAAAGATTAGCACTCCCATCTGCACAACTCTTAACACTAATGATGTGGCTTCTTATCCCAGGTTTGCTGATTTTATTAACAAAAACAGGACAACGTTGGCATTCTGGAACTGTTGCGCACTAATTCGCATAATTTGAACAGAAAAAGAGCAATTTTACTTTTTAATATATTCAGTTAATTATGGTTTCAGTGTATATTCAGCACTTAATTACTGTTGATTTAAATTAAAAGGCAAAACACGCAATGTCGATGTCCGTTATTGAAATGGCTCGTGTCCTAGAGCAAATGGAAGAGTCACCAGAAAAACTTATGTTTGGTAAACTACTTTCAGAGCTAGGCAATCAAAGCCAAGAGCGCGTAAGAAGCGCTGCGCGACAAGTGTCTGTTCCAACATTGCGTGATCTGATTTACCAATTCCAAGTGGTAATTGAAGAGCGTAAAGGTGAAACGACAAAAAAACTTGCTGAAGAAATGGCAAAAGAAGGGGTTTCACTAGAAGACTTCCAAGCTTATTTAGCAAGTAAGAATAAATAATAACCTTAATTTAAATTTTGGTTAGATGATTAAAATAGAAAAAAGCAGCGTTATATACGCTGCTTTTTTTGTTTGTACGGGTTTTTATTACTGTTCTGCCGGTGCTTGATTCTCTTTCTTTTTACCAAAGAACTGTTGGATCAGTAGACCACACACAATCATAATTAATCCGATTAATGTTGATGGGTGTATTTCTTCTCCGATGATATTGGCTAAAAGCAGTAAAGAGATAAATGGAGAAGCAAAAATTAGGTTACTGATTCGTGCCGTATTTTGTGTTAATCGTAATGCTGATAACCATAAAACAAAGGTAACCCCCATTTCAAATAAACCCACATAAGAAACCGCAACCCAACCACTCATTGGTATTTGAGCCCATGGAGCTCCTTCGTAAATACTTAAACCTATCGCAACAGGTAGAGCAACTAAGAAACCAAGTAAAAGCCCAAGAATGGGGTCTGCTTTGTTTTTAGTATTAAGAATCCAGTAGCCCGCCCACAATAATGTTGAGAATAAGGCTAAGCCCACACCTAGAGGGCTATCAAATTCTAATGCAAGCACATCACCTTTAGTCGCAATAACGATTACACCTAGATAGCCTAAAACACACGCAACCCAATCTTGTTTTCGTATTTTTTGCCCAAGAAAAACCGCAGCCATTAAGGTTAAGGTAATTGCCCAACTGTAATTAAGAGGCTGAGCTTGAGATGCTGGTAATAGATCATAAGATTTGAATAGAACCAAATAGTAAGCAAGGGGATTAATTGCACCTAATAAAATGTAATACAAAGGGTTAGCTAAAAAGGTATCAATCAGTTGCGATAGCGTTTTTTGATAAGCAGCAACACCAGCTAGAGCCAGAATAGAAACAGCGCTTGCAATGGTTAGCATTTGGGTTGGCGTAAAATGCTCAAGAGTGATTTTAAAAGCAGTGGCAACGGTTGACCACAAAAGAACCGCTGCGACACCAAATCCTAAAGCACGACGTTCGTTCATTGTTATTGTTCTCAGTAAAAAATCCATTTGGATCTGGAGTGTACCTGTGCTTGAAAAATAGTGTTAACTGGACATTTATCCAGTATCAAAATATCCTATGGTAATTCGTGTTTACATTGAGTGAGTTATGGAATTTTTGAATCAGTTTGGTGGGCATTTATTGTTTGGTTTTGCAGGCGCAAGTATCGCGTATGCCGTTGCTCATGTATTAACAAAAAGTCGAAATCAGCAAGAGCTAGCTTTATTAGAGCATGAGTTAGAGTCAGAAAAAAAATTGGCAAACTCTCAACTGCATCAATTAACCCAACAAGTAGAAAAACAGCAGCAAGAGCTCGATGAACTTGATCTTGAGCGTGACAAATTAGCGCAAGAACAAAAACAATCACACGGACGTTTAATGGCGGCCATGGAAAAGCTGCGTTATTTTGATGCGATTCAAAAAGAAAAAGAGTACTTAACTCAACAACTCGAGTTTTCTCGTCAAACAAATTCAAATGTTGAAGCAGAATTGAGAGAACAAGAAGCGCGTAATGAAGAAGAACGTAAAGCAAGCCAAGAGAAGATTGAATTACTAGAGAGAGCAGAAGAAAGGCTAAAGCAGCAGTTTGAAAATTTAGCCAACCAATTGTTTGAACAGAAAACCAAAACGGTTGATGAACAAAACAAGGTGAGTTTAGAAGGTTTGTTATCTCCATTAAAAGAGCAGCTTGAAGGATTTAAAAAACAAGTAAACGACAGTTTTGGTTTTGAAGCTAAAGAGCGCCACACTCTGGTACATGAAATTCGTAGCCTACAACAGCTTAATGAGCGAATGACACAAGAGGCGGTAAACCTGACCAATGCTCTTAAAGGCGACAACAAACAACAAGGTAATTGGGGGGAAGTTGTTCTTTCTCGAGTGTTGAAAGAATCTGGTCTCAGAGAGGGGCATGAATACGATACTCAAGTCAGTATGGATGATGAAGATGGTAAGCGTTTTTATCCTGATGTGATTGTTCACTTACCTGACGAGAAAGACGTCGTGGTTGATTCAAAAATGACCTTAGTGGCATATGAGCGTTTTTTTAACAGTGAAGACTTTAATCAAAAAGAACATGCGCTTGATGAACACTTAATGGCGATTCGAGCTCATTTACGAGGATTAAGTAAAAAGGATTACCATAAGTTAAATGGCTTACGCAGTTTAGATTATGTCTTGATGTTTATTCCTGTAGAGCCAGCGTTTCAAGTTGCGATAGAGGCTGACCCATCGCTCATCTCTGATGCGATGGAGCAGAATATTATTATCGTTAGCCCTACAACGTTATTAGTTGCGCTTAGAACCATCAGTAATTTATGGCGTAATGAGAGACAGAACCAAAACGCCAAAATCATTGCAGAACGCGCAAGTAAACTGTACGACAAAATGCGTCTTTTTGTTGATGACATGGAGGCGGTGGGTGGCGCACTTGATAAGGCAAATCAAAGTTATCAAGGAGCAATGAATAAATTGGCAAGTGGGCGTGGAAACTTAATTCGCCAAGCTGAAAGCTTTAAAGAATTGGGGGTTGAAGTGAAGAGAGACATAAATCGTCGTCTTATTGACCAATCTTTTGAAGCCGATACGATGCAAACACTTGGTGATAACGGGTTGGATAAAGTAGACTAGAGGGCTGTTGAATCCATAGAGAACGGATTCAACGTACTATCTCTAGAGGACGAAAAATGACGGACAAGATGAACATGGCTGAAGAAACAACACACTTCGGCTTCACTACAGTCGCTAAAGAAGAAAAAGTAGCGAAAGTTGCAGAGGTGTTTCACTCTGTAGCAGCAAAATACGACATCATGAATGACCTTATGTCTGGTGGTGTTCACCGTGTTTGGAAACGATTCACGATTGATTGTAGTGGCGTACGTCCAGGTCATAAAGTACTTGATTTAGCTGGTGGTACTGGCGATTTAACGGCTAAGTTTTCACGTATTGTGGGTGAGAAAGGCCAAGTTATTCTTGCTGATATTAATAACTCAATGCTAAACGTTGGTCGTGACAAACTACGAGATATGGGCATCGTAGGTAATGTAAATTACGTACAAGCAAATGCAGAAGAGCTACCTTTCCCTGATGACCATTTTGATTGTATTACCATTAGTTTTGGTCTTCGTAACGTTACGGATAAAGATAAAGCACTGCGTTCTATGTTCCGTGTTCTTAAGCCGGGCGGCCGTTTATTAGTGCTAGAGTTTTCAAAACCAATTCTTGAGCCGTTATCAAAAATTTACGATGCGTACTCCTTCCACCTATTACCGAAAATGGGTGAAATCATCGCAAATGATGCAGACAGCTATCGCTACCTTGCTGAATCTATTCGTATGCACCCAGATCAAGAAACACTGAAAGGCATGATGGAAGACGCAGGATTTGAACAAGCAAATTACTACAACTTAACAGGTGGTATCGTTGCTCTACATCGCGGTTACAAGTTTTAAGGGATAGAATAATGCCATTAGAACCATTCGTAACAGGCGTGATGGAGACAGGGTTAAATACTCTGTTAAAAGAATCTCCAGAAAGCAAAGCGGCACTGCATCGTTTAAAAGAAAAGATCATTCATGTTCATTTGAATGAAGTGAACAAAGATCTTTTCTTTGTATTTAGTCACCTACAAGTTGATATTCTTTCTCGATTCGAAGGTTCAGTTGATTGTTACTTAGCTTTAAATCTTTCTGTTTTGCCACAACTGCGTGACCAAAATAATATCACTCAACTTATCAAACAAGATAAGTTGGTATTGGAAGGCGATTTAAAACTTGCTCAGCAATTTTCTGCATTACTTGAAGAGTTAAAACCAGATGTTGAAGAGAAATTATCTCAATATACTGGTGATATTGTTGCACATACTTTAGTTAGTGGAGTAAAAGGTGGAGCCTGCTGGGTGAAAAAACAGATCACTCGTCAAACTCGCCATGCAGCAGAAGTACTTACTGAAGAGTGGAAAATGGCACCGGCACCATTAGAAATTGCCCACTTTTGCGATCAAGTAACCGATGTTGAAGCTCAATTTACAGAGCTAGATGCTCGTTTATCTCGTCTAATACAAAAAACAGGGTTAGAACAAGCATGACGCCATCTGAGTTAAAGCGCTTATATCACATCACTAAGGTTCAACTTGAGTATGGGTTAGATGAGCTGTTACCTGAACATGCGTTAACTCAATTGCCAAAGCGATTACGTAAAGGTTTATTCTGGATTAAAAATAAATATCCTGAAAAACCTTTGGGTGAGCGTTTACGTCTAGCATTGCAAGAGCTGGGTCCTGTTTGGATCAAGTTCGGTCAAATGATGTCGACCCGTCGAGATCTTTTTCCTCCTCATTTAGCTGACCAATTAGCGCTACTTCAAGACCAAGTTGCCCCATTTGATGGTCAGTTAGCGAAAGACCAAATGGAAATTGAATTAGGTGGACCATTAGAGAATTGGTTTACTGATTTTGATATTAAGCCGTTGGCTTCAGCTTCCATTGCTCAGGTACACACCGCAAAGTTAAAAGATTCAGGTAGAGAAATTGTTCTTAAAGTGATTCGTCCTGACATTCGTCCTGTCATCGAATCTGACATTCGCTTAATGTACCGTATGGCGAAGTTGGTAGAGCAACATATTCCTGAAGCGCGTCGTTTAAAACCTGTAGAAGTCATTGAAGAGTACGAAAAAACCTTACTTGATGAGCTAGACTTAAGAAGAGAAGCCAGTAATGCAATGCAGCTGCGCAGAAACTTTGAAGGTAGCGAAGAACTTTATGTACCTGAAGTCATTTTAGATTTAAGCTCTGAGCATCTTATGGTGTCAGAGCGCATTTACGGTATTCAAGTATCAGACATTGAGCAGCTTGAAAAAAACGGCACCAATATGAAGTTATTGGCTGAACGTGGTGTCTCTGTTTTCTTTACTCAGGTGTTTCGAGATAGCTTCTTTCATGCGGATATGCACCCAGGAAACGTATTTGTAAATCCAGATAATCCAGAAAATCCACAATGGATCGGATTAGACTGTGGTATTGTGGGAACACTCAATAAGGAAGATAAACGCTATTTAGCAGAAAACTTATTAGGCTTCTTTAATAGTGACTATCATAAAGTTGCGCAATTACATGTTGATTCTGGTTGGGTTCCGGCAGACACTAACGTCGAAGAATTCGAATTTGCTATTCGAATGGTGTGTGAACCGATTTTTGCTAAACCATTAGGAGAGATTTCTTTTGGTCATGTGCTGTTGAATTTATTTAATACAGCGCGTCGTTTTAATATGGAAGTGCAACCACAGTTAGTCTTATTGCAAAAAACATTGTTGTACGTAGAAGGATTAGGCAGACAGCTTTATCCGCAATTAGATCTATGGGCAACCGCCAAACCATTTTTAGAAACGTGGATGGCAAAACAGATAGGACCGGCAGCCTTTGTGACTGCTTTGAGTGAGAAAGCGCCATTCTGGGCTGAAAAATTACCCGAACTGCCAGATTTAGTTTATGACAGTTTGCGCCAGGGCAAAGTTCTTAATCAACGAATGGATAAACTTTACGCAGGTTACCGTCAAAGTAAGCGCCAACAAGCAAAAGGACAATTCCTATTTAATGTTGGAGCCACACTTCTGATTTGTTCTGCGGTGTTATTAACCAGTAACATTACTGTGTTAGCATCAATTAGTGCTGCTACAGGAGCTGCGTTTTGGCTATTTAGCTGGCGAACATATCGTCGTTAAACGTAACTTTATTTAGCAATTTTTTAACCCTAACACGCTGAGGAAATAAGCATGGGTGGTATTAGTATTTGGCAACTTCTTATTATTGCAGTAATTATCGTTCTGTTATTTGGTACGAAAAAATTACGTGGTGTAGGTAGTGATTTGGGTTCTGCAGTTAAAGGCTTTAAAAAAGCGATAAGTGAAGATGAGCCAGCAAAAGATGCGAAAAAAGACGCTGATTTTGTTCCTCAGAACTTAGAGAAAAAAGAAGCTGAAACAGTAGAAAAACAAAAGCAAAACGACAAAGAGCAGGCATAATAAGTGTTTGATATCGGTTTTTGGGAACTGATACTGATCTCTGTTGTTGGACTAGTTGTATTAGGACCGGAACGTTTACCAAAAGCGATCCGCTCTGTTGCGCAGTTCATTGGAGCAGCAAAAAGCATGGCGAATAACGTCAAAGATGAGCTGTCACAAGAATTGAAGATACAAGAACTTCAAGAGAATTTGCGCAAAGCAGAACAGATGAATATGGATGACTTATCGCCTGATCTTAAAAAGTCAGTAGAAGAGTTAAAACAAGCGGCAGCAGATGTCACTCGTCCATATGCAAAACCAGAAGAAGAAAAAGTAGAGACGCCAAGTGCTGACTCGAGTTCTTCTTCGGCATCTGACTCAACTTCTAAAACGAAAGCAGAGTAATTATGTCATCAGTTGAATCCTCTCAGCCGTTGTTAGCGCACTTACTAGAGCTAAGAAATCGTCTATTAAAAGCAATCATTGCAGTTATCGTCGTATTCTTGGGCTTAGTTTGGTTCGCTAATGACATTTATGAGTTTTTATCAGCACCTTTGGTAGAAAGACTGCCAGAGGGAGCAACTATGATAGCAACTGATGTCGCGTCACCATTTTTCACGCCCATAAAGCTGACTTTGGTGGCATCGATATTTGTCGCTGTTCCAGTAATTCTTTATCAGGTATGGGCATTTGTGGCTCCTGGACTGTATAAGCATGAGAAAAGACTCATCATGCCGTTACTATTCTCTAGCTCTTTGCTGTTTTATGCCGGTGTATCATTTGCCTATTTCATTGTATTTCCTTTGGTATTTGGTTTCTTTACAACCATTGCACCTGAAGGGGTTCAAGTAGCAACTGATATCGCCAGTTATCTTGATTTTGTTTTAGCATTGTTCTTGGCTTTTGGTATTGCATTTGAAGTACCTGTTGCCATCATCTTGCTATGCTGGACAGGTGCTACAGACCCAGATACGTTAAGACAAAAGCGTCCATACATTATTGTAGGTGCCTTTGTTGTAGGTATGATGTTGACACCACCAGACATTATTTCTCAAACGTTACTGGCTGTGCCTATGTGTATTTTGTTTGAGATTGGTCTGTTCTTCTCACGCTTTTATGTGAGAGAGAATAATGAAGATGATTTGGAACAAGATGAAGCATAATGCTTGATAGAAAATCTGAATATTGAAAAAGCGTTGATGATTATCAGCGCTTTTTTTATGCCTGCTTTAAACCATACAAAGTGAGTTAAGTGATCATGATCACGCTCTATTTTTGAGGCTTTATAGAGATAAATAGACAAACAGGAAACCGCTTGTGCGAGATCTCTCACAAGCGAGTGAGATTTAGCGCTTTTTTTTGCGCTGTTTTCTCTCTGCACTCCATTAAGTTATTGATATTTAATGTTTTGTGTTTATTGGGGGGATGGAGTTATATTTTTTTTGCAATTATTTGAAATTAGTCTATTGCTGAAAAAAGTGAAAAGCGTAATCTTATTGGTGTCGGAAGGATGCTGACACGGAACAGGAACTAGCCAAGGATTTGGTACGCTTCAGGATGAGGCACTCGGTTACTTAGGATTAGTAATCGGCATGGATAGCGAAATGGACATTGAATGGACGCAATAGTAACTAGGATGGTTGCTACTAAGGAAAGACAATGGACACCTCTAGGATTGAGGTAAATGGACTGCACATCAGGATGATGTAAAGGACACCGCTCAAGGAACAAGCGAAGAGAGTTAACTAAGGATTGTTAACGGATCAGGATAGATCATGGACACCGCTAGGATAGCGACGAAAGGAATAAGCTGACGGATTCAGCATACTATCAAGGATTTGATGCATGGAGCACCATTAGTAGCCGGATTGCTGCGAGTAAAGTTATAGCCCCGCTAGATGAAAATCTAGTGGGGCTTTTCTTGTTTAGAGCAAAGTAAAAAGCAGGGATTAGAGGCGAGGACGCTTCGCTCGAGGAGCGAGGAAAATCAAAAGCCGATTCAGAATTGTAATGAAATATGGTATCAACAACCCCCTCTAACTCCCCCTTGTATTGATACTCTCGATCCCAGTAATTCATTGATAAAGGGGGAGGCCTTCTTTGGTGCGGATATTTCAGCGATCACAATATTGTTCCTCCCCTTGAGTAAATATCTCATGTGATCACTAATGTCGATATAAGGGGAGGTTAGGAGGGGTTGTGAGTAGATACTTTAGTTATTCAATGTCTTTATTGATACTCTCGATCCCAGTAATTCATTGATAAAGGGGGAGGCCTTCTTTGGTGCGGATATTTCAGCGATCACAATATTGTTCCTCCCCTTGAGTAAATATCTCATGTGATCACTAATGTCGATAATAAGGGGAGGTTAATAAGGGTAATGCCGCTCGCTTAACAGCTAGTGGCTCTTTTTTTATAAGGGTAGCGCGGTGCTTTATAAAGCACTTGTCGCGGAAATGGTTTTCGCTTTCTTTTCTTTGGCAGGATTAGACGCTTTCCGCTTTC
>NZ_JAAUWR010000029.1:0-35206 GCF_014694495.1 Aliivibrio sp. S10_S31 | reverse complement strand
ACACCGCCGTAGATTTTTGCAAGTGTAGTACAGATAGCAGCTGTTAGAGTTGTTTTACCGTGGTCAACGTGGCCGATAGTACCAACGTTTACGTGCGGTTTCGTACGTTCAAATTTTTCTTTAGACACGATCGTGTTCCTTCCTAGTTATGATTCGCCTTATCGAACAGTGATAAGGCGCGCCAGAATTTGCTATTTTATGCGTCAATTGCTCTTGACGCAAGGGTATTGAGTATATTATCCACGCTCAGCGATGATTCTGTCGGCAATATTCTTAGAAACTTCACCATATTCGGCGAATTCCATAGAATAAGACGCTCGACCTTGAGTCGCAGAACGTAAAGATGTTGCATAACCAAACATTTCTGAAAGCGGAACTTGTGCACGGATAATTTTCAATCCAGCAACACCATCGTCCATACCTTCAATCATGCCGCGACGACGGTTTAAGTCACCAACAACATCACCCATCCAGTCTTCTGGAGTGGTTACTTCAACTTTCATCATTGGCTCAAGAATAACAGGTTGCGCTTCTAGTGCACCTTTCTTGAATGCCATTGAACCCGCGATCTTGAACGCCATTTCACTGGAGTCAACATCGTGGTATGAGCCATCAAATAGCGTAGCTTTAACGTCAAGTACAGGATAACCTGCCAACACGCCGTTATGCATTTGCTCTTCGATACCTTTAGCTACTGAGCTGATGTATTCACGAGGAACAGCACCACCTACAATTTCGTCAACAAAAACGAAACCAGCATCTGGTTCTGATGGTTCGATTTTTAGCCATACGTGACCGTATTGACCGCGACCACCAGATTGACGTACGAATTTGCCTTCAACTTCCGTAGTACCACGGATAGTTTCACGGTATGCCACTTGAGGCTTACCTACGTTACATTCAACACTGAACTCACGCTTCATACGATCAACGATAATATCTAAGTGTAGCTCACCCATGCCAGAAATCAGTGTTTGACCTGATTCTTCATCAGTTTCTACACGGAAAGATGGATCTTCTGCCGCTAGTTTACCTAGTGCGATACCCATTTTCTCTTGGTCAGCTTGTGTTCTTGGTTCTACAGCGATCTGAATAACAGGTTCTGGGAATTCCATACGCTCAAGAATTACTTTTGCGTTTTGGTCACACAGAGTATCACCTGTTGTTACGTCTTTAAGGCCGATTGCAGCAGCAATATCACCAGCACGTACTTCTTTCACTTCTTCACGCTTGTTAGCATGAAGTTGAACGATACGTCCGAAACGTTCACGCTTTTGTTTCACTGAGTTATATACTGCGTCACCAGTGTTAACCACACCAGAGTAAACACGCATAAAGGTCAATGAACCAACAAATGGGTCTGTCGCAATTTTAAATGCAAGTGCAGCAAACGGTTCATTGTCATCTGCATGACGCTCAACTTCGTTATCATTTTCATCCACACCTTTGATCGCAGGAACATCAACTGGCGCAGGTAAGTATTCGATAACGGCATCAAGTACAGCTTGAACACCTTTGTTTTTAAACGCTGAACCACAAGTAGCCAGTACGATTTCGTTATTTAATGTACGAGTACGTAGTGCTTCTTTGATTTCTGCTTCAGACAGTTCTTCACCTTCAAGGTATTTGTCCATCAGCTCTTCAGACGCTTCTGCCGCTGCTTCAACTAGGTTTTGACGCCATTCTTCAGCAAGCTCTTGCATATCAGCTGGAATTTCTTCGTATGTGAAGGTCATGCCTTGGTCGGCTTCATTCCAGTTGATTCGTTTCATCTTGATAAGGTCAACAACACCACTAAAGTCCTCTTCAGCACCAATGTTTAATTGGATAGGCACAGGAGTAGCACCAAGACGATTTTTAATTTGATCTACAACACGTAAGAAATCTGCACCAGCACGGTCCATTTTGTTAACGAACACGATACGTGGAACACCGTATTTATCAGCTTGACGCCATACAGTTTCAGATTGAGGTTCAACACCAGACGAGCCACAGAACACAACAACTGCACCATCAAGTACACGCAGAGAACGTTCTACTTCGATTGTGAAGTCAACGTGTCCAGGAGTATCGATGATATTAATACGGTGATCTTGGAATTGCGCATCCATACCACGCCAGAATGTGGTAGTTGCCGCTGAGGTAATTGTGATACCACGCTCTTGCTCTTGCTCCATCCAGTCCATGGTTGCTGCACCATCGTGAACTTCGCCGATTTTGTGAGAAAGGCCAGTATAGAACAGAATACGCTCAGTAGTAGTAGTTTTACCTGCATCTACGTGAGCACAGATACCGATATTACGGTAGCGCTCAATAGGTGTATTTCGAGCCACGGTTGTATCCTCTTATCTTAGGGATTATTGCTATTACCCAACGCTTATGCATTGAAATAGCGATAATGGCTAAGTGTTTTACTAAATAGGGGAAAAAGTAAGGTGCAGCAAGGACTGCTGCACCTTCGGTATTACCAGCGGTAATGAGCGAATGCTTTGTTAGCATCAGCCATACGGTGAACGTCTTCACGTTTCTTAACCGCAGTACCTTTGTTCTCAGACGCGTCTAACATTTCGTTAGCAAGACGTTGAGCCATAGATTTTTCACCACGCTTACGCGCAGCTTCAACCATCCAACGCATAGCAAGTGCGTTACGGCGAACCGGACGTACTTCTACAGGCACTTGGTAAGTTGAACCACCCACACGGCGAGATTTAACTTCTACCGCAGGACGAACATTTTCAAGAGCTTCTTCAAATACAGCTAAGTGGTCTTTACCAGACTTCTCAGCCATAAGATCTAGTGCACCGTAAACGATTTTTTCAGCAGTTGATTTCTTACCGTCAACCATTACGATGTTTACAAATTTTGCCAGCAGCTCAGATTTGAACTTAGGATCTGGAAGGATCTTACGCTGACCAATTACGCGACGACGTGGCATGGAATATCTCCGTTGTTGTCTTCAGGTTATCCAAAACTTTTCAGTTTCTTCAAATTACAAATATTTAGTGTTTGGCCTTACTTAACGGAATCCATTAAGACTTAGGACGTTTCACACCGTACTTAGAACGACCTTTCTTACGGTCATTTACGCCTGCACAGTCAAGTGCACCGCGAACAGTGTGGTAACGCACACCTGGTAAATCTTTAACACGACCACCACGGATAAGAACAACTGAGTGCTCTTGAAGGTTGTGACCTTCACCGCCGATGTATGAAGTAACTTCAAAGCCGTTAGTTAGACGAACACGACATACTTTACGTAAAGCTGAGTTCGGTTTCTTTGGTGTAGTAGTGTAAACACGAGTACATACACCACGTTTTTGTGGACACGCTTCTAGCGCAGGCACGTTGCTTTTAACAACTTGCTTTGCACGAGGCTTACGTACCAACTGGTTAATAGTTGCCATTAAAATAGCTCCTGATTAGAGGTTCGAAAACTTTTGAAAAATCTAGCCCTACAGAAATAGGGACGCGAAATTCTAAGGCTGAACGTGATATGTGTCAAGAAATATACAGCACTATTAATAAACAATTTAAAAATAATTTGCCTTTCTTAACCATAGATCACGCTTACCAAGTCACTATAGGAAAATGATCTTGGGTTAAAGAAACAAAAGCGCTGTAATTAACTCGTTGAATTTTATCATCAATAAGTTTAGTTACGCCTCTTGCTTCGATGTCTTCTTGTAAAAAATAGCAATGTTTAAATGATAAGATCAATGAATGATCTTTATGATCCTTAATTGCTGCGTATACACTATCTTGCGTAAAAATGATGACATCATTCTCACTATCGACAGGTAATTCTTTATTATGAAGTAATTGGAGATTATCAGTACTTGTTAGTATATGCAGCATCATTTAAAACACCATAACTTGATCACATTGAGACAGCTTTTCATTTATGTCTTTATTTGAAATGCTATCAACATCAATCAAAAGATATTCTTCTTTTATGCCGCGGTTACTCATTGCATTCTGACAAACAAATATCTCTTCAAGATCATAAAGTTCAAGCATTTTAAATCCTGAAATATAATCCCTAGATAAAATCTTTTCGGGTTCTTGATTCTTAAGTAGCTGTAACACACCATCTCCAATAAAGAAGATTTGAATATCTTCACTGTAAGCAGTGGCTGCTAATATTGCATCTAGCCCTTCTCTACCCTTTGATGTTGAGTGTGGTGCCGATTGAAATACAAATCCAAGTCGATTCATAATATTTCCGTTTTATTTAAACTGAACAACACGGTCAAAACTGAACAACACGGTCAAACTTCAATAGCGCCGTAGCTAAACCACCTAACCCTGCTTGCTGGAACCCAACAGCTAAATTATGTTGCTTTAATTGATGCTGACTTGCTTCGTCTTCACCAATAACACCACGTCGTAATGCTGCAGCGACACACGTTTCTAATTCAATATCATGACGTTGTGCTAGATCCTGCCACTGCTTAGTGATATCAACTTCATCATTAGCAGGTAAAATCAGAGAAGACGCATTTAACACGCCTTCCTGATAAAAAAATACTTTTTTAATGCTGTGCCCTTCAGTTAATACCGCTTCTGCAAATTGAAAGGCTTTTCTTGATGCCTGTGAACCATAAGCAGGCCCATTTACAACAAGTCCATACACCAAACTCACTTTTCACCGTCCTCTGTTTTTCTTTGACGAATATAAAGATACACGGTGTGTTTAGAAATATTCAATTGGTCGGCAACACGATTAATCGCGTCTTTAATATCAAAAATGCCTTTATCGTATAAATCCATTACGATTTGTTTATTCTTAGCATTGTTGCCGACTTCTTTATCTGCATTAATCTCATCAATCGTGCGTTTTACTGTTTGATCAACAAGCTCATCTACATCACTTGCAAAGTTAACACTTGATGCTGCTTCATTGGCTTCTTCACTTGGCATAAATGATTGCAATACTTGTGAAAAAGGTGCATCCAAATTGATATTAATACACAGTAAACCAATGATTCTTTCATCCCCGTTACGAATTGCAACAGTGATTGACTTCATTAGCACTCCACCCTTTGCTCGGGTGAAATAAGAGCGAGAAAAATTACGTTTAGAACGTTCAATATCTTTCAGCATTTGTAACGCTAAATCGGTGATTGGAGAGCCAACTTTACGTCCTGTATTCTCGCCATTAGCAATTCGAATTGCTGATTTATTGATATCTTCTAATGAGTGTAAAACGATTTCACAATAGTTACCGATTAAACTGGCAATTCCATCCACCACAGCTTCATAAGAGCGCAAAATGTGATGGTCAAACTCTGTAAATGGCACCACTTCAGAAAAACTTTCTTCCGCAGTATTCTCAATATTCATAATCTACCAACTTAATATTTGCTTGCTTAACACTCATGCTAAGACTTACGGCTTAAAATAATTACATCAAGTTTATCAGAATATTTGCATGAAAATAAAAAACCCCAGCAAGTGCCGGGGCTAATTCAGTGATCTAAAACAAAGTTTAGATTATTTAATCTTCAATCAGATTATTTTGCAGGTTTTGCTGCATCTTTGATTTCTAGCAACTCAACATCAAATACTAGAGTTGAATTTGCAGGAATCGCTTGGTTACCTTGTGCGCCGTAGCCTAACTCTGCAGGGATAACGAACTTGTACTTAGAACCAACATTCATTAATTGAACACCTTCAGTCCAACCCGGAATTACTGCGTTTAGTGGGAAAGTCGCTGGTTGGTTACGATCGTAAGAGCTATCAAACTTAGTACCATCAATTAATGTACCAGAGTAATGAACAACTACTGTATCAGTGTCTTTTGGCTTAGGACCGTCAGCAGGTGTGATTACTTTGTATAGAAGGCCTGATTCTGTTTTCTTCACGCCATCTTCTTTTTCAAATTTAGCACGGAAGTCAGCACCCGCTTTTGCGTTAGCTTCAGATTCTGCTGCCATTTTCTTTTGTGCAATTTCAGCAACACGTTGATCTAGGTTTTGAAGAGCAACTTGGATCTCTTCATCAGTTAGACGCTCTTTACCATTAAATACATCTGTTACACCAGCAAGTACATCCGCTTTTTTCAGGTCAAGGCCTAGCTCTGTTTGCTTCTCTAAGTTTGAGTTTAGATATTTAGCTAAAGATGCACCGATTGCGTAACCTGCTTTTTCATCTTCTGATGCAAATGTTGCTGCTGTAGCAGATTCAGTAGATGCTTCGATTTTTGCAGGTAATGTTGTTGCTTCAGTTTTTGGTGCTTCTTCTTTTTGACAACCAACAACGAATGCAACAGTTGCAGCAAGTAACGACACTTTAAAAATAGATTTCATTTCAAAACTCCAGATTATTTGAGGTCCTGCCTCAATTTTCTTATTCAATTTTTTAGATCATACCAATCTGGATAAGTAGTTGATAAGATTATTGCTAGTTATCATCGATTTTCACCAGCAATAGTGATCGAATACTTATTTAGATTGGTATATAGATGCGAAATACTGTTCATCACAATATACTAGTACTTATAGACACATTACAAACGAGTAGTTCAATTTGATGCGCGCTATATCTCAATACATCGCTATTTTTGTCATTACGCTGACATTATCGGGCTGTTTTTTCCAAAATGCAGACGACCAACGCTGGGAATTAGCTCCCCAAGGAACAACAAGTTTTGCGTTAAGTCGTGATGCTCGCTTTGCTCTTTTCTTTGTTAAGAATGACTCTATTCCTGAAAAAAATGAACCACAAGTAAAATCTGGTCTTCATTTTTGGGATCTTGTAGAAAATAAAGAACTGACTTTCTTTGGTGACCAAGACCAAAATAAATCAACAGTTTCCTATATCAGAATCTCTGATAACTCGCGATTTGCAATAACCGCCACTCAAACTAACTTTGCGGTTTGGGATTTGGGGATGGGAATATCGGAAGGGTTATGGTCTATCTCTGACGGTATTATTCGAGATGTAGCCATTGCAAGTAATGGACAACAAGTTCTACTTGGGCTTTCAAATGGTAAAGCCATTTATATCAATCTGGCTACCGGCCGTCGCTTAGAATTTCTTGCTCACAGAGAAAAAGTTAATTCTGTCGCCCTTTCTGCAAATGGTAAGTTTGCCCTATCTGGAGGTAATGATTACTTTGCTTATTTATGGGATACCGAAACTGGACAAATACTCCGTACCTTTGAACATGAAAAACGAGTAAGTCGAACTGCACTTCAGCGCGACGGTAAATATGCTTTTACTGCCGATGGTGGTAATGAAGGGTTTATTTGGGATTTAAAAACCGGTGAAAAAATAACGGAACTTAGTACGTTAGCTCGCCAACAGGTATATTCTACCGCTCGCTTTAGCGATGATGGCCAACTTCTGGTTACAGGTTCTCCCTCTGGAACCGTAAATGTATGGAATACCACATCAGGTAAAAAGCTCGAACAATGGCGTTCAGAACCATTAAAAGATGCACGTCCACCAACAGCAGTAGTGTATGATGTCGCCATTGATAAACAACAACGAGTGGTTTCAGCAACATCAGCAGGAATCGCCCAAGCGTGGTTAATAGAATAATGACAACAACAATTGAACAATTAGAACAAAAGATCAGTGATTTAGAGTGTCAAATGGCGTTTCAAGAGCAAACCATTGATGAACTAAACGACGCCCTATCTCAGCAACAGCTATTAATCACTAATATGCAAGTTCAGATGAAGTTTATGGTAGGTAAGATGAAAACTATGGATTCGTCGAATATGGCTGATCCAACGGAAGAGACGCCACCACCGCATTACTAAGTGCAGGAGCGAGAATCGAGAACGCTACGCTCTAGGAGCGAGGAAGAGCAAATCGAGCTCTCAGAAGCCTAAAAACAAAAAACCGCAGATGCTTACACACCTGCGGTTTTTAATTTCTACAGTACGAAGATCTTTCTCGCCCCTAAACTCTCGAGCGAAGCGTCCTCGTCCCTGCTCTTAAAATTACTTAGAACAGTTGCCGTTACCACAACATACGTGCTCTTCTTCGTGATCGTGAGAATGGCCTTCGCCACCACAACAACCGCCTTCGTGATCATGGTCGTGACCGTGACCACCACAGCCACCTTCTTGGTGAATGTGACCGTGAGCTGCTTCTTCTTCTGTTGCTGCACGTAGTGCTACTACTTCAACATCAAAATCTAGAGTTTGACCAGCAAGCATGTGGTTGCCATCAACAACAACTTCATCACCATCAACTTCAGTTACTTCTACAGGAATTGGTCCTTGGTCTGTATCAGCAAGGAAACGCATGCCAACTTCAATTTGATCAACGCCTTGGAATACGTTTGCAGGAACACGTTGAACCATCTCATCCATGTGCTCGCCGTACGCTTCTTCAGGAGTTACAGTGATGCTGAATTTGTCGCCTTCAACTTTACCTTCAAGTGCTTTTTCAAGACCAACGATTAGGTTGTTGTGACCGTGTAGGTAATCAAGAGGAGCGTCAACTGTTGATTGGTCTACAACTACGCCTTCTTCTGTTTTCACTTGGTAAGCTAGACTTACAACAACGTTCTTTTCAATTTTCATTTTAACTCCGGATGCACTTAGCATTAGTGGATGGTATTCAGTATGGCAACATAATACTATTCAGGCTTAAAAACACCAATAACATCATCTTGCGCATGTTTGGTTTTTTCGAGTGATTTAGGCGTTCGGCGGTCTGTATGACCACAATCAACACACTCAACATACTCGATATTACTTTCTTGCCACCAGCGTAGCGTATCTTCTTTGCTACATGATGGACAAACTGCACCTGCAATAAATCGTTTTTTCACGGTTATTATCCTTGTGCTATTAACTCTTTATAACATCAGTCCCAATGGTTCTGGCTTGAGCGTTCGTTTTCCATTTCTAAGCTAAAAATCTCTTCTAACTCGATTCGAGCAGCCTTCGCTTTTGAAGCCAGAGATTTATCATCTGAATGTAATGGTAACAATTCTTTTAGCATAGCAACATCTAACTTTTTAAAATGAGATTCTGCTCGCTTAGCTTGATAAGGATGCATACCTAAAGATGTGAGGGTTTGTCGCCCTAAATCAAGGGCACCATAGAAAGTTTCTCGTGAAAAGTTATCAACGCCTTCACTCAATAACTCATAAGCCTCTACTCGACTGCGTGCACGGGCTAATATTTTTAAATGAGGAAAATGTCTTTGGCATAACGCCACGACTTCCATTACTTTTTGTGGATCTTTTTTACACACTACAATGGCTTTGGCTTTTTCTGCTCCCGCCGCTCGTAAGAGTTCGACTTGCGTTGCATCTCCGTAATACACTTTATAATCGAATTTACGTAGTAGACGAATTTGACTTGGGTCAGCCTCTAAAATAGTCAGTTTTATCTTATTAGCGAAAAGTAATCGTCCAACAATCTGACCAAATCGTCCAAAACCAGCAATAATTACTTCTGGTTGAGTTGCGTGTGTAAAGTCAGATAAAGGCATCTCTTCTTCGCTGTTTAACGTTCTCGCAAACCATTTATCTTGAGCAATTAAAAACAGCGGTGTTGTCATCATAGAGATACTGACAACCACTAACAAAAATGCAGTTAGTTCTCGGCTTAATAAGCCTTCCATTTGAGCGGCCGTAAACAAAACAAAAGCAAACTCACCACCTTGACTTAATATCATCGCCATTTGACTACGTGCTTTCGCTCGAGTACCAAAAGCTCTTGCTAACCCATAAATCAGCAACCCTTTCACCACTACAAGTGACAATACAGCAGCTAAGATCTCAAATGGATACTGTAGTAATAGCCCTAAATTAACTGACATTCCTACTGCAATAAAAAACAAACCAAGCAATAACCCTTTAAAAGGTTCAATAGCCACTTCTAACTCATGACGAAACTCACTTTCAGCCAGCAATACCCCTGCTAAAAATGCCCCAAGAGCCATAGATAGTCCTAACTGTTTCATCGCAGCAGATACACCAATCACCAGTAGTAATGCGGCAACAGTAAATAACTCTCTCGCTCCACTTTTCACTACATAGCTAAAAAGTGGGCGTAATAGAAAATGGGCAAGAGTAAAAATAGAAATAACACCAGCAAGAACCCATAATCCGTCGAGCCAATTACCACTCGCACCACCGGCTAAAACAGGCAATATCGCTAACATAGGAATAACCGCAATATCCTGAAACAGCAAAACCGCAAAACCAGATTGCCCACTTTCAGAATCAGACAGTTTACGTTCTTCTATCACTCTTAAGGCAATCGCGGTCGATGACAAAGCCAACCCCATACCGATAACCAAACTGACTTGCCATGCTAAACCAAAAAACATCATCGCAGCGGTAATCACCACAGATGACACCACAACTTGGCTTCCTCCCAACCCGATTATCGGCTTTCGCATTTTCCATAATTTACTGGGATTCAACTCTAAGCCGATCAAAAAGAGCAGCAATACCACGCCAAATTCGGAGAAATGAAGAATCGCATCCACATCTGAAATTAATTTTAACCCCCATGGACCAATTGCGATTCCTGCTAATAAATAGCCTAATACCGCACCAAGACCAAAACGCTGTGCTAAAGGTACGGTTACCACTGCTGCGGCTAAAAATATTGAACTTGTATGTAACCAATCACCAGCCATTAGATGCCTCCTTTCGGGTTTAGCAGCCAAGCTTTATATTCATCAATATATTGCTGTCGTTTTTCTACCGTAATTTTACGTGCCCAGTATTGGATAGAGGGCGGTAACCATTCCATCTGACATAATGCGGCGGTAATTTTAAATGGAACCAAAATGTCATCCATTGAATGTTGGTTATATCCCGTTTTTGAAAAGGCTTCTTCAATACCACCAACAGTGATCACGCTTCGCCACTGCTTACCTTTTAAAGCATCACCATTACCATAAGCAAACCCTTTACCTAAAACGCAATCCATCCACTCTTTTAATAGTGCAGGACAAGAATAAAGATAAAGTGGATGTTGAAAAATAATAATATCGTGTTGTGCTAGCAGTTCATGCTCAAACACAACATCGATAAAGAAATCAGGATAATGAGCATAAAGATCATGCACAGTCACATGATCTAAATGAGAATAAGCCGATAAAATGGCTTTATTGGCAATAGAGTGCTCAGGATCTGGATGAGCAAGAATAACTAATATTTTAGGCAACTGAGTCATGTCTTCCCTTTTCTGACTTTATTGTTTTATTTTTCTCTTATACCGTTCACAGTAACTAAGTGCTCAGAGATAGCAAAAGAAAAAGGTTACTGCGGTTGGTATTATCTATCATACAGACAATTTCAATGTCGACAATCACCCCTCTTACGCCTACTATGCTCATCGTATTCAAATAACTTCAAGATTCAGTCAGATTAAGAGAAGCAAACCACAGCATGATTACCTTTTCAGACATTCAATTACTTCGTGGCGGAAAGCCATTACTAGAGCAAGCCTCTGCCACTATTCACCCTGGTGACAAAGTCGGTTTAGTCGGAAAAAATGGCTGTGGTAAATCCACACTTTTTGCCTTAATCAAAGGTGAATTGAGTGTTGATGCTGGTTCAAACCGTGTCCCACATAACTGGGAAATGGCTTGGGTTGCTCAAGAAACTCCAGCATTAGAGCGCAAAGCCATTGACTATGTTATTGATGGCGACCGTGAATTTCGTGGTTTAGAAGAGCAACTAGCAAAAGCAGAAGAAGCCGATAACGGAACTCTTGTTGCTGAATTACACGGTAAACTGGAAACCGTAGGTGGTTACACCATCAATTCTCGTGCTGCAGAATTACTTAATGGTTTAGGCTTCTCACAACAACAGATGGAATGGAATTTAACCCAATTCTCTGGTGGTTGGCGTATGCGTTTAAACTTAGCACAAGCATTGATTTGTCGCTCTGATTTATTACTACTTGATGAACCGACCAACCACTTAGACTTAGATGCCGTAATGTGGCTTGAGCGTTGGTTACAAAACTACCCAGGTACTCTATTACTCATTTCGCACGACCGTGATTTCTTAGACCCAGTAGTAAACCGCATTATTCACGTTGAAAACCAAAAATTGAATGAGTACACAGGTAACTATTCATCGTTTGAAGTTCAACGCTCTGAAAAACTGATCCTGCAACAAGCTCAGTTCCAGAAACAACAGAAAAACATGGCGCACATGCAGTCATACATTGACCGCTTCCGTTATAAAGCATCAAAAGCACGCCAAGCACAAAGCCGAATTAAAGCGTTAGAGAAAATGGAAAAAGTGCTACCAGCACAATTAGATAACCCATTCAGCTTTAGTTTTAGAGAACCAGATGCACTGCCAAACCCAATCTTAATGATGGATGAAGTCAGCGCAGGTTATGAAAACAATACGATTTTAGAGCAAATTCGCTTAAACCTAGTTCCGGGAAGTCGTATTGGCCTGTTAGGTCGAAACGGCGCAGGTAAATCAACGCTTATCAAATTACTTTCAGGTGAGTTAGCTCCGCAGAGTGGCGTATTTACTTACTCTCAAGGGGTTAAAATTGGTTACTTCGCACAGCACCAACTGGAAACCTTACACGTAGAAGAAACTCCTCTTCAGCACCTAATGCAAATTGCCCCTAATCATACAGAACAACAACTACGTGATTATTTAGGCAGTTTTGGTTTCCAAGGTGATAAAGCGTTAGAAAAAATTGGTCCTTTCTCTGGTGGTGAAAAAGCCCGTTTAGTACTGGCACTTGTGGTATGGCAAAAACCAAACATGCTATTGCTTGATGAACCGACCAACCACCTTGATTTAGATATGCGTCAAGCCCTAACGATGGCACTACAAACCTTTGAAGGTGCAATGGTTATTGTCAGCCACGACAGATACTTACTTCGCGCGACAACCGATGACTTGTACTTAGTGCATGATCGCCAAGTGGTTCCTTTTGATGGTGATTTAACGGATTACTACAAATGGCTAACCGAGCAGAATAAGAGCGAGCGTAAAGAACAACAGCAACAAGAAAAACAAGATAATCCAAGCACATCAACCAGCTTAAGTGCAGCTGAGAAAAAAGAACAAAAACGCAAAGAAGCCGAATTCAGAAAGCTAATTGCCCCATTACGAAAAGAAGTGACTAAACTTGAAACTCGAATGGATAAGCTTAATGAAGCATTAAGCCAAGCAGAAGAAGAGCTTGGGGACGTTTCATTATATGAAGCTGAAAACAAAAAGCGTTTAACGGAAGTTCTCGCCATTCAAGCATCAGCAAAATCTGAACTCGAAGAAGTTGAAATGGAATGGATGGATCTTCAAGAACAAATTGAAGAAAAAGAGAATGCTGCCAAGCAGTAATATTCCTTTGAATGAGCACCAATTGGCTTCTATTACCCAAGAAGCCTTTTGGTGTTTCTCATTATCCCATTATAAGAAAGATGGGGTACAACAAGCAGCACTGGCACTACAAGACGCCTACTTTGGTAATGTGAATTTAGCATTATTACTTATCTGGCTTAATAGCCTAAACCTCTCATTCTCGGTATCTGACCTACCGCTTCTGGAAGCCGCTCTAAACAAAACTGACACTCTACTTCACTCTTATCGCAAGTTAAGAAAACAGATCAAATCGACACAAAATAAAGCTCTTTATCAAGAAGCCTTACAGTTTGAGCTACAGATAGAAAAGCAACAACAAAGCGATCTAATCACTGCTTTAATACGTATTCCTTTAGTAATAAAAACCGATAATAATCAGATAAGTTTATTAACGCATTATTGCCGTTCTTTGCAGGCAGACACCTTACTTCCAGCTCTAGAAAGTAATCAACATAACAACACAGAGTAACTAAGATGATGGATAACTTTACACCGGCTACCGGTTTATCTAACGCTCATATTCAGACACTGCTTCCTCGCTTTCTGCGTCGTAGTCCATTGTTTAATGCGTATTGGCAACGCCTTGAGTTACCAGACAGTGATTTCGTTGATCTCGCTTGGAGTGAAAACCCAAATAAAGCAGGAGAAAAACCGCTTTTTATTCTTTTTCATGGTTTAGAAGGCAGTTTCGACAGCCCTTATGCCAATGGATTATTAGCCGCTGCAAAAGAGCAAGGTTGGCTTGGTGTGATGATGCACTTTCGTGGTTGCAGTGATGTGCCTAACCGTTTAGTAAGAGCGTACCACTCAGGTGAAACCGAAGACGCACGTTTTTTTATTGAGATGTTGGGTGCTCGCTTCCCTAATCAAGAAAAGGTCGCCACCGGGATCTCTCTTGGCGGTAATATGCTAGTAAACTACCTCGCCAAATATCAAAACGATACCCTACTGAACGCCGCAACGGTTATCTCTGCACCTCTGGATTTAAGCGCCTGCTCTGAACGTATTCAACAAGGTTTTTCTCGTTTGTATCAGGGTTATTTATTAGGATCATTAAAAAACAACAGCATTAAAAAACTCAACGCCTCTCGTAAAGAGATTGTTGGTTTAAATAAAGAGATGATCAAAGCCATACCTGATTTAATCACCTTTGATAATCTCATCACAGCACCAATGCATGGTTACGCTCACGCGCAAGACTATTATCAACAATGCAGTGGTTTACAGTTTTTAGATCGTATCGACATCCCTACTCGAATTATTCATTCAAAAGACGACCCGTTTATGACAAATGCGGTGATACCTACTCATCCACTGCCTAACTGTGTACACTATCAACTAACAGAACACGGTGGTCATGTAGGTTTTATTAACGGATCTATCACTAAGCCCAATTTTTGGTTAGAAAGTACCGTTAACCACTGGTTCCAAAAAATTCTCTAACTTTAGCGCCTATTGGCAATTCATTTAATGGATGAGATAAGTAGTATGATCATTCCTTGGCAAGACATCGCTCCTGACACATTAGAAAACTTAATTTCTGAATTTGTATTACGTGAAGGGACAGATTACGGTGAAGTTGAAATCAGCCATCAAGAAAAAGTAGATCAAATAAAAGTTCTATTGAAAAATGGTGAAGCAATGGTGGTCTTTTCCGAACTTCATGAAACCGTTGATATTCAAACCAAAGCTCGCTTTAATCCTAATTTAACCAACCATAATTACGACTAATAGACTCACCAAGATACTCACAATTTTCAAACCGAACAGTATCATTTTTAGCAACCCTGTTATAACATCCGACGAGAATAAGGAAATTAGACAGGGTTTGTCATGTCAGCAAAACATCCAATTATTGCCGTAACGGGGTCATCCGGAGCAGGCACTACCACCACATCTGAAGCATTTCGAAAAATGTTCAATATGATGGACATAAAAGCATCTTGGCTTGAAGGGGACAGTTTCCATCGTTTCACTCGTCCTGAAATGGATGTGGAGATCCGTAAAGCAAAAGAACAAGGTAAGCACATCAGTTATTTTGGTCCTCAAGCAAATGACTTTCCGGCACTAGAGCAGTTTTTCCGTCAATACGGAGAAGATGGAACGGGTCAATATCGTCGCTATTTACATACTTTCGATGAAGCGGTTCCTTTTAATCAAATGCCTGGCACGTTCACGCCATGGCAAGACCTACCCGATGATACCGATGTCCTTTTTTATGAAGGTCTACACGGTGGCGTTGTTGATGGTGACATAAACGTATCTCAACATGTGGATTTACTTATCGGCATGGTGCCAATTGTAAACTTAGAATGGATACAGAAATTTGTTCGCGATACTCGTGATCGTGGGCATTCTCGTGAAGCCGTAATGGACTCAATCGTTCGTTCAATGGATGATTATTTAAATTACATTACTCCACAATTTTCTCGAACTCATATTAACTTCCAACGAGTACCAACCGTAGATACCTCTAACCCACTCAACGCAAAAGGCATTCCGAGTTTAGATGAAAGCTTTGTTGTCATCCGTTTTAGGGGGTTGAGTAAAGTTGACTTTCCTTACTTATTAGCAATGATTGATGGTTCATTTATGTCTCGTCATAACACGCTAGTTGTTCCCGGAGGCAAAATGAGCTTTGCTATGGAGTTAATTATTAGACCACTACTTCAGCAGCTAATTGATACTGGGAAAATAAATTAATTTCGCTATCTTCTGCGCCAAATTTGGGGTTCTTCCAAAAATAGTGAATAATAGAGACTCTATTCACTATTTTTGCGATGCTATGAAAACTTCTCCTTTTTCCATTTGGCTCAGCGCCGCTCGTCCAAAAACACTACCTCTTGCCCTAGCCTCAATCATGACAGGCTCTGTTTTGGCATATTGGAATAACCACGCCTCTTTTACTATCACGTTAATGGCATTTATCACCGCAACGTTATTGCAAATATTGTCGAATCTGGCAAATGACTACGGCGATGCAGTGAAAGGAACAGATAACGAAGAGCGCCTTGGTCCACAACGAGCAATGCAAACCGGCCTTGTAACGCAAGAAACAATGAAAAAAGCCATTGGCATTAATATTGTTCTGACGATCATTAGTGGCTTAATTTTAGTATTTAGCTCATTACACCAAACCATGGATATTATTGGATTCATCGCTCTTGGGTTATTAGCTATTGGCGCTGCTATTGCTTATACCATGGGTGATAAGCCTTATGGTTACCGTGGCTTAGGGGATATCTCTGTTTTTATCTTTTTTGGTTTATTAGGGGTTGCTGGTACGTATTACCTTCATACAGGTCACTTATCTTCTGCTCTATTTTTACCAGCGACTGCCTGTGGTTTATTAGCTGTCGCAGTATTAAATATTAATAACCTACGTGATATAGAAAATGACGAAGCGTGTGGAAAAATGACACTGGTCGTTCGTATGGGCGCAAACTGGGGTCGTAAATATCATGCTGTATTAATGGCCGCGAGTTTTATCTGTCTTGCTGTTTTTAGTGCGACTCAAATTCATTCACTAACTGGTTGGTTATTTTTAGCAATTGCACCTTTCGTCTTCAATCATGTTATGTCAGTAATGCGAGCTCCAAATGGTGAAGCAATCAGACCTATGATGGGCACCGTTGTGCAATGCGCACTATTTACCAATGTACTATTTGCTGTTGGCTTGTACTTATCCGTTTAAAAACGAAAGCGGCTTATCTCACTGACCTAAGTAAATCAGGATAAATTTGCGGTTTGTCATAGTATTGCCTAAAAAAGCACGTATATTGAACAGTTACAAACACCAATAAAAGGTAAGTTTCACTATGGAATACAATACTTCAGCACTTTGTGACATCTATTTAGATCAAGTTGATGTTGTTGAACCGATGTTCAGCCACTTTGGCGCTAAGACATCATTTTCAGGCCAAATCACAACAATTAAATGTTTTGAAGATAATGGTCTGATTCATCAACTATTAGAAGAGAAAGGCGAAGGTCGTGTTTTATTAGTTGATGGCGGCGGTTCCTTACGTCGTGCTTTAGTCGATGCTGACCTAGCAGCAAAAGCAGCCCACAATGGTTGGGAAGGCTTAGTTATCTATGGTTGTGTCCGTGAAGTGGATTACCTAGAAGAGATTGAGATTGGCATTCAAGCTCTCGCTTCTATTCCTGTTGGTGCAGCAAGACAAAACATTGGTGAAGTGGATGTTGCGGTTAACTTTGGTAGTGTGACTTTCTTACCTGAAGATCATCTTTACGCGGATTCGACTGGAGTGATTATCTCTCAAGAGCCGCTAGAAGAGATGGGTGAGGAAGAGTAAAAAAGATTAAGGGACGAGAAAGCGAGGTTTCAGGTTTCAGGAAGAGCAGAGTTCAGATCGCTGCGCTTGCAGAATTCAGAGATGAGCGTTGTTGCTACTGCAACAAAGAATGGTTCTCCCCCTTAAATACCAAAATCTATGAAAGCAGTATGGTCAATACAAGGGGGAGCTAGAGGGGGTTGGTTATGCATATTATTGTCGTTCAGATAAACCAAAACTCATCACTAGCAACCCCTCCTAACCTCCCCTTATATCAACATCACCGATCTCAATAATCTATCGTTCAAGGGGAGGAACTATAATTGTGATCGCTTTAATTACAGCAACCACCTCTGAACCCTGCAAGGGAGCTCGCGACCGATCTGAAACCTAAACTTTGCTCTTAAAATAAAAAAACCGTAGATGCTTCCACACCTACGGTTTCAAAATAATTCACAGAACTTAGCTCTTCCTCGCTCCTCGAGCGAAGCGTCCTCGCCTCTCGTCCCTGCTCTATTACTCTACTTCGTCCATTTTACCAAGTAGACCACGGATGCGAGCTTCAAATTGAGCTTGCTCATCACGTGCACGTTGAGCTTCTTGTTCTACTTCTGAACGACCGTTGTTTGCTTGCTCAAGATCTTGAGTTAGCGCTGCGTTCGTTTCTTTTAATTCTTCAACTTCCATTTGTAGCAGTGCGATTGTATCTACTGCCATCTGAACTTTAGCTTCTAGTTGTTCTAATATTTCTAAAGACATTCCTGCCACCTTAACTATATTCTTCATTGAATATGTAGCGAATTTATTACTCACTACAAACTTGTTTTCTATTCTACTCAGCAATTGTAATTCTGCCATAGTGTTATTCATTAAATTGCATCATATGAACAAAAAAGCAGCAGTTTTTACCAACATCTGACGTACTTTCTTAAGATTAAAACGAACTACATACCAAAACTAGGTATTTACCTTCGTTATTTGAATTAAACCACACCTTTAGCTCCTTGATATTTTTATTCTTCGCTGAAAAAATTTCATTCTCGCGGGAAAAAGCAAACGTTTCCCTTTTTGTTATGCTAAAATCCCCTCGATTTTTACTTATTCATCGATTTATTCGGAGCAATTATGAAACGCGATTTAGCAATGGCTTTTTCTCGAGTTACTGAAGGTGCCGCACTGGCTGGTTACAAATGGCTTGGCCGTGGCGATAAAAACGCTGCTGACGGTGCAGCTGTTGAAGTAATGCGTACTCTTCTGAACAAAACTGATATCAGTGGTGAGATTGTTATTGGTGAAGGTGAGATCGATGATGCACCTATGCTATACATCGGTGAAAACGTAGGTACAGGTGGCGATGCTGTTGATATCGCGGTTGATCCAATCGAAGGTACTCGCATGACTGCGATGGGTCAATCAAACGCTCTTGCTGTATTGGCTGCTGGTGAAAAAGGCAGTTTCTTAAAAGCACCTGATATGTACATGGAAAAATTGGTTGTTGGTCCTGGTGCAAAAGGGGCAATTGATTTAAGTCTTTCTCTAGAAGAAAACCTAGTAAATATTGCAAAAGCATTAGGTAAACCATTAGAAACGCTTGTTGTGACAACACTGGCTAAACCTCGTCATGATGAAGTAATTGCAAACATGCAGAAGATGGGCGTTCGTGTATTTGCTGTGCCAGATGGTGATGTTGCAGCTTCTATTCTAACTTGTATGCCTGATAGCGAAGTGGACGTTATGTACTGTATCGGTGGAGCACCTGAAGGTGTGGTTTCTGCTGCAGTTATCCGTGCACTAGATGGCGACATGCAAGCACGCCTTCTTCCTCGTCATGAAGTTAAAGGCGATACAGAAGAAAACCGTATCCACGGTGAAGCCGAGCTTAAACGTTGTGAAGAAATGGGCGTAAAAGCGAACGTTATCTTAAAGATGACAGACATGGCACGTAGTGATGATGTTGTATTTGCAGCAACTGGTATCACTAAAGGTGACCTACTAGAAGGCATTACTCGCCAAGGTAATATTGCGACAACTGAAACGCTACTTATTCGTGGTCGTTGTCGTACGATTCGTCGTATTAAGTCGATTCACTACTTAGAGCGTAAAGACGCTGAGATTAGAGATATTATTCTTTAAGAGCAGGGACTAGAGGCGAGGACGCTTCGCTTAAGGAGCGAGAAAAAGCCGAGGTCTGCGATAAATTTGAAACCGTGGGTGTGAAAGCATCTGCGGTTTTTTATTTTAAAGGGTTCAGGTTTCAGATCGGTCGCAGGCTCCCTTGCAGGGTTCAGGGGTGAGAAAGAGCTAAGAGCGAGTGCTCAGTTCTGAATATGATTGCTATGGTTAGAGTAGCAAAGAACGGTTCTCCCCCTTAATCGTTAGGGTTATGAAATAGACATAGTCAATACAAGGGGAAGTTAGAGGGGGTTGGTTATGCATACTATTGTCATTCAGATAAACCAAGATTCATTACTAACAACCCCTCCTAGCCTCCCCTTCTATCAACATCACTAATCTCAGCGATATATCTATCAAGGGGAGGAACTGTATCTCGTTCGCTGTAATTACAGCGAATCCCCTGAAACCTTGCTCTTGCCTTCACTCGCTTCTCGCAGGACGAAGTCCGTTCTCGCCCCTCGCCTCCCAATCTCAAAAGCGAGACTCCCATTCAATCCCCCCAGCTCTACTTTCTCAAAACCTGAAAACTTCAACTAAGCTGAATCTATAAAAGCAAAAACAAGGAATCAGTTTATGCCACAATCACATCGCAACCTATCCATCCCCTCATTTGATGAGCTAAAAGCATTAGCAGAAAAAGATCCAGAACAACTGGAAGCATTACGTCATCAACTAAGTATGGAGTTTATTGAAAGTGTTCCGGAAGAACATCAAGGGCCACTGCTTGCACAGCAAAGTCATATTGAACGAATTATTGAGCGAGGCAACAACCCAAATCATGTAAATATTCTTCTAGGGCGAGAGCTTGGAAAGCAATTCGTTCGCTTTGCTGATTCACTCAACAAACCCATTGATGAGCATCAAGCTGCAGATATTATTCAATTTCCTAACGCCACTTCTCGCCCATCAAATAATACTAAGCATTAGGTAAGACGAAAGCTCTAACCTATTTTTTGAAAGCTCTCATTTTCCATGTCACGCACGTTGATAGTTAAGCTATCAATGTGACTGGCTTGTTCAGCAAGCACATCCATTAATGCACGGCTTAACTCCCTCTTCTGCTCAGAGCTTCTTCCTTCTAATAGTTCTAACGTAATATGAATGAAGTCGACGCTATTTCCCTGCTCTCCAACAAGCCAAGAATGCACTCTTACCGCTCTTGATTTCACATCTTTTGCTGAAAACAATCCTGAGGCAATAGCCACTTGATGCAAGTCTTCTAATAAGCCCTGCATATTAAGCCTATCTTCTGCTGAATTTGAATATTCCATAACTAAGTGCGGCATAACAACGTCCTTTTAATGTACCCAAAATGATTACTTTTCCATCATTCAGTGAAAGTGAATTAGTTACAATATCCTCAATAGAAAAGTGCCTAAGTAATCACACTTAAAATCTGCCATTTATTTCTACATTACAGCTCATAATTTTTCGCATTCCGAAATAAAAGCACTAAAATGAGGTATAAAAATGATTTTAGACACTAAATCTGTCGCAAAATCTGTTATATTTTTACGCAAGTTTTTTACATTAATTTGAATTGGAGAGAATCCTATGCGTCATCCTGTAGTTATGGGTAACTGGAAACTAAACGGCAGCAAAGAAATGGTTGTTGAACTACTAAACGGTCTTAACGCTGAACTTGAAGGCGTTACAGGCGTAGACGTAGCAGTTGCTCCACCTGCACTATTTGTAGACCTTGCTGAGCGTACGCTTACTGAAGCTGGTAGCGCAATCATCCTAGGTGCTCAAAACACTGATCTAAACAACAGCGGTGCATTCACTGGCGACATGTCTCCAGCTATGCTTAAAGAGTTCGGTGCAACTCACATCATCATCGGTCACTCTGAGCGTCGTGAATACCACAACGAATCAGACGAGTTCGTTGCTAAGAAATTCGCTTTCCTAAAAGAAAACGGTCTTACTCCTGTTCTTTGTATCGGTGAATCTGAAGCTCAAAACGAAGCTGGTGAAACTGTTGCAGTATGTGCACGTCAAATCGACGCAGTTATCAACACTCAAGGCGTTGACGCTCTAAACGGCGCAATCATCGCTTACGAACCAATCTGGGCTATCGGTACTGGTAAAGCAGCTACAGCTGAAGATGCACAACGCATCCACGCTCAAATCCGTGCTCACATTGCTGAGAAATCTGAAGAAGTTGCTAAGAACGTTGTTATCCAATACGGCGGTTCTGTTAAGCCTGAAAACGCTGCAGCTTACTTCGCACAACCAGACATCGATGGTGCTCTAGTTGGCGGTGCAGCTCTTGACGCGAAAAGCTTTGCAGCTATCGCTAAAGCAGCAGCTGAAGCAAAAGCTTAATTATAGATTATAGGAACGAGAACGCTTCGCTCTAGGGCGAGGAAAACTTGGTTCTGTGAATAATTTGAAACCGTGGATGTGAAAGCATCTGCGGTTTTTTTTGTTTTAAGAGCAGGTTTCAGATCGGTCGCAAGCTCCCTTGCAGGGTTCAGAGGTGGGCGCTGTAATCACAGCGATCACGATACTGTTCCTCCCCTTGAGTAATAATGTATTGTGATTGACTATGTTGATATAAGGGGAGGTTAGGAGGGGTTGTTAATAAGTAACTTTGAATATGATCGCAATTACTCTGATTTTTTCATCCTATTGATTTCTTATCCCTTACTGTTTATTGATACTAATTTTTCTATAAGTAATCAATATGCCGAATATTTTTAATCAGAAGAAATACTGCACACTACGACAAAACTTACGAAATGATATGCCAAATGCAGAGAAAAAATTATGGTTCTATTTAAGAAAGAAGCAATTAGGAGTTAAATTTAGAAGGCAACATGGAATTGGAAAGTATGTTGTTGACTTCTTTTGTAGTGAAAGAAAGTTAGTCATTGAACTTGATGGTGATAGCCATTTATCTATTGAAGCTCAGAAGTATGATGAAATTAGAAACTTGTTTATAAAAAACTTAGGAATAAGAGTTGTTAGATTTACTAATCAAGATGTTTTAGATAACTGTGAAAATGTGCTTCTTTGTATAAAAAAGTATATTTAGTTACAACCCCTCCTAACCTCCCCTTATATCAACACCTCCAATCTCAACAATACATCAATCAAGGGGAGGAACCGTATTGTGATCGCTGTTATCACAACGATCACCTCTAAAACCGGCTCTTCCTGAAACCTGAATCCTATAAGCGAAGCGCCCTGCTCTTTCCCACGCATAAAAAAACCGAGACATCTCTGCCTCGGTTCTTCAAACACATTACGCTATCAAGCGAATTGGTTTATGGGGATGGCTTACATCATGCCGCCCATACCACCCATTCCGCCCATGCCACCCATATCTGGCATTGCAGAACCTGAGTCTTGTGGCTTATCAGTTACCATTGCTTCAGTTGTGATCATAAGACCCGCAACAGATGCAGCAAACTGAAGTGCAGAACGCGTTACTTTAGTTGGGTCAAGAATACCCATCTCGATCATGTCGCCGTATTCGCCAGTTGCCGCGTTGTAACCGTAGCTACCTTCACCCGCTTTAACGTTATTAGCAACAACTGAATCTTCTTCACCGGCATTCTTAGTGATTTGACGAATAGGTGCTTCCATTGCACGAAGTGCTACACGGATACCTACGTTTTGTTCTTCGTTATCACCAACAAGACCAGCTACTTTAGATGCAACACGGATAAGTGCAACACCACCACCAGCTACAACGCCTTCTTCAACCGCTGCGCGAGTTGCGTGAAGTGCATCTTCAACACGGTCTTTCTTCTCTTTCATCTCAACTTCAGTAGCAGCGCCAACTTTGATTACTGCAACACCGCCAGCTAGCTTAGCTACACGCTCTTGAAGTTTTTCTTTATCGTAATCAGATGTTGCGTCTTCGATTTGTTGACGAATTTGAGAAACACGGCCTTGGATGATTGTCTCTTCACCAGAACCGTCAATGATAGTTGTCGTTTCTTTTGTAATAGTTACACGCTTAGCTTGACCAAGATCTTCAAGAACGACTTTTTCAAGCTCTAGGCCAATCTCTTCTGAAATTACAGAACCTGCAGTCAGTACAGCGATATCTTGTAGCATTGCTTTACGACGGTCACCGAAACCAGGTGCTTTAACCGCAGCAACTTTAACGATACCACGCATGTTATTCACAACTAGAGTTGCAAGTGCTTCACCTTCTACATCTTCAGCGATGATAAGAAGAGGACGTGATGCTTTTGCTACTGCTTCTAGCGTTGGAAGTAGTTCACGGATATTTGATACTTTTTTATCAACAAGCAAGATGAATGGGCTTTCTAAATCTACAGAACCCGCTTCCTGGTTGTTTACGAAATATGGAGATAGGTAACCGCGGTCAAACTGCATACCTTCAACAACGTCTAGCTCGTCTTGCAGCGCTTGGCCTTCTTCAACTGTGATAACACCATCACGGCCTACTTTATCCATCGCTTCTGCAATTAGGTTGCCCACTGTTGAGTCAGAGTTTGCAGAGATAGTACCTACTTGTGCAATCGCTTTAGTATCAGCACAAGGAACAGAAAGTGCTTTTAGCTCTTCAACAGCAGCTACAACCGCTTTGTCGATACCACGTTTAAGATCCATTGGGTTCATGCCAGCAGCAACCGCTTTTAGACCTTCAGTAATGATAGCTTGAGCAAGAACTGTTGCTGTTGTTGTACCGTCACCAGCCGCATCGTTTGCTTGAGATGCCACTTCTTTAACCATTTGTGCACCCATGTTTTGGAACTTGTCTTCAAGTTCGATTTCACGAGCAACAGAAACACCATCTTTAGTGATAGTTGGTGCGCCAAATGATTTATCTAAAACAACGTTACGACCTTTAGGGCCTAATGTTACTTTTACTGCATCAGCCAGAACGTTTACACCTTCTAGCATTTTGATTCGTGCGTCGTTACCAAATTTAACGTCTTTAGCAGCCATCTTTATTTCCCTTTTAAAAATCTTTTAATTTATTTAGTTAATAAAATTCGAAAAACGAATTACTCAACGAGTGCTTATTATTCAACAATAGCCATGATGTCATTTTCAGACATGATCAGAACTTCTTTACCATCAATCTTTTCAGATTTAGTACCGTAACCTTCAGCAAAAATAACTGAATCACCTACTTTTACGTCTAAAGGCTGAACCGTACCGTTTTCTAAAATACGACCTTTGCCAACAGCTAAAACCGTACCGCGAGTTGATTTTTCAGCAGCAGAACCAGTTAGTACAATGCCACCTGCAGATTTTGATTCAACTTCTTGGCGTTCAACGATTACACGGTCATGTAAAGGACGGATATTCATGGGACGTCTCTCCTGATAATTTTCCATTTAAGAATAAGGTGCCATAATTTGGCTTTGATTTATTAATGGGGATGTGGGGGATTGATTGCAAGGGCTCTAGCGCTAATTTTTTGAAGAAGAAACGAGGTTTCAGGTTTCAGGAAGATCAAAAGCGAGTTCCCCTGAAACTTGCAAGCGTAGCGGCCTGAAGCCTAGCTCATCACTACCAACCCCTCCTAACCTCCCCTTATATCAACATATCTAATCTCAACAATACATCAATCAAGGGGAGGAACCGTATTGTGATCGCTATAGTCACCTTGTTCACCTCTGAAACCTGCAAGCGCAGCGCCCTGAATCCTAAAACCTGAATCCTGCTCTTCCTAGTCCCTAATCCCTCGAATCTCGCCCCTATTTCCTATACACTAGCCATCCCACCACCACACGAGAAAACCATGCTAGATAAACACGGTTTACTAACTCAACCTATCAGCGACGTGCTTCGTAACCTCACGACGCCTATGGTTTTTGGTATGGTCGCCATTCTGCTATTCAACTTGGTGGATACCTTTTTTATCTCCTTACTCGGCACCGATGCTTTAGCTGCAGTGAGTTTTACTTTCCCCGTCACCTTTGCAGTAAACTGCATCACCATGGGGATTGGTGTTGGCTTGTCAGCATCCATAGGTCACTTACTTGGTGAAGACCATAGTAAACATGCTGCAGAGTTAACGACTCATGGCTTAATCTTAGCCATCAGCTTAATTCTGATTGCTTGTGTTCTCGGGTTCTTCACCATCGACCCACTCTTTACTCTTCTCGGTGCTGAAGACAAATTACTTCCTCTTATCGATGAATACATGTCTATTTGGTACCTAACCATACCTTTACTCGTTATTCCGATGTCGAGTAATAGCGCAATTAGAGCCACAGGTGACACCAAAACCCCAGCCAAAATTATGATGCTAGCGGGGCTAATTAACGGCATTCTCGATCCGCTACTTATTTTTGGTTATGGCCCCTTCCCTGAGCTTGGAATTCAAGGTGCTGCTATTGCAAGTGCGATCAGTTGGTTTGGTGCTCTTATCGCTTCATTCTATGTACTCACTCATAAAGTAAAACTGCTTGCTCTACCAAATAAAAATACACTTATTTCTGATTGGAAACAGATCTTAACTATCGGTTCCCCTGCCGCATTATCTAACGCTCTAAACCCAATATCAGGGGCGATTTTAATGATGATGCTTGCGAGTCAAGGGACCGTTGCTGTCGCTTCTTATGGTGCTGCACAACGAGTCGAATCATTAATGCTGCTGGTTATCATGGCATTAACGTCATCACTTAGCCCATTAGTGGCTCAGAACTTAGGTGCAAAACAGCCTGAACGTGTCAAAGAAGCAATATTTCTAGCCATTAAGTTCTCTGTCGCCTTTCAGCTATTTCTTTATATTCTGATTGTTCCACTTAGCATTCCGATCTCTCACTTATTTAGTCAAGACGATGCAGTTCAACACGGTTTGTGGATGTACCTTATTTGCGTTCCATTTAGCTACGGCTTTCAAGGTATCGTTATGGTGCTAGTAAGTAGCTTAAATGCAATGAAAAAACCGTTATATTCTTTCAGTTGGAGCTTTATGAGGTTGTTTGTTTTTACATTACCAACCGCATGGATTGGCAGCCAAATTTATGGAATGGAGGGATTATTTATCGGGATTGCAATGGGAAATGTGATGGGTGGTATTAGTGCGTTTTGGTATGCGAGAACAAGAATGCTAAAAACTATACGCTTCGCTAACTAGAAACTAGACCGCTTCGCTTCTATAAGAGCAAGAGCTGCACCATACTCGCTTTTGACCTTATCGTCTCTAGTTCGCACAGCGTATAGTCTCTGGCCCATTTTCAAACTTTGTAGTAAAATTACACAAAGTTATTTATTCGAATTTATTAAGTTATTGACGAGGAACACCTTTATGTCAGCTAAGAAGCCTATGGCTCTAGTTATTCTTGATGGTTACGGTCACCGTGAAACTCAAGCAGATAACGCAATTACAAACGCAAACACTCCAGTTCTTGATGGCCTAATGGCTAATCAACCAAACACGCTAATTTCTGCATCAGGTATGGACGTTGGTCTACCTGATGGCCAAATGGGTAACTCTGAAGTAGGTCACACAAACATCGGTGCTGGCCGTGTTGTATATCAAGACCTTACTCGTATCACTAAAGCAATTTCTGATGGTGAGTTCCAACAAAACGAAACACTTGTAAACGCTATCGACAAAGCAGTTAAAGCAGACAAAGCTGTTCACATCATGGGTCTTATGTCTCCAGGTGGCGTTCACTCTCATGAAGATCACATCTACGCTGCAGTTGAAATGGCAGCAGAGCGTGGCGCAGAGAAAATCTACCTACACTGCTTCCTAGACGGTCGTGATACACCACCACGTTCAGCTGAAAACTCTCTGAAAAACTTCCAAGAGCTATTCGCTAAACTAGGTAAAGGCCGTGTTGCCTCTCTAATTGGTCGTTACTACGCAATGGACCGTGACAACAACTGGGATCGCGTACAAAAATCTTACGAACTAATGACGGAAGCAAAAGCTGAATTTACTTTTGCAACAGCAGTTGAAGGTCTTGAAGCGGCTTACGCTCGTGAAGAGAACGATGAGTTTGTACAAGCAACTGAAATCAAAGCGGAAGGCGAAGAATCAGCAGCTATCGTTGATGGTGATGCAGTTATCTTCATGAACTACCGTGCTGACCGTGCTCGTGAAATTACACGTGCATTCGTTCCTGATTTCGATGGTTTTGCTCGTAACGTATTCCCAGCAATCGATTTTGTTATGCTGACTCAATACGCAGCAAATATCCCTCTTCTTTGTGCATTCGCTCCTGCGTCTCTAGAAAACACATACGGTGAGTGGTTATCTAAAGAAGGTAAAACTCAACTACGTATTTCTGAAACTGAAAAATATGCACACGTTACTTTCTTCTTCAATGGCGGCATTGAAGACGAGTTTGAAGGTGAAGAACGTCAACTAGTTGCTTCTCCAAAAGTAGCGACTTACGATCTACAACCTGAAATGAGCGCTCCTGAACTAACTGAAAAATTAGTTGCTGCTATCAAGTCTGGTAAATACGACGCTATCGTTTGTAACTACCCTAACTGTGACATGGTTGGCCACACTGGCGTATACGATGCGGCAGTTAAAGCAGTTGAATCTCTAGATGAGTGTATCGGTAAAGTGGTTGACGCAATCAAAGAAGTGGATGGCCAACTACTTATCACGGCTGACCACGGTAACGCTGAAATGATGATCGACCCTGAAACAGGCGGCGTTCACACAGCTCACACTAACCTTCCAGTACCTCTAATCTACGTAGGTAGCAAAGCGGTTGAGTTTAAAGAAGGCGGTAAACTGTCTGATCTAGCTCCAACGATGCTAGCACTAACAGATACAGCAATTCCTGCTGAGATGTCTGGTGAAGTTCTTTTTAAATAGAACTATACGCTTTGCTGACTAGAAACTAAACCGCTTCGCTTCTATAAAATCAAAAGCAAAAGCTGTATTCGCTTTTGCTCTTATAGTCTCTAGTTAGCGCAGCATATAGTTTCTAGCCTCTATGAATACTAAAATAAAAATGCCCACAGGTTTGTAGCCTGTGGGCATTTTTATTTTAGAGGTAATAGAGTTCAGATCGCTTCGCTTGCAGAATTCAGAGGTGTGAGCGGAACTAACTGCACCAAAGAAGGTTCTCCCCCTTAAACGCTATAGCGATGAGATCGATACCGTCAATACAAGGGGAAGTTAGAGGGGGTTGGTTACACCATATTTAATGATAAAGACAAACTAAACTCCATCACTAACAACCCCTCCTAGCCTCCCCTTATATCAACATCTCTAATCTCAACAGTACATCTATCAAGGGGAGGAACAGTACCGTGCTCACTGCAACCACCACGATCACCCATGAACCCTAAAAGGGAGCCTGCGACCGATCTGAATCCTGAAATCTTGCTCTTACTCGTCCCTCGAGGACGAAGCCCGTCCTCGTATCTCAAAGCAAAGCGCCCTGCTCCTAATACCCTTCAGGGTTATTCGACTGCCAACGCCATGTATCCGCAGTCATATCATCAAGAGACAGTTTCGCTTCCCACTTCAGCTCTTCACGAGCTTTTGCTGGATCAGCCCAACATTCTGCAATATCACCAGGACGACGATCGACAATCTTATATGGAACTTTCGCACCAGAAGCTTTCTCAAATGCCGTTACCATCTGAAGAACACTATTACCATTACCCGTGCCTAGGTTATAGATATGTAAACCCGCTTCTTGGCCTTTGTATTTTAGTGCTGCTAAATGACCATCAGCCAAATCAACCACATGAATATAATCACGAACGCCAGTACCATCAACCGTTGGGTAATCATTACCAAATACAGATAAGAATTCACGACGACCAACAGCCACCTGAGAGATAAATGGCATCAAGTTATTTGGAATACCTTGAGGGTCTTCACCCATAGTGCCTGATTTATGAGAACCAACAGGGTTAAAGTAACGTAATAGCGTTACACTCATTTCAGGATGTGCTTTTTGGATATCCGTCAAACACTCTTCTACCATCAACTTACTGCGGCCATAAGGGTTCGTCGCTGATGTTGGGAAATCTTCACGGATCGGTGTTGATGCAGGATCACCATAAACCGTTGCAGATGAACTAAATACAATACTGTTCACGCCCGCTTTACGCATCGCTTCAACTAAAACCAAGGTACCCGATACATTGTTATCGTAATACATAATTGGTTTTTCAACAGACTCACCAACGGCTTTCAATCCAGCAAAGTGAATCACGCTATCAATTTGATTTTCAGCAAAGATGGTTTCTAAGATTTTTGGATCGCGAATATCACCTTGATAAAATTTAGGTTTTACCCCAACCAAAGCTTCAATACGGTCAAGTACAACTTCTTTACTGTTGTATAAATTGTCCAAAATGATCGGCGTTAAGCCCGCCTCAATCATTTGCACACATGTGTGGCTACCGATGTAACCCATTCCGCCAGTGACTAAAATATTCATTATATTTCTCTATTTTAAATAATTTGATAATAGCCTATACGCTGCGCTAACTAGAACGCTTAGCTCTAGAGACTATAAAATCAAAAGCACCTATACTGATAGGCTTAATTATTACACCAGCTATACCTGCACCTATAGTCTCTAGTTAGCGCAGCGTATAGTTTCTAGTTTCACTCTAATACTTCCCTTCAACCACTTGAATAAACTCAGCGATCTTCTCTTTTGGCAATGCATTAATTCCAGCAGCAGCTTCTCGACCACCACCGGTTGCAAACGAGCTACAGATCTCTCCTGCACCTTGCTTATTATTTAACGGTGCTCGTAAAGAGACAGTATAAGTATCATCATCGTTCAACGTTATCACCGCATGCGATGAATTTGGTGATCTATTAGCCAAAAGATTACCATAAACACCACTGATTCGACGAGCCCACGCAGTATTTGGTAACTCAAACAAAGCCAGTTTCTCACTTTTGTGCAGAGCCTCTATAGATAATGCATGATTCATATCCGATTGATAAGCACTTTGCAATTGATAGAAAGGTGATGCTTTATCTTCAATAACATCAAATGGCGACAAATATTGTCTTAATGCTTGATATAACTCAGCAGGGTCAAAGTGCAAATCATCGATTTTTGCCCCATATCCATTATAGTTTATTAATGTCCCAAGCTCTTTTAACTGAGATTTTTGCTCAGAAGATAAACCAACGGTATCAGCTAACTCGTCGGCTTTAGCAATTAAATTATCGCCATACGCAGCCGTAATTGCCCACTCATGAAACTGACCATTCAATAATTTATCAATAATTAATGCAGTGCACGTATTTGCATCTAAATCGATATGAGAAGATAAATTTTCATTCTCAGGAATATCACCACATCTATGATGATCCGCATAAAACACTTCAGCGCCAGACTCCAAGGCAAATTCTAGAGCCGCCATGTTCTTTTCCATAGAGATATCTAAAATCGTTAAACTATCTTCTGGTTTTACATCGATTTTCTTTACTAAATTAATGTCACGTTTAACACCTGTAACCAATACTGATTCTTGAGGATAAACTAATCGAAGTTGAAGAAGTGCAATAATGCCATCGGCATCACCATTGAAGATGTCGTAGTTCATGTATCAATCCATTGCCTTATTTATTTTTGAATAATATAGCATGACTAAAAACTATACGCTTCGCTAACTAGGAACTAGACCGCTTCGCTCCTATAAAACCAAAAATAAAAAAGCGGACACAACCAAACCAGTCATGTCCGCTCTTACTTTTAAGTCTTTACTCGCTCCTATAGGACGAAGTTCGTCCTCGCCTCTCGCAGCGAAGCATCCCTAATTTTAGTCACTACCAAACAAATCGCGAGTGTAAACCTTACTCTCAACGTCTGATAACTCTTCCATCATACGGTTTGAAACAATCACGTCAGACACTTGCTTAAACTCAGCCAAATCTTCAATCACACGAGAATTAAAGAAATCCGCTTCTTTTAATACTGGCTCATAAACGACAACTTCAATGCCTTTGGCTTTCAAGCGCTTCATAATGCCTTGAATTGAAGAAGCTCGGAAATTATCAGAACCCGCTTTCATGATTAAACGATAAATACCCACAACTTTTGGGTTACGTTTCATGATAGATTCAGCAACAAAATCCTTACGAGTACGGTTAGCATCCACAATTGCACCAATAATATTATTCGGCACTTCTTGGTAATTCGCTAATAGCTGCTTAGTGTCCTTTGGTAGACAGTAACCACCGTAACCAAATGATGGATTATTGTAGTGATTACCAATACGAGGGTCTAAACCAACGCCTTCAATAATCTGACGAGCGTCTAAACCATGCGCCTCAGCATAAGAATCCAACTCATTAAAGTAAGCAACACGCATCGCAAGGTAAGTATTCGAGAACAACTTAACAGCCTCAGCTTCAGTCGAATTCGTCAGTAATACTTCAATGTTCTCTTTTATCGCCCCTTCAACCAATAAATCAGCAAATACCTGAGCTCGCTCAGATTGCTCACCCACAATAATGCGAGATGGGTGAAGGTTATCAAACAAGGCTCGCCCTTCACGTAAAAACTCAGGCGAGAAAATAATATTCTCACTCCCTAACTCTTGCTTAATACGCTCAGTATAACCAACAGGAACCGTAGACTTAATAACCATTACCGCATTTGGGTTAATTGCTATAACCTCTTTAATTACTGCCTCAACCGAGCCCGTATTAAAGTAGTTAGTCACAGGATCATAATCGGTTGGCGTTGCAATCACCACATATTCGGCATCTTTATAAGCCAACTCTTTATCTAAAGTAGCAGTTAGGTTTAGTTCTTTATTCGCTAAGAAATCTTCAATCTCTACATCAGAAATTGGAGATTGCTTGTTATTAATTAACCCAACCTTTTCAGCCATGATATCAACCGCAATCACTTCATTATGCTGTGCGAGTAAAACTGCATTTGATAAGCCAACGTAACCTGTACCTGCAATGGCAATTTTCATTATTATTTATCCTATAAGGAAATTTATCTGGTGTGATTATAAGGGAATGGAGCAGACGCAACAAGTTGCTTGAGGGCGCTTCGCTTAAGACAGACTTCGTCCTAGAGACGCTACGCTTAAGGAGAGCAAAACAAAGCAGAGCTCAGATCGCTTCGCTGGCAGATTTCAGAGGTGCAGGCTAGAGTTACCGCACTCACAATATAGCTCCTCCCTTTTATCGATATAGTCACTTGCCTAAAAATATCAATATAAGGGGAGGCTGGGAGGGGTTGGTGATAAAAAACTAGGATTCAGAACGCTACGCGCAAAGGTTTCAGGGGTACTCGCTTTTTTGCTCTTACTCGCCCCTCGAGGACGCAGTCCATCCCCGCCTCTCGCAGCGAAGCGTCCTGCTTTACACTCTTCCTAAATCCCTCGCCACTCTCGTATCTTAGCACTCACCTTCCAGACATTACTCAACAACAATGCGTAAACACCAAAGCAACCAATAAACAAATAAAACATCACATACTCAGGGATATTTACCATCTCACCGTAGATACCAAATGCAGCATAGGCTGTTGCAATACCACAAATAATTAACAAAGCTTGCAATGAACTAAATCCTAAGCGTTGGAAAATATGATGTAAATGTTCTCTATCTGGCTTAAATGGTGAATCCCCCCGACGTACACGGCGTATCATAATTGCAGCCATATCCATTAATGGAACCGCGATTAACCATAATGCTGTCACTGGACGGAGCGGTGCTTTAGTACCATTTTGGCTTGCTAATAATAAGAACCAAATTACAGTAAAGCCAATAAGCATACTGCCAGCATCCCCCATAAATACCTTATAACGACGAGTAAACACACCAAGGTTAAGCAGTACATATGGAAGGATAATGACAATTAATACCAAACATAAATAAGCTAGATTTGACTGCCCATCAAAATAAAGTATAGAGCCTAGCCCTGTAAAGGTAACAATTGACAACCCACCAAGAAGACCATCAATACCATCGACCATATTAAATGCATTAATAGCACCAATCACAGCCAATACTGTAATTACATATCCTAGACCAACATCAGATAAATTCATTTGACCAAAACCAAACATATTACCAAGTTGATGTAATTGAATATCTGCAATCATCATCATAGCGACAGATAGTCCAGCTTGAATAATTAATCTAACTTTAAAACTGAGATCAACTTTATCATCAATAGCTCCAACTAAAGTTAGAATAAAAATAGAGAACAAATACAAATTAGTATTTGGTAGTAAATCAGGATGTGACGTCAAGAAATGCATGAAAGCAATACAAATTGATATACCGCCAACAAGTGGGATTGCTCCCGTATGGTGCTTACGTTCGTTGGGTTTATCAACAAGATTGATTCTTTGGGCTATCTTTCTCATCATAAAAAGGATTGAGAGAGATATAAAGAAAGTAAAAGCCAATTCAAGGTATATTTGGGACATAATGAGAAAATCTTAATTAAGGTATGATAATTTACGGGATGTATAATAACGTAATTTTATTTTTGAATAAATGTAAGCGCCACGGCAAGCGTATGAACGTTTTTAACCAAAAATTAGCTTTTCTCTGTACTCATCATTCATTAATGATTTCATTTGAGCTAAGTTTACGCTGTCTTTACCTTTATTTTCTTCAGTAAATTAAGCGCTATATGACGAAAACGTGCGAAGTTTTAACCACCATTTCCAAGTGATATCTGGCATTCATCTTCTCGCATACTGACATCTAAAGACCAATACATCGACTCTATACCCCAATGGCCACGAACAGAGTGAGCAAAACTTTCGGCATCTAATTCAGCAGAGCAGATATAGTAATTAATGTTTATTTCACCGGTTTTATCATTTCCTTCAATTCGATGTGAAACAGCAATACCAAGTGTTTTTAACTCTGGCCATCCCATTGCTAAATCCACAAAATCATCGAAAGGTTCACACGTGAAGTACATTCTTTTCTCTGTTCTACCGTGTGCTTTTTCTTCTGTAGCATAGCTTGGACTATCATACTTACTTAAAGCAACAGCATTTAAATGTTGATTACACGCTTCGTTTAATCTCCCTTGATTTCTCTTAATCGCAAGAAGATACTCTCCTTTTGAACAATGATTTATTGAGCTATTTCAACTTGGCAGCTCATTGCATCAATCATCACTATTGCGTCTTTAGCATCAGTAGTAATTTTTAAAAATTTCACCTAGATTTCTGAAAAATACTGCTCTTTATACATGCGTCAGACCTGAATTACCACGGCAAACGCATGAACATTTTTTAACCAAACATTAGCTTTTCTCTGTACTCATCATTCATTAATGATTTCATTTGAGCTAAGTTTACGCTGTCTTTGCCTTTATTTTTCTTCAGTAAATTAAGCGCTATATGACGAAAACGTGCGAAATTTTGACCACCATTTCCAAGTAATATTTGGCATTCATCTTCTCGCATACTGACATCTAAAGACCAATGCATCGACTCTATACCCCAATGACCACGAACAGCATGAGCAAAG
>NZ_JAAUWR010000028.1:0-42455 GCF_014694495.1 Aliivibrio sp. S10_S31 | reverse complement strand
TGAAATTCTGCAGTTAATTGTAATTCACGAGAAAACTCAGACATAAAAAATCGGCCTTAAAATAAATTTAAGACCGATTATGAAGGCTGCAAAGGATCGTTCAAGTCCCTTAAACGATCGGCATTAGCACATAAAAGCAGGCTTATTTGGATAGAGTGTTTGTCCTTGAATTAGACTAAGTTTATAAAAGCGCTTTTAAACGATATAACTCTTCAAGTGCTTGGCGAGGAGTTAGATCGTCAGGGTTTACGTTAGCTAATGCCTCTTCTACTTCGCTAATTTCAGGAATAAGAGAGAGTTGATGTTCTTCTTTTACCGTGGTGCTTGTTGCAGGAACTGATACTTGTCCACTTTCTAAATGTTGTAATTTTTGTTTCGCTTTTTTAATTACACTTTTAGGTACGCCAGCTAAAGAAGCAACAGCAAGGCCATAAGATTTATTGGCAGCACCTTCTTGAACCGCGTGCATAAAGGCAATTTCATCTCCATGTTCAACAGCATCAAGATGTACGTTAGCTAAACCTGTAAATAGATTTGGCAGCTCTGTTAGTTCGAAGTAATGAGTTGCAAATAACGTCATGGCATTGATTTTTGTTGCTAACCATTCGGCACTTGCCCAAGCTAAAGATAAGCCATCATAAGTACTTGTACCTCGCCCAATTTCGTCCATTAAGACAAGGCTGTGTTTGGTCGCATTGTGAAGAATATTTGCAGTTTCTGTCATCTCAACCATGAAGGTTGAACGACCTGATGCCAAATCATCTGATGCACCAATACGAGTAAAAATACGGTCTAACGTTCCAATTTTTGCAGAGTCTGCAGGAACATAACAACCAACATGAGCCATTAATGCAATAAGTGCCGTTTGACGCATATAAGTGGATTTACCACCCATATTTGGACCGGTAATGATCAACATCTTACGATCTGGATTCAGCTTTATTGGGTTAGCGATGAATGGGTCACTCATTACTTGTTCAACAACTGGATGACGACCGCCTTCAATATTAATGCCGGTTTCTTTGGTTAGTAGTGGACGGCAGTAATTTAAGGTATCGGCTCGCTCTGCAAGATTACTTAATACATCAAGCTCTGAAATTGCATTCGCCATTGATTGCAATTGTTCTAGGTGAGGAAGCAGTTGATCAAACAATTCTTCCCATAATCTCTTTTCAATTGCGAGTGCTTTTGATTTTGAGTTAAGTACTTTATCTTCATGCTCTTTTAGCTCAGGAATAATATAACGCTCTGCATTTTTAAGTGTTTGGCGGCGTACATAGTGAGCTGGTGCTTTGTGGCTTTGACCTTTACTGATTTGAATATAAAAACCGTGTACGTTGTTATAACCTACCTTTAAGGTATCAATGTCATGGCGCTCACGTTCTTCTTGTTCTAGTTTCTCTAAGTATTGCGTAGCACCATTAGCCAGATCACGCCATTGATCTAACTCTTCGTTATAACCATCAGCTAAAACCCCACCATCACGAATAACAACCGGTGGATTTTCTTTTATTGCTCGTTCTAATAGCTCACAAATAGAGTCAATAGGTTGAGCTGATGCAGCAAGTGTTAATAGGTGATTTTGTTGAAATTCTTGAGTGGTTTGAGATAGTTCTGGCAATTGTTGTAATGCATTACGCAGACGAGCAAGATCTCGTGGTCTTGCTGAGCGTAAAGCAAGGCGAGCAAGAATACGTTCAACATCGCCAATGTTTTTAAGTTGAGGTGCTATGTCTGCAAATAGGCCACTCTCTTTTAACTCACCAATCGCATCAAGACGCTGGTTTAATACATCGTGGGTTCTTACTGGTTGATGTAGCCAGCGTTTAAGTAAGCGGCTGCCCATAGCCGTTGAAGTATGATCTAAGATCTCGGCTAAGGTATGGTTAAAACCACCTGCAAGGTTTTGAGTGATTTCTAGATTACGACGAGTCGCGGCATCTAAAATTACAGAGTCATCTTGATGATCCATAATAATAGAACGAATGTGCGGAAGGGTGGTTCTTTGCGTGTCTTTTACGTATTGAATCAAACAACCAGCAGCACAAAGACCAAACTCAGCTTTCTCTACACCAAAGCCAACTAAATCACGAGTACCAAATTGATTATTTAGCTGTTGTTTTGCAGTATCAAGTTCAAATTCCCATACTGGACGACGGCGATTGCCATTGCGTTTTTCAAGCAGATGAACAGGTTCAAAGTCTTCACTAAACAATAGTTCTGTCGGTGCAGTGCGTTGTAATTCAGCAAGCATTGCTTCTTCAGTATTTGGTTCAGATACCTTGAATCGGCCTGATGTGATATCTAGCGTAGCATAACCAAACTGCCCTTTATGATGATAAATAGCAGCGATAAGGTTATCAAATCTTTCTGGCAATAGAGCTTCATCTGTTACGGTGCCTGGAGTAACAATACGTACAACTTTACGTTCAACGGGACCTTTACTTGTCGCTGGATCCCCGATTTGCTCACAAATAGCAACGGATTCGCCTTGTTGAACCAATTTGGCTAAATAACCTTCAACCGCATGATAAGGAATACCTGCCATTGGTATTGGTTCACCAGCAGAAGAACCGCGTTTGGTTAAGGATATTTCAAGAAGCTGTGAAGCACGCTTGGCATCATCATAGAAAAGTTCATAGAAATCGCCCATACGATAGAACAGTAAGATATCAGGGTTTTCAGATTTTAAACGCAAATACTGTTGCATCATTGGGGTATGTTTTTCAGTTGATTTTGTTGCCACAACGAGACCTAATAAGTGAAGAATATATTTGCAGCTAAGAATACGTGAATCGAGACGGCAATCAAAGATAGAATAGAGAAATTTCGAACTAAGATAGGAAGAATCTAATGGATATGACGCAAAATATACAGTTAGCACAAAAAGTGGGTGAATTATTAGTAGACCAAGGCAAAATGATGTCATGTTCAGAATCATGCACTGGTGGTGGCGTTGCATTTTGTGCAACTGAAAACGCAGGAAGTTCAGCTTGGTTTGAACGTGGTTTTGTTACTTATAGTAATGAGGCAAAACAAGATTCATTAGGGGTAAAGCCAGATACCTTAATACGTTATGGAGCGGTTAGTGAAGAAGTCGTAAGAGAGATGGCAGACGGTGCATTATTAAACAGTAAGTCAGATATTACGGTATCAATTAGTGGTATTGCCGGTCCTGGTGGAGCAACGAAAGATAAACCGGTAGGTACGGTATGTTTTGGTTTTGCAGATAAAAGTGAGTGGACCAAAGAAACTACTGTGTATTTTACTGGTGATCGCCGTGAAGTTAGAATGAAAGCGATAGAATTTGCATTTCTTACAATCAAGAATCGCCTAGAAGAGCTTAATTAATTCAAATAGTTAGTTTATTGTGTCGTGATATTGCTCAGAAAAAATCAGAAAAAAAATAGTAAAGCTATAGACACTGTACAAATAGACAGTATACTACTGGTCATTAACTGATTTAGTGATCTAGAAATCTGGAGAATCAAATGGACGATAACAAGAAAAAAGCACTGGCCGCCGCATTAGGTCAAATTGAAAAACAATTTGGTAAAGGTTCAATCATGAAATTGGGCGACAACCGCACAATGGATGTTGAAACTGTGTCTACTGGTTCTTTATCTCTTGATATTGCTCTAGGCGCTGGTGGTTTACCAATGGGTCGTATCGTTGAGATTTTTGGCCCTGAGAGTTCGGGTAAAACAACACTGACTCTAGAATTGATTGCAGCTGCGCAACGTGAAGGTAAAACATGTGCCTTTATTGATGCTGAGCACGCTCTAGATCCTGTATACGCTAAAAAACTTGGCGTTAATATTGATGAATTATTAGTTTCTCAGCCTGATACGGGTGAGCAAGCTTTAGAAATCTGTGATGCGTTAGCACGTTCTGGCGCTGTTGATGTAATGGTAATTGACTCCGTTGCAGCACTAACACCAAAAGCTGAAATTGAAGGTGAAATGGGCGATAGCCACATGGGTCTTCAAGCTCGTATGCTTTCTCAAGCAATGCGTAAATTAACGGGTAACCTAAAGCAGTCAAACTGTATGGCAATCTTCATTAACCAAATTCGTATGAAGATTGGTGTAATGTTTGGTAACCCAGAAACAACAACTGGTGGTAATGCACTTAAGTTCTATGCATCAGTTCGCCTTGATATTCGCCGTACAGGCGCAGTAAAAGATGGTGATGAAGTTGTTGGTAACGAAACTCGTATTAAAGTGGTTAAAAACAAAATTGCAGCACCGTTTAAACAAGCTGAAACTCAAATCATGTACGGTCAAGGCTTTAACCGTGAAGGCGAATTAATTGACTTAGGTGTTAAACATAAGTTGGTTGATAAAGCGGGTGCATGGTACAGCTACAACGGTGATAAGATTGGTCAAGGTAAAGCAAACGCATCAAAATTCATGCGTGAGAATACTGAAGTAGCAGCAGAGCTAGATAAGAAATTACGTGAAATGCTACTGACTCCAGCAGAAGAAAAGCCAGAGACTGATGCCGCTCCAGAAATTGAAGAAAACGAAGAGTTTTAAGCTATAGTTTTCCAATAATATTTTTTAAAAGCCAAACCTTAGTGTTTGGCTTTTTTATATCTAGCTATTTGTATTCTTAAGACGTTTCTTTAAATCCTTCCTTATTCCTCATTTGATCGTTGTACTTATCTATATTTCACTCTCATTTGCGTATACAATGTGCGAAATTCTGTCTAAAAAACACTGCTTGTCCTAATGAGTACAAGAGTGAGTTAAACTACGATTCAATCAGGAATATCCACATGTATATGAGCACTGACGAGATCCGCCGTGCGTTCCTTGCTTTTTTTGAAAGCAAAGGACACCAAATTGTTGAGAGTTCTTCTCTAGTTCCAGCAAATGATCCAACTCTTCTGTTTACTAACGCCGGTATGAACCAATTTAAAGATTGTTTCTTAGGTTCAGAGAAGCGTAACTATACTCGTGCAACAACAGCTCAACGTTGTGTTCGCGCTGGTGGTAAGCACAACGATTTAGAAAATGTTGGTTTCACTGCTCGTCACCATACATTCTTTGAAATGTTAGGTAACTTCAGCTTTGGTGATTACTTTAAGCAAGATGCTATTAAATACGCATGGGAATTCTTAACAGAACGTCTAGAGCTACCTGCTGATCGTCTATTAGTTACTGTTTATGAAACTGATGACGAAGCATTTGAAATCTGGAATAAAGAAATGGGTATTCCAGCGGATCGCATCGTACGTATTGGCGATAATAAAGGCGCACCATATGCTTCAGATAACTTCTGGCAGATGGGGGACACAGGTCCTTGTGGTCCTTGTACAGAGATTTTTTACGATCACGGTGAGCACATTTGGGGTGGCCGTCCAGGTACGCCTGAAGAAGATGGTGACCGTTTTATCGAGATCTGGAATAACGTATTTATGCAGTTTAACCGTCATGCTGATGGCACGATGGAGCCTTTACCAAAACCTTCTGTTGATACTGGTATGGGTATTGAACGTATTGCGGCAATTATGCAAGGTGTTCACTCAAACTACGAAATCGATATTTTCCAAACACTAATTAAAGAAGCGGCAAAAGTAATTGGTTACGATGATTTATCAAACCAATCTTTACGTGTAGTAGCTGACCATATTCGTTCTTGTTCATACCTAATCGTTGACGGCGTTATGCCATCGAATGAAGGTCGTGGTTATGTGCTACGTCGTATTATTCGTCGTGCAGTACGTCATGGTAACAAGTTAGGCGCGAAAGGTTCTTACTTCTATAAACTGGTTGGCCCATTAGCTGAAATTATGGGTACAGCAGGTGAAGAACTGAAAAAACAACAAGCGCTTGTTGAAAAAGTACTTAAGATTGAAGAAGAAAACTTTGGTCGTACTCTTGAGCGTGGTATGGCACTTCTAAATGAAGCATTAGATAACCTTGAAGGTACTGTGCTTGATGGTGAAACTGTATTTAAACTGTATGACACATACGGATTCCCAGCTGACTTAACCAACGATGTGGCACGTGAGCGTGATTTAACTATCGATGAAGATGGTTTTGAAAAGGCGATGGAAGAGCAACGTCAACGTGCTCGTGAAGCTGGCCAATTCGGTACTGATTACAATGCGGTAATTAAAGTAGAATCTGAAACCGTATTCCATGGTTATGACTCTACAGAAGCAAAAGCATCAGTTATTGCATTATTCCGTGAAGGCGAAGAAGTTGATGCCTTATCAGCAGGCGATGAAGCGATTCTTATCTTAGATCAAACGCCTTTCTATGCTGAGTCAGGTGGTCAATGTGGTGATGCTGGTATTATCACAGTTGAAACGGGTAAGTTTGTTGTTACAGATACACATAAGATCGGTAATGCAATCGGTCACCATGGTAAATTGGTTGAAGGTGTTCTATCTAAAGCAGATCATGCGATGGCTCAAGTTGATGAGACTCGTCGTGCTGCAATTATCTTGAACCACTCAGCAACGCACTTATTACACGCAGCACTTCGTCAAGTACTAGGCGAGCACGTAACGCAAAAAGGGTCGTTAGTTAAAGCTGAAAACCTACGTTTTGACTTTTCACACCTTGAAGCGGTTAAAGCTGAAGAATTGCGTCAGGTTGAACGTATTGTTAACCAACAAATTCGTTTAAACCACACCATTGAAACCGACCTAATGGATATCGATGCGGCGAAAGAAAAAGGCGCAATGGCTCTATTTGGTGAAAAATACGATGATGAAGTTCGTGTTCTTTCTATGGGAGAGTTCTCAACTGAATTATGTGGTGGTATTCACGCATCAAGCACTGGTGATATTGGTCTATTTAAGATCACATCAGAAGGTGGTATTGCTGCAGGTATCCGTCGTATTGAAGCGGTTACAGGTGAGGCTGCACTAGATGCAATCGAAGCTCAACAAAAAGCGGCAGATAAAAAGCTGAACGAAGCAGCATCAAAAGCAAAACAACTTGAAAAAGAAATTCAACAACTTAAAGATAAATTAGCGTCTCAAGAGAGTGCTAGTCTTATCAATAAAGTACAAGAAATTGCAGGAACAAAAGTGCTTGTTGCTCAATTAGATGGTGCTGACAATAAAGCACTTCGTGGTATGGTTGATGAACTTAAGAACCAAATTGGTAGCGGTATTATCATGTTAGGTAATGTTAGCGAAGGTAAAGTTGGTTTAATTGCTGGTGTAACAAAAGATCTTATTGGCCAAGTTAAAGCGGGTGAATTAGTGAATATGGTTGCACAGCAAGTTGGTGGTAAAGGCGGCGGTCGTCCAGATATGGCTCAAGCTGGCGGTACTGATGCTGAAGCATTACCAAATGCACTTGCTTCTGTTGAAGCTTGGCTAACTGAGCGTCTGTAATAGGTCGTATCAGTGGCATTAATCGTACAAAAGTATGGTGGTACATCAGTTGGATCCGTTGAACGGATCCAATCTGTTTCCGAACGTATCATATCAACACTGCAACAAGGGCATGATGTCGTTGTTGCGGTTTCTGCCATGGCTGGAGAAACAAATCGACTACTGCATTTAGCAAATCAAATAAGTGAGGTACCTGAGCCTCGTGAATTGGATATGTTACTTTCAGCTGGTGAGCAAGTTTCTATTGCATTATTGGCAATGTCTTTAAATCAAAAGGGCATAAAAGCAATATCATTAACCGCCGACCAAGCAGGAATTCATACTAATAATTCATTCAATGATGCGACAATTAAGCATATTGAGACGAACCTTATCACTCAATGGGTTGATAAGGGGTATGTTGTTATTGTTGCGGGTTTCCAAGGTCGAGATGATCAAGGTAATATCACTACATTAGGTCGAGGTGGTTCTGATACCACAGCAGTAGCACTTGCCGCTGCACTAGATGCAGATGAGTGTCAGATTTTTACTGATGTTGATGGGGTATATACCTCAGATCCTCGTTTTGTATCTAATACGCGTCGTTTAGAAGAAGTCTCTTTTTCTGATATGCACGCATTAGCGAAATCTGGTGCCAAAGTTCTTCAAGAGCATTCGGTTGCTCATGCTTGGAATTCATCGGTGGCATTGAGAGTATTGTCCTCGTTTGAGGATGGCGAAGGGACGCTAATTTGTGAGAATCCAAAACAGCCTTTAGCTGTAACTGGATTAGCACTAAAACAAGATTTATCTTTGGTTGAATGTGAGAATATTTCAACCGAAGAGCAAGCAGAACTCTATAAACAGTATAGGGTGTTAAATGAAAGATGTGATTGTTTTCAAATTGTTGTACCTAAAGCGACTTTTTTACAATTGAAGCTGGCATTTAATACTAAAATACGCAATATTAGTAGCTTATCAATTCTGACGTTAGTCGGAGATAATGTTGAAGGGATGGCAGAGTCTGCTTGCAATCAACTATTGGCAAATGATATTGATGTTCATCAATATGATATTGAGCCAAAAAGTGTGTCGGTTATCGTAAATCAAGCTGATTTACACCGAGCGGCCGAAATTTTACATAAAACGTTTGTTATTACAGAGCAATCACAAGATAATGATCTTTTGGTCGCTGTTTCTTGAGCAAAGACGTTTATGAAAATAAGCGATAACGGACGATACATACATTTATTATAATACTGAGATAACTCAAGGAGCATTCGAATGCTAATTTTGACTCGCCGTGTAGGTGAAACTCTGATGATTGGTGACGAAGTAACAGTTACTGTACTAGGCGTTAAAGGCAACCAAGTACGTATTGGTGTAAATGCACCTAAAGAAGTATCTGTTCACCGTGAAGAGATTTATATGCGCATTCAAGCGGAAAAAGGTACACCTGCGGCTTCGCAAGGCAACTTTTAATTTCGTATGAATATAGGCTGGCATTGTCAGCCTTGTTTGTTTTTGTCTTTTACTTATTGATAAAAATGAACAAAATAAGAGACACAAGTTCGGTATAACGTTTTATTTTTATCCATTTTGGTCGTTTCATAGACGGTTAAACGAAAAAGCGTTATTTTTTACTAAGAAGTGATTGACATATTTTTGGTAAACCGTAATATGTGCCTCCTCAAGACGGTGAGGTGGCCGAGAGGCTGAAGGCGCTCCCCTGCTAAGGGAGTATACGGTTTATCCCGTATCGAGGGTTCGAATCCCTCCTTCACCGCCATTATTTGTTTATGTTGATATTTATTATCAGCAAAAACACAAAAGAATTATTGTGCGCTAGTAGCTCAGCTGGATAGAGTACCTGGCTACGAACCAGGCGGTCAGAGGTTCGAATCCTCTCTGGCGCACCATTAATTTAATTGATAGAATTTCTATCAGAAAAACAAGACGGTGAGGTGGCCGAGAGGCTGAAGGCGCTCCCCTGCTAAGGGAGTATACGGTTTATCCCGTATCGAGGGTTCGAATCCCTCCTTCACCGCCATTATTTATTGTTGTTGATATTAATCAGCAGCGATACAAAAGATTTAGTGTGCGCTAGTAGCTCAGCTGGATAGAGTACCTGGCTACGAACCAGGCGGTCAGAGGTTCGAATCCTCTCTGGCGCACCATTATTTCTTTTTGTAGTCATTTATTGGTGACAATAAAAGATTACAAAGACAATCAGAATTAAAGTGTGCGCTAGTAGCTCAGCTGGATAGAGTACCTGGCTACGAACCAGGCGGTCAGAGGTTCGAATCCTCTCTGGCGCACCATTATTTCTTTTTGTAGTCATTTGTTGGCGACAATAAAAGATTACAAAGACAATCAGAATTCTGTGCGCTAGTAGCTCAGCTGGATAGAGTACCTGGCTACGAACCAGGCGGTCAGAGGTTCGAATCCTCTCTGGCGCACCATTCTTTAAAAGAACCCGATCATTTGATCGGGTTTTTTTATGTCTGAAAGATAAGTAGTTAATCAAATTGGTTGTTTTTAAATCGATTGATTTATTCGTTATTGTTAGGTAACTTGATTGTAATCAGGTTATTTTAAAGAGAAAAGTGGCAGTGTATGGATATAACTCGCCATGATCTTCTTTTTTAAAAAGATTTCGTTGATTCATATTTGACAAATATATTCATGACGAGATAATTGATCCTTCTTTTTAGAATAAAAGAACCATTTTTGTATAATACCAATCCGGATAAGTAGTTGATCGGATAATTGCGTAGGAAAAATCGATTAGAGCAAGGCATAAATTGTAGTAACTAGTGGATCTAATTATAAAATTTATAACGTAGCTATAATCGATTTTAACAAGCAAGAATGATCAAATATTTATGTGGATTGGTATGAATATCATACTAAATTTTACATTGTCACTATCATCAAAAGGGAAGCAAGATGACAGACATTGGAAGTCTATTATGGGAAGCAGCTACGCTCATGCTTACAGGTATGTGCGTTGTGTTTGCGTTCCTAACCATCCTAGTTTATCTAGTTCAACTCATGTCAAAACTATTGCCTGTGGAGCTACCTCCAAAGCAAGCATTAGCTGTTCAAAAAGTTCAGAATCCCGATCAAACAACAGTGCAGCCTCAGATAATTGCTGCAATTTCTGCTGCGGTTAAATTACACCGCGAAAAGAATAAATAACTGTTTTAGGAAAATTATTACAAGGAGTTTGTAAGCATGTCTAAACCACTTTCTATCACTGATGTGGTACTTCGTGACGCCCATCAATCACTATTTGCAACACGTATGCGTGTTGAAGATATGTTACCGATTGCAGAACAGTTGGATAAAATTGGTTATTGGTCTCTAGAAACTTGGGGAGGCGCAACATTTGATTCTTGTATTCGTTATCTAGGAGAAGATCCGTGGGAGCGTTTACGACTATTAAAAAAAGCCATGCCAAATACACCAATGCAAATGCTTCTACGTGGTCAAAACTTATTAGGTTATCGTCACTATGCCGATGATGTGGTTGAGAAGTTTGTTGAACGAGCACATGCAAATGGAATGGATGTATTCCGTATTTTTGATGCAATGAACGATGTAAGAAACTTTCAAAAAGCGGTAAAAGCGACAATCGACGTGGGGGCTCATGCACAAGGTACGCTTTCATACACAACAAGCCCTGTTCATAATACTGATACTTGGGTCGATTTAGCCAAACGTCTAGAAGATTTAGGTTGTCACTCTCTATGTATAAAAGACATGTCAGGTTTGCTTAAGCCTTATGAAGCTGAAGAGTTAATCACTCGAATTAAGGCGTCTTGTGATGTCCCTCTAGCTCTGCATAGTCATGCAACAACTGGGCTTTCTACCGCAACAGCAATTAAAGCTGTAGAAGCTGGCATTGATATTCTTGATACGGCTATTTCTTCGATGAGTCAAACTTATGGGCATACACCAACAGAAACTGTTGTTGCTATGTTAGAAGAAACCGGACGTGATACTAATCTGAAATTAGATCAATTAGCACCTATTGCTAGTTATTTCCGAGAAGTTCGTAAGAAATATGCAAAATTTGAAGGTCAACTAAAAGGGGTTGATTCACGAATTCTTATTGCTCAAGTTCCGGGTGGCATGCTGACTAATATGGAAAGCCAACTTAAAGAGCAAGGTGCTGCTGATAAGATGGATGAAGTTTTAGCAGAGATCCCTAAAGTTCGTGAGGATCTTGGTTATATTCCACTTGTAACACCAACTTCTCAAATTGTGGGTACACAAGCGGTGATTAACGTTCTTACCGGAGAGCGTTATAAGAGCATAACAAAAGAAACAGCTGGTGTACTGAAAGGGGAATACGGTGCAGCCCCTGCAGAGGTTAATGCTGAGTTACAAGCTCGAGTTCTTGATGGTAAAGAAGCGGTAACTTGTCGTCCAGCAGATCTCCTGAAAGCTGAACTTCATACATTAACTGATGAGTTACTGGAAAAAGCGAAAGAAGAGAATATTGAACTTGCTGAGCAACAGGTTGATGATGTTTTAACTTATGCATTATTCCCTCAAGTTGGGTTGAAATTTCTTAAAAACCGTAATAACCCAGATGCATTTGAACCTGCTCCAGGTACTGAAAAAGAAGCAGAGAAGGAAGAGGTCAAAGTCTCTGCAGCTAAAGGAAGTGTTGAAGCCTATAGCGTAAAAGTGGACGGGCAAGTATATAACGTTGAAGTTGGCCCTCAAGGAGTTATCTCTTCTGTTGAACAAATTTCAGCGCAAGCTGCTCCAGTTCAATCACCTCAACTTTCTGCAATGGATGCTGAGTCTGTTGATGCACCATTGGCTGGTAATATCTTTAAGGTATTAGTGCAAGCAGGTGCAGAAGTTGTTGAAGGTGATGTATTACTTATTCTTGAAGCAATGAAAATGGAAACAGAAATCAAAGCTTCACGTAGTGGTACAGTGCAAGATATTTTAACTAAAGAAGGTGATGCAGTGACTGTTGGTACGCCATTACTTTCTTTAGCGTAGATGTAGGTATAAAACATGGATGGTTTATTAACATTATGGAATGAAACAGCCATTGCCAATTTTAAGTTTGAGCAACTTATTATGATGGCTGTTGGTTGTGGTCTACTCTTTTTAGCGATTAAAAAAGGGTTTGAGCCACTATTATTATTACCTATTGGTTTTGGTGCAATTTTAGCAAATATCCCTAATGCCGGATTTACAGACCCAGGTGGATTGCTTTATTACGTTTATTACGTAGGGATTGAAACAGGAATATTCCCGTTACTTATCTTTATGGGCGTAGGAGCGATGACTGATTTTGGAGCTCTAATTGCTAACCCTAAAACACTATGGCTAGGTGCTGCTGCTCAAGTAGGTATTTTTGCTACGTTGTTTGGTGCAATTTTACTTAACTATGTGCCGGGAATGGAGTTTACGTTAGCGGATGCTTCTTCTATTGCTATTATCGGTGGTGCTGATGGTCCTACGGCAATCTTTTTGTCGAGTCAGTTATCACCAGACCTATTAGGTGCGATAGCGGTTGCTGCATATAGTTACATGGCATTAGTTCCTATTATTCAGCCACCAATTATGAAAGCACTCACTACGCCAGAAGAGCGCCAAATTAAAATGGCTCAACTGCGTCATGTTGGTAAAGCAGAGAAGATATTATTCCCATTAGCCGTATTACTAATGACTATTTTATTTTTGCCATCGGCGACGCCACTTGTCGGTATGTTTTGTTTAGGCAATTTAATGAAAGAGTCTGGTGTGGTTGATCGTTTATCAAGTACAGCTCAAAATGAATTAATTAATATTGTTACGATCTTCTTAGGGTTAGGTGTTGGATCTAAGCTAAAAGCGGATACCTTCTTAAATGTAGAAACATTAGGTATTTTAGCTCTTGGTGCTGTTGCTTTTAGTATTGGTACAGCAGGTGGTGTCATTATGGCTAAGGTTCTTAATAAGTTCTCGAAAGAAGATATTAACCCATTAATTGGTGCGGCAGGCGTATCAGCCGTTCCAATGGCCGCTCGTGTGGTTAATAAAGTTGGCCTTGAGGCTAATCCTCAAAACTTCTTGTTAATGCATGCTATGGGGCCAAACGTAGCTGGTGTGCTTGGTTCTGCTGTTGCCGCAGGTATACTTCTTGCGCTAGTTGGTTAATTTTGAACAAAACTTAACAATAAAAGGGTGCTGATGCGCCCTTTTTTATTTTATGCTTGCTGTTATCTTAGTATTTATAATGGAATAAATTCAATCATGTTTGATTGGTTTAATGCAGATTCTGCATTATGGGTATTATTTAGCTCTGGCTTTTTAAGTGCCACTTTACTACCAGGGGCTTCTGAAGCGAGTCTAATCGCAACATTACAATTAAATAGCTTTTCTACATGGCTTGTTGTTTTTGTTGCAACTCTAGGAAATACATTAGGTGGAATAACAAACTATTGGCTTGGTTTATTACTTCCTGATAAAACTTCTTCGCAGAAACACGGTCATAAAGCCATTCAATGGATTAAAAAATATGGCTATTGGACATTATTATTTAGTTGGTTACCAATCATTGGCGATCCCCTTTGTTTAGCTGCTGGGTGGTTAAGGATGCGATTTTGGCCATGCATTGTTTTAATTGGGATTGGTAAAGCGGCGCGGTATGCCTTGCTATCGCTTGCAGTAAACGGGATTTTATAGGATATAAGAATGAAAAAAATATTAGGCCTTTCAATTGTTTTGGCGCTTGCTGGTTGCAGTAAATCTGAATTTGAAGCCCCGAAAACGACTGATTTACCAAAAGGGGTGACCCTTGTTGAGCAAGTTTTACCTAAAGAAGGTTCAACGGTTATTCCTTATCAAAAATATACGTTAGAGAACGGTTTGACTGTCATTCTTAGTCCAGACCACTCTGATCCGCTTGTTCATGTTGATGTGACTTATCATGTCGGTTCTGCTCGAGAAGAAATCGGTAAATCAGGTTTTGCCCACTTTTTTGAACATATGATGTTCCAAGGTTCAGAGAATGTGGGTGATCAACAACACTTTAAAATTATTACTGAAGCGGGTGGAACATTAAATGGTACAACCAACCGTGATCGCACCAATTATTTTGAAACCGTGCCTGCAAATCAACTTGAAAAGATGTTGTGGCTAGAATCTGATCGTATGGGTTTCTTGATTGATGCGGTATCTCAAAAGAAATTTGAAATTCAACGCAGTACAGTTAAAAACGAACGTGGACAAAATTACGATAATCGTCCATATGGCTTAATTTATGAAAAAATGGGCGAAGCATTATTCCCACAAGGTCATCCGTATTCATGGCAAACCATAGGTTATGTAGAGGACTTAGATCGTGTTGATGTTAATGATCTAAAAGCTTTTTTCTTGCGTTGGTATGGTCCTAATAATGCCGTCATTACCATTGGTGGTGATTTAGATAGCAAACAGACACTTGAATGGGTGAATAAATACTTTGGTTCGATCCCTCGAGGACCAGAGGTTGAGAATGCACCTAAACAACCCGTAACACTAAAAGAAAATCGCTACATCACATTAGAAGATCGTATCCAACAGCCGATGGTAATGATTGGTTGGCCAACAACATATCGTGGTGAAGAAACCGAAGCTAGCCTTGATATGCTGGCAACATTGCTAGGTGATGGAAAAACGAGTCTCTTATATCAAGAGTTAGTGAAAACTGGAAAAGTTGTTGATGCTGGTGCTTTCCACGATTGTGCTGAGTTATCTTGTACCATGTATGTGTACGCCATGACCGATTCTGGTAAAAATAACGATCTAGCTACTGCATATAAAGAAGTTATGGATGTGCTTGAAAAATTTGAGAAAGAGGGTGTATCCAAAGCAGATTTAGAAGAAGTTCAAGGCAGCGCTGAAGCTGGGGCTATCTTTGGCTTACAATCGGTTTCAGGAAAAGTATCTCAACTTGCTTCTAATGAAACTTTTTATGGCAACCCAAATCAGTTAGAAAAGCAATTAGCTGAATTAAAAGCGGTTACACCAGAGAAAGTCTCTCAAGCATTTGATACTTATATGGCTAACAAATATAAGGTTACGTTAAGTGTTGTACCTAAAGGAAAAACACAACTAGAAGTTCAAAAGCCAAATTTTGTTACACCAAAGCGAGAGCTTCCTGATTACCAAAAAATTGATGAGAATAGTTTAGATGTACGTAGAGCTGTTGATGATTTTGATCGCTCAATTATGCCTCAACCATCAAAAGGCGTAACCGCTAAAGCACCTGATATTTACCGTGCTAATTTAAGCAATGGTATTGAAGTTCTGGGAACAGAAGCGATTGAAACACCTACAATTCAATTACAAATAGCAATTCCAGCAGGTAATCGCTACGTACCTAAAGGGAAAGAAGGGTTAGCGTCGTTAACTGCTGCTATGATGGAAGAAGGCACCACAACATCTTCTTCTGAGGAGCTGCAAAAGAAACTTGATAAGCTAGGTAGCTCTGTATCGTTTAATTCGGGTAGCTACACAACGACGATTTCAGTTGCTTCATTAACAAAAAATATCGATCAGACATTGGCTATTGTAAATGAAATGCTATTTAAACCGGCATTTGAACAAGCTGATTTTGATCGTTTACAAAAACAAGCTGTTGAAGGGCTTGTATATGAACATCAAAGACCATCTTGGTTAGCATCACAAGCAACTCGTGAAATCTTGTTTAAAGGAACGATTTTTGATCGCTCGCCAGATGGTTCATTAGCATCAGTTCAAGCTCTGACATTAGAGGATGTTAAAGCGTTCTATAAGCAAACCTACACGCCGATTGGTACTCAAATTGTGTCAGTTGGTGATATTAATAAACCAGATTTGATAAACAAATTAGCATTTTTATCTGATTGGAAGGGAGTAACACCTGAAATTTTAGCACCGCAACGCTTACCAACGTTAAATGAGCAAAAAATTTATTTGGTCAATAAACCAAATGCACCTCAAAGCGTCGTTCGTTTTGTTCGACAAGGTATGCCGTTTGATGCAACAGGTGAACTGTATCAAACACAATTAGCTAATTTTAATTTAGGCGGGAACTTTAATAGCCGAATTAATCAGAACCTACGTGAAGATAAAGGCTACACTTATGGTGCTGGCGGCTACTTAATGGGTAATAAAGAGATCGGAATGTCGATTTTTTATGCGCAAGTAAGAGCCGATGTGACTGTTGAATCAATTAAAGAATTTATTTCTGAAATGAATAAATTCAAAAATGATGGAATGACAGTTGATGAACTGAATTTTATGCGTTTAGCCGTAGGGCAACAAGATGCATTAAAGTATGAAACTCCAAGCCAAAAAGCGCGCTTACTTGGTAAAATACTGACGTATTCATTGGATAATGATTTCATTGACGAACAAAATGAACTTATTGAGACGCTAGGTCGAGATAAGTTGAACGCATTAGCGGCTAAATGGTTCGATCCTGCACAGTATCAAATTGTTGTTGTTGGTGATGAAAAAGAACTATTACCTAAATTGAAATCACTAGGTATTCCTGTTGAAGTGATGACAGTGAAAAAGTAGTAACAATTAGAAAGGCGGCAATAAGTAGTATTTATTGCCGTTTTTTCGTATCCAACTATCGATAAAATTTGTTAGTATCCATGACATAAATCAACATAATAATGTTGTTACCTCAATAGCGAGATTGTATTTTGACCGAATTTATCAACCGATTACAGAAAGTCGCTTCCAATCCTAACGCCTTTAAAAAAACAGGCCGAGGAATTGAAAGAGAAACGCTTCGATTCACTCCAGGAGCGTCACTTTCAACTAAGCCACATCCAGAAGGCGTAGGTTCAGCATTAACACATAAATACATCACAACAGATTTTGCAGAATCATTATTAGAGTTTATTACTCCAGTATCAAATGATGTTGATACCGTATTAAAGCAACTAGAAGATGTACACCACTATACGGTTTCTCACATGGGGGACGAAAAACTATGGCCACTTTCAATGCCATGTTTTGTTACGCATGATGACGATATTACGTTAGCTCAATACGGTGAATCGAACGTAGGTAAACTGAAAACAACCTATCGTGAAGGCCTAAAGCGTCGTTACGGTAGTGTGATGCAAGTGATTTCTGGTGTACATTTTAATTTTTCATTTTCAACAGAGTTTTGGGATGAATTATTTGGTGAACAATCAGAAGACCAAAGAAAAGAATCGGTATCAGATGCTTACTTTGCATTAATTCGTAACTACTACCGTTTTGGTTGGTTAATTCCGTATTTCTTCGGTGCTTCACCTGCATTATGTAGTTCATTTATTCAAGGTCGTGAAACCTCTATGGACTTCGAGTCCTTAGGTAAGACTTATTACTTGCCTTATGCTACATCATTGCGTTTGAGTGATCTTGGTTATACCAATGATGCTCAAAGTAACCTAAAAATTAGCCTGAACAGTGTTAATGAATATGTTGATGGTTTAAATAAAGCCATTCGAACACCATCAGAAGAGTTCGCTAAAATAGGCTTGAAAGAAGGTGATAAACACATTCAGTTAAACTCGAATGTACTTCAAATTGAAAATGAGCTTTATGCTCCAATCCGTCCAAAACGAGTAGCAAAAAGTGGTGAAAGACCATCTGAAGCACTAGAAAGAGATGGTGTTGAATACATTGAGGTACGTTCTTTAGATGTAAACCCATATAGTCCAATTGGTGTTAATGAAGACCAAGTTCGTTTCTTAGATATGTTCTTAACATGGACCGTTTTAAGTGACTCTGCACCAATGAATGACAGTGAAATGGCATGTTGGAAGGACAACTGGAATAAGATCATTGAAAAAGGTCGTAAGCCAGGGTTAGAACTAAAAATTGGTTGCCAAGGTGAACGATTAACTCAAAAAGCATGGGCTGAAAGAGTATTTGAAGATTTGCTGGTTATCGCAAAAGAAATGGATCGCGTTAACGGTGATGACGCTTATCAACAGACTCATAAACGCCTAAGTGCAATGATTGATGATCCTGAGTTAACGATTTCAGGTCGTCTATTGGCTGAAACAAAAGCCGCTGGCGGTATCGGTGTAATTGGTTGTAAATTGGCGGTAGAGCATCGTGAAACACACTTAGCTCATCAATATCGTTTTTATACTAAGCAAGAGTTAGATGCTGAAGTTGAACGTTCAGTTCAGGCACAAAAAGAAATTGAAGCGAATGATAAGCTTTCTTTTTCTGAATATTTAGAAGAATACTTCAGTTATTTGAAGTGATACTTACGAAGAAATATCTAGCACTGTTATTCTATGGGTAGCAGTGCTTTTTTTTGAGAAAAATTGATGAAATATAAACTTCCACTTACCGCTATAGCATTATTAGGATTATCAGGGTGCGCGACAGCACCACCAACCAAACAGGATAATCTATGTGATATCTTCCGTGAAAAAAGCGGATGGTATGACGACGCTAAAGATATGACAGAAGAATATGGTACGCCGATAAATGTAGCTATGGCTATTGTGAAACAAGAAAGTAGCTTCAGAGCAACGGTGCGTCCACCTAGAACCAAACTACTTGGTTTTATACCATGGAGTCGTCCAAGTTCAGCTTATGGTTACGCACAAGCTCAGGACCCTGTATGGGGAGAATATGAAGATGAAACGGGTGGCGGTTCTCGTAGTAGCTTTGATGATGCAATCATGTTCATCGGTTGGTACACTGATGGTTCTCAAAAGCAGTTAGGGATCTCTAAGTGGGATCCATATAACCAATATTTGGCGTACCATGAAGGTCGCGGTGGTTTTAAACGCAAAAGCTACAAAAATAAACCACAATTGATTAAGATAGCTCGTAAGGTTGAATCTCAAGCCAAAACTTATGGTTGGCAACTCAAGCAATGTAAGGCTGAGCTAGAGAGACAAAGCCGTTGGTGGTGGTAAGCCATCATTTATAACTTTAAAGGATTAAAATATGCCATTGTTAGATAGTTTTACTGTAGATCATACTCGTATGGAAGCACCGGCGGTTCGTGTTGCGAAAACAATGCAAACGCCTAAAGGCGATACAATTACTGTATTTGATTTACGCTTTACGGCACCAAATAAAGATATTCTGTCAGAGAAAGGCATTCATACACTAGAGCATTTATACGCAGGTTTTATGCGTAACCATCTTAATGGTAGCGGTGTCGAAATTATTGATATCTCGCCAATGGGGTGTCGTACTGGTTTCTATATGAGTTTGATCGGTACGCCAGCTGAGCAAGCGGTTGCTGATGCATGGGTGTCATCAATGGAAGATGTGTTGAAAGTAGAAGCACAAAATAAAATCCCTGAACTGAATGAGTATCAATGTGGTACTTATGAAATGCATTCACTTGATGAAGCAAAAGCAATCGCAACCACAGTACTTGCATCAGGTATCAGCGTAAATAAAAATGATGAACTTGCACTATCTGATTCAATGCTAAAAGAATTATCTAATCATTAATTGATGTTTTAATTTGAAAAAAAGCCCGCAGTTTTAGCGGGCTTTTTTCTAGCTGAATACCAGTTTTAACCATTGATAGTATTGGTATACAAATTATTTATCATCTTCAGTACTTGGAAATACCTTTACAAGATTAATCTTGTTTTCTTCGACAGCGACAATTTCCATATTATGCTGTTCAATTTCGAGGCTAATTTCCGTTTCAGGGATCTCCTCTAAATGCTCAAGGATTAAACCATTAAGTGTTCTTGGTCCATCTGTTGGTAAATCCCATTTCAAGCCTTTATTAATATCTCGAATATTGGCACTACCTTCAATCATAAAGCTGCCATCAGGCTGAGGGGTAATTTCTTCAGCTAAACTTGGAGCCATTGAGGTAGTGAATTCACCAACAATTTCTTCCAAAATATCTTCTAATGTTATTAAACCTTGGATATCACCGTATTCATCAACAACTAAACCAATACGTTCTTTATTGCGCTGAAACTTTAATAATTGTGAATTAAGCGGAGTCGCCTCTGGAATGAAATAAATTTCATCCGCAGCTCTTAATAGTGTTTCTTTGGTAAATTCATTTTTTTCAAGCATCAAGCGGTAAGATTCACGTAAGCGAAGCATCCCAACCACTTCATCGATTTGATCTCGATATAAAACAATACGTCCGTGAGGGGAGTGAGTTAATTGACGTGAAATCGATTTCCAATCATCGTTAATATCAATCCCTGTAATTTCACTGCGAGGCACCATAATATCGTTAACGGTAACGTGCTCTAAATCCAGTATTGAAATCAGCATATCTTGGTGACGACGAGGAATTAATCCTCCTGCTTCATGAACAACGGTTCTTAACTCTTCCGAGCTTAATTTATCTTTATCGTCATGTCCTGAATCAAGGCCGAGTATTTTTAAGAAACCGTTAGTGATTAGGTTAACTAAAATAACCAGTGGAGAAAGCAGCTTCATTAATACATTAAGGACTAAACTACTGCTATAAGAAACACGTTCAGGATACATTGCAGCAAGGGTTTTAGGAGTTACTTCTGCAAAGACAAGAATCACAAGGGTTAATACACCGGTAGCGATGGCTACGCCTAGATCACCATAAAGTCGCATACCAAGGATGGTGGCTATTGCAGAAGCTAGAATGTTAACAAGATTATTGCCGATAAGGATAAGGCCAATGAGGCGATCTGGGCGACTGAGTAGTTTTTCAACACGTTTTGCACCTTTATGCCCCTGATTTGACAGGTGCTTTAGGCGGTAGCGGTTTAACGACATCATGCCCGTTTCTGAGCTTGAGAAGTAACCAGAGATAACAATGAGTATAGCTAATAACGTAAATAGGGCACCGGTTGATATATCGTCCAAGTGTCTTGTTCCTCATTTTAAAGGGAGAATATCAATCTAAGCGCTTACTTAGATTGATATAATGAAAAGGTATTTATCTAATCTGATAATCCGTCTGTCAAGTTTGAATACAAAAAGTGAGCGATTGTCGCAATTAAGTTAACACAATCTCTTGAACAAAACGGCTACCAAAGTAAGCAAGGGTAAGTAAGAAAGCGCCTGATAAACTGAACCATAATGCTTTTTGACCGCGCCACCCACGTTGATAATGGCCCCAAGTTAATGTCGCATAGATAATCCAAGCAATGAAGGAAAGTATTGCTTTGTGAGCTTTACCTTGGGCAAACATATCTTGAAGAAATGTGAAGCCAGTCATTAATGTAAGAGTCAATAATAATAAACCAACAAGAATGATCTTGAAAAGTTGGCGTTCGACCATCATTAATGGAGGAAGGTTTGGATTTAACATTAATGATTTTTTGCTTTTGAGTTTATGGTCAAGCCAAGCGAGTTGAAGAGCATAAAGTGTCGCGATCATTAATGTTGAATAAGCAAACAAAGCTAAAGATATATGAATTAATAAGCTAGGATGAGTCTCAAGGTGGGTGATAAACGCCCCTGATAAGAACGTCGCGGCTAATAAGTTAATTGCAGAAAAACTATAAACTACGGGTAAAATAAACCATACTCGAAACTTAAGCATAGAAGCACTCATTACTAGCGATATAATAAAGCTAATAAGAGAGGCTACATTAAGAATACTCAGGTTTTGTCCTGCAGTATTTAAAATAAGCTCTTTAAGCTGCCATGCATGCAATAGCAGTGCAAGGGATGCAAAAATGAACACCACCTTGGTCTGAATTTTATTTTTACTTGCTAAGCCAGGAATAACAAAGCCTAATGCAAAAAAGTAAGATAGAGCAGCACCGATTGCTGTAATGGTATCCATAATTTACTGATCACCTAGTTTATCAACATCTTGATTATACCCTCTACAGGACAATCTCGGTAGGTGTGATTCAGTTTGGTTAAAAAATTTTCATTATTACGCCCAAGATTTAGGTATAATCGTTTAATGGTCGCAAAGTAGGCGCAGGAATATGTTTGATAATTTAACGGATAGACTATCCAGAACACTGAAAAATATCAGTGGTAAAGGTCGATTAACAGAAGACAACATTAAAGAAACGCTACGTGAAGTTCGTATGGCGTTACTGGAAGCTGACGTAGCTTTACCAGTGGTTCGTGATTTTGTAAAACGCGTAAAAGAAGGTGCGGTTGGTGTTGAAGTATCAAAAAGCTTAACGCCAGGCCAAGAGTTCATAAAAATTGTTCAAGCTGAACTAGAAGCGGTTATGGGGGATTCTAACGAAGCCCTAAACTTAGCTTGTCAGCCACCTGCTGTTATTTTAATGGCTGGTTTACAAGGTGCAGGTAAAACGACCAGTACGGGTAAATTAGCTAAATTATTAAAAGAGCGCGATAAGAAAAAAGTATTAGTTGTTTCTGCCGATGTTTATCGTCCTGCGGCGATCAAACAGTTAGAAACTTTAGCTACTGATGTGGATGTTGATTTCTTCCCATCTAGTGCAGATCAAAAGCCTATTGATATTGTTGATGCGGCGATTAGCCACGCAAAACTGAAGTTTTTTGATGTTGTTATTGTCGATACAGCAGGCCGTTTGGCTGTTGATACCGAAATGATGGATGAGATTAAACAACTTCATGCGCATGTAAACCCGATTGAAACTCTGTTTGTTGTTGATGCAATGACAGGTCAAGATGCGGCAAATACAGCAAAAGCGTTTGGTGATGCTTTACCTCTAACTGGTGTTATCTTAACGAAAGTGGATGGTGATGCTCGTGGTGGTGCTGCATTATCAGTTCGTCATATTACAGGTAAACCAGTTAAATTCTTAGGTGTTGGTGAAAAAACTGACGCATTAGAACCGTTCCACCCAGAACGTATTGCTTCTCGAATTTTAGGTATGGGTGATGTTCTTTCTTTAATTGAAGATCTTGAAAAGAACGTAGATAAAGAAAAAGCAGAGAAACTGGCTAAAAAATTCAAAGAGAAAAAAGGCTTTGATTTAGAAGATTTCCGTGAGCAGCTTGGTCAGATGAAAAATATGGGCGGCATGATGGGCATGATGGATAAGCTTCCAGGAATGTCTCAGCTACCAAGTGATGTGAAAGATAAAGTTGATGACAAAATGTTTAATCAAATGGAAGCAATTATTAATTCCATGACGATGAAAGAGCGTCAACGTCCTGAAATCATTAAAGGTTCACGCAAAAAACGTATTGCAGCTGGTTCTGGTGTACAAGTTCAAGACGTAAACCGTATGCTAAAACAATTCACCCAAATGCAGAAGATGATGAAGAAAATGCAGAAGGGTGGAATGAAAGGCATGATGCGTAATATGCAAGGTATGATGGGTGGTATGGGCGGAATGGGTGGCTTTGGTCGCTAAAAAACTAATACAATCAGTAGTATCTAAAAAGATATATAATTAAGGGCGGCAAGTTAATTTGTTGAAAAACTTAACCTGGCGCACTTTTTTAAACCAATTTTTTCATCAATTACAAAAATAATTGGTGAAAAAGTAACTAAATCCCTTGCATTGAAACTCTATAAGAGTAAAATTCCGGGGCTTTATTTTGGCACGAGGGCTCAAAAATTGATTTTTTTGGGCCAATTTAATTTTTATACAAAGCAAAAGAGGACGATATGGTTACCATTCGTTTGGCACGTCACGGCGCTAAGAAGCGTCCATTCTATCAAATCGTTGTAGCGGACAGCCGTTTCAAAGCAACTGGTCGTTACATTGAGAAAGTAGGTTTCTTTAACCCTACAGCACAAGGTCAAGAAGAAGGTCTACGTTTAGATCTAGACCGTGTTGGCCACTGGGTTGAGCAAGGCGCTGGTCTTTCTGACCGTGTAGCTAAGCTAGTTAAAGACGCTAAAAAAGCGGCTTAATATTAGTTGGTTAAAGGTAAAGAATTTATGAGTAAGCAAGACGAAGTTATTGTTGTAGGTAAGTTTGGTGCTTCCTATGGTATTCGTGGATGGTTGAAAGTAGTTTCTTTTACAGATCAACCTGAAAGTATTTTCGATTACAAACCTTGGCTTATCCAAGTTAAAGGTGAATGGGTCGAGTTTTCAGTTGAAAGCTGGAAACGTCATAAAGGTTTGGTGTGCAAACTGGAAGGGTTAGATGTTCGAGAAGAAGCTCAAACATATACTAATCTAGAAATTGCAGTTAAAGCAGACGCACTACCTGAGCTGTCAGAAGATGAGTTCTACTGGCGTGAATTGTTTGGTATGGAAGTGGTTACAACTAAAGGCTATGCGCTTGGTGTTGTTGACGACATTTTTGAAACCGGATCAAACGATGTTCTTGTAGTCAAAGCCAACCTGAAAGATGCTTTTGGTAAAAAGGAACGATTGATTCCTTTTATTGATGAGCAAGTGATCAAATTAATTGATCGTGAAGCTCAACGGATCGAAGTTGACTGGGATCCTGGGTTTTAACCCCTAGGTAAAGCGAGGGCACATGTGGGTTGGCGTTATTAGCCTATTTCCTGAAATGTTCCGTTCGGTTACCGATTTTGGGGTAACTAGCCAAGCAATAAAAAAAGGTCTTTTATCTATTGAGACATGGAATCCTAGAGATTTCACTCATGATAAACATCGCACTGTTGATGACCGACCTTATGGTGGTGGTCCTGGAATGTTAATGATGGTACAGCCTTTGCGCGATGCCATTACTGCAGCCAGAGAAGCGTCACCCGGCAAAACGAAAGTGATTTACCTTTCACCTCAAGGCAGAACGCTGAATCAAGCTGGTGTTGAGGAGTTAGCGACAAACGAGAATTTAATTCTAATTTGTGGCCGATACGAAGGTGTAGATGAGCGCATAATACAATCTGAAGTTGACGAAGAATGGTCAATTGGGGATTTTGTGCTTACAGGTGGGGAACTCCCTGCTATGACGTTGATTGATTCTGTATCTCGGTTTGTTCCGGGTGTATTAGGTGATTTCGCGTCCGCTGAAGAAGATTCTTTTGCAGACGGTTTGTTAGATTGTCCGCACTATACAAGACCTGAGGTTTTGGATGGTAAGGAAGTACCTAGTGTACTTAAATCTGGAAATCATAAAGATATCGCTCGTTGGCGAATGAAACAATCGTTAGGCCGTACTTGGCTAAGAAGACCAGAGCTCCTGGGAAATCTAGCTCTGACTGACGAACAGGAATTATTACTGGCTGAGTTTGTTCGTGAAGAACGCCAGAACAGTAAGTAATTAAGTAAATTTAGTATCAGTTTATTCTAGGATATACAAAAATGAGCAACATCATTAAAGCTCTTGAAGATGAGCAACTAAAACAAGACCTACCTAAATTCGCTCCAGGTGACACTGTAGTAGTTCAGGTTAAAGTTAAAGAAGGTGACCGTGAGCGTCTACAGGCATTCGAAGGCGTTGTAATCGCTATTCGTAACCGTGGTCTACACTCTGCGTTCACTGTACGTAAGATTTCTAACGGTGAAGGTGTTGAGCGTACGTTCCAAACACACTCTCCAGTTGTAAACAGCATCGAAGTTAAACGTCGCGGTGCAGTACGTCGTGCCAAGTTGTACTACCTACGTGAGCGTTCTGGTAAATCAGCTCGTATCAAAGAGAAGCTGGCTAAAAAGTAACGCACACGAGAACGTTCTCAAATGTGCTATGAAGGTGCGCTGTTATCAGCGCACCTTTTTTTATATCTAAATTAAAACTGTAAACCTAAATTTACAATATAAAATAAATTGTATTATATTAATTACAACGGTTGATTTATGTGCTGTACCTGTTAAATTATTTGTATTCGTCTTAATTGACAGTTAATGGAAATAAAAGTTTACAGGTGTAGGATATGAGAAAAAGTGAATTAAGTAATATCAATATTATCGATGAGCAGGTGCTGATCACTCCACAAGAGCTTAAAAATAAGATCCCTTTAAGCGAAAATGCTCGCCAGTTTATCCAACAATCCCGTCAAACTATTTCTAATATCATTCATAAAAAAGATCACCGTCTATTAATTGTTTGTGGTCCATGTTCAATTCATGATATTGATGCAGCAAAAGAATATGCAAAACGTTTAAAGGTGATCGCAGAAGATCTAAAGGATCAACTGTACATTGTTATGCGTGTTTACTTTGAAAAACCACGAACTACAGTAGGCTGGAAAGGCTTGATTAATGATCCTCATCTTGATGGTTCATTTGATATTGAACAAGGTCTACATTCTGCACGACAATTATTAGTTGATTTAGCTGAGATGGAAATCCCTCTGGCAACAGAAGCACTAGATCCGATTAGTCCGCAATACATAGGTGATACATTTAGTTGGGCTGCGATTGGGGCTCGAACAACTGAATCTCAAACTCACCGTGAAATGGCAAGTGGTTTATCCGTTCCTGTAGGCTTTAAAAATGGTACTGATGGCAGCTTATCGACATCGATTAATGCAATGCAAGCTGCGGCCTCTGGACACCGTTTCATGGGTATTAATAGCGAAGGTCAGGTTGCTTTACTTACAACCCAAGGTAACCCTAATGGCCATGTTATTTTACGTGGTGGTAAACAAACTAATTATGATTCAGTTTCAGTAACAGAGTGCGAAGAAGAATTAGCAAACTCAAATTTAGATGCGGCTTTAATGATTGATTGTAGTCACGCAAATTCACGTAAAGATTACCGTCGTCAGCCTTTAGTTGCTGAAGATGTTATTCATCAAATTCGAGAAGGTAATAAATCGATTATTGGATTGATGATTGAGAGTCATTTAAATGAAGGGGATCAACCATCAGATATACCATTGTCTGAGATGAAATATGGCGTATCTATTACAGATGCCTGTATCAATTGGGAATCAACTGAGGCACTATTACGTCATACTCACAAAGAATTAACTCCGATATTGGAAGAGCGTTTAAAAGGATAGATTGAGATGGCGGTAGAACTAAGTCATTTACGCGATCAAATTGATGCGGTAGATAAACAGATGTTGGATCTTTTAGCTCAACGTTTACATTTAGTTGAGCAGGTTGGTGAAGTAAAAAGTGCACATGGATTGCCTATTTATGATCCAAGCCGAGAAGCGGCAATGTTAGCATCAAGACGCTCAGAGGCTGAAAAAAAAGGCGTACCGCCCTCATTAATTGAAGATATTCTTCGCAGAACAATGCGTGAGTCTTATAGCAGTGAAAATGATTCTGGTTTTAAGTGTTTAAAACCAGAGTTAAGGCCGATCGTTGTTGTTGGTGGCAATGGGCAACTTGGTGGTTTATTCGCCAAAATGTTTAAATTATCTGGTTATCAAGTTCGAATTCTTGGTAGTAAAGATTGGGATAATTCTGATGAGATCCTAGATAATGCCGGTATGGTTGTTGTTACGGTTCCTATCAACTTAACCATTGATGTAATTAATAAACTATCAAGGTTACCTGAGGATTGCATCCTTTGTGATTTAACCTCAATTAAGCAGAAACCTCTTGCTGCAATGATGGAAGTTCATAAAGGCCCTGTTGTTGGATTGCACCCAATGTTTGGTCCTGATGTTCCAAGCCTTGCAAAGCAAGTTATTGTTATGTGTGATGGTCGAGGTAAAGAGCACTATAGTTGGCTGAAGAACCAATTTGAGATTTGGGGGGCAATCGTACGTGATATTTCTGCGAATGAGCATGATCATGGTATGACTCTAATTCAAGCATTACGTCACTTTACTTCGTTTGCCTATGGACAACATTTAGCAAAAGAGAATCCTGATATTGAACAGTTGCTTAACTTAAGCTCTCCAATTTATCGTTTAGAACTATTGATGGTTGGTCGATTGTTTGCTCAAGACCCAAATTTATACGCAGATATCATTCTTTCTTCTGATGAAAATATTGAAATGATAAAGCGATTCCATCAACGTTTTGGTGATGCAATCTCATTACTAGAAGAGCATAATCGTTCAGGATTCATTAAAAACTTTGAAGAAGTAGAAGCTTGGTTTGGTGATTATGCTGAGCAGTTTTTAATTGAAAGCAAAAGTTTACTTAGACAAGCGAATGATTCGATTCACCGTGAACGTAGTTAGTGTAGGTAAGAAGACACAGAATGTAAAAAGGGTGAGCAATGAGCTCACCCTTTTTTGTATTTGTTAAACGGTGTTTATTGTGTCAATTGCTGGCTACTTTCGTCTTCAGCTTTCGCTGTGTTAATTGCTTCAACTTGCTCAACCGTTGGTTTTTGTGTCAATTCTAATTGCAGTTTTACTACATTATTAATAACGTCCACCAAAGGTGTCCATTTTACGCTTCGTTCTTTTTCAAAGAGACTATCAAATTTTTCTGGCGTCCAATCCATAAACGATCTTGGATTTAAAACTCGACCTAAGAAACGTACTTCATAATGTAAGTGTGGCCCTGTTGAATTACCTGAGTTACCACAAGTAGCAATCAGTTCGCCTTTTTTAACGAATTGTCCTGATCGAACCTTAAATTTTTGTAGATGAGCATACATGGTCATAAAGCCAAATGAATGCTGAACTTTTAATAGGTTACCGTAGCCTTTATTGCTAGAGCGTGCGAGTTCAACAACGCCATCGGCTGGGGCGTAAATTTCGGTTCCACGTTTACAAGTTAAATCAATACCCAAGTGACGTTGGCGTTTACCTGAAATAGGGTTGGTTCGGCGACCAAAGCTGGATGATTCTCTCGTGTAATGTAGTGGAGTATCATTTGGGATTAGGCGAAACATAGTCGCTCTAACTGCCGAGTCAATGGCTGCAACATCAAGTCGTTGCTCTAGTGTTTTTTCAGCTAATGATGAATCTTCTTCTGATATTTCTTGTAAGCCAAGTACAGATTCAACATCATCTACACGTTGGCTAATAACAAGTAATTCATTTTCTTTTGCTTCTAGTTGTTGAGTAAGCTCATGATTACTATTGTTATTATCAACAATTAACTGGTTTAGCTCATTATTTTTGTTTTGCAGTTCAGCGATAGCAACTTTTGCTGACTCTTGTTGTTGATAGAAATAATGTAGACCAAAGCCACTTAATGCAAATGAGCTAACCCCAAGTACTAAAGATAAAATGACCAGCTTTTTTCGTCTTTGGGAGATCGCGAAAAGACGCGTTCCTTTGTTGTGGGAGACGGAAATTCGAATTTTATCAGGCATAAGGGTAACAACTATTTATAAAGGTTAATGTGTTTCGGTGAGTTCTGATAACTGACGTAATAATAGTTCGCTATTACCAACGTTAAGTTCAACTAAGCGTTTAAGGTGGCTAATACTATCAATATCTATATGGCGAATACAGAGTCTAAGCAGATTATTTGTATCATTCACAATTTCACATTCAGCAATAATATTGATATCACTGTCGTTTAGAGCAAAATGTACAATTAATTTACCCTCTGAGTTAAGAGCATTATCATCATTAAGTTTTATTAATAAGCCATGTAAAGACAAATCAATCAATGAGCCGCTGTATTGCTGAGCGCCTTGGATTAGTGCTACATCTGCTTGATAAATTACACGAGAAAACTTGCGTCTTTCAATCATAAGGCTACTCCTTCTTTTTAAGAGAAATTGAGTATGGTGTTTTGTTTGTTCTATGTCCAATAAAAAGGCCGCTTGAGTGCGGCCCTTATGATAAACATCAAATAAAGTAAATTATTACTTAGTCATACGCTTGTACTTGATGCGATGAGGTTCAGCAGCTTGCGCACCTAGGGTCTTCTTCAACCATTCACTGTATTCAGTGTAGTTACCTTCAAAGAAGTTTACTTGGCCTTCATCACGGTAGTCTAGAATGTGTGTAGCGATACGGTCTAGGAACCAACGGTCGTGCGAGATAACCATTGCACAACCAGGGAACTCAAGTAATGCTTCTTCTAGTGCACGTAATGTTTCAACATCAAGGTCATTGGTAGGTTCATCGAGTAACAGTACGTTACCGCCAGTTTTTAGCAGTTTAGCTAAGTGAACACGGTTACGCTCACCACCAGATAACTCACCAATAATTTTTTGTTGGTCGTTGCCTTTGAAGTTAAAGCGAGAACAGTAAGCACGAGCTGGGATTTCGAAATTGTTGATCTTAATGATATCAGCGCCTTCAGAGATCTCCTGGAAAACTGTTTTTGTGTCATCCATTGAATCACGGAATTGATCAACAGAAGCAAGTTTTACAGTTTCACCTAATTCAATCGTACCTGAATCCGGTGTTTCAGCACCACTTAGCATCTTAAATAGTGTTGATTTACCTGCACCATTGGCACCGATGATACCTACGATAGCACCTTTTGGCATGCTGAATGATAGGTCATCAATAAGTACACGATCACCGAACGATTTAGTTAGGTTGTTCACTTCAAGAACTTTGTCACCTAGACGTTCACCTGGCGGAATGAACAGTTCGTTTGTTTCATTACGTTTTTGGTGATCAGAGCTTTGTAGTTCTTCAAAACGAGCCATACGAGCTTTAGATTTAGCTTGGCGGCCTTTAGGGTTTTGACGAACCCACTCAAGTTCTTTTTCAATCGTTTTCTGACGAGCATTTTCTTTTGCCGCTTCTTGTTTTAAACGGTCATCTTTTTGCCCAAGCCAAGAGGTATAGTTACCTTCCCATGGAATACCTTCACCACGGTCAAGCTCTAGGATCCAACCCGCAGCGTTATCAAGGAAATAACGGTCGTGGGTAATTGCCACAACAGTACCTGAATAATCAACAAGGAAGTGCTCAAGCCATGCTACAGATTCAGCATCAAGGTGGTTGGTAGGTTCATCAAGTAGCAACATATCTGGTTTTTCTAGAAGAAGACGACAGATAGCAACACGGCGACGTTCACCACCAGATAAGTGCTCAATTTTAGCATCCCACTCAGGTAGACGTAGTGCGTCAGCTGCACGCTCTAAAGCGTTATCTAGATTATGACCATCTTTTGCTTGAATTAATGCTTCAAGTTCACCTTGCTCTTTAGCTAGAGCATCGAAATCAGCACCTTCTTCAGCGTAAGCTGCATAAACCGCATCAAGGCGAGTTAGTGCACCTGCTACATCAGAAACAGCCTCTTCAACAATTTCACGAACTGTTTTTGATTCATCAAGTACAGGTTCTTGTGGAAGGTAGCCAACATTTAATCCTGCTTGTGGACGAGCTTCACCATCAATATCAGTATCAAGACCTGCCATAATGCGAAGTAGTGTTGATTTACCTGAGCCATTTAGACCCAAAACACCAATTTTTGCACCAGGGAAGAAGCTAAGAGAAATGTCTTTCAGGATTTGTCTTTTAGGAGGAACAATTTTGCTCACTCGTGACATTGTATATACGTATTCAGCCATAATCACTTATTAGAGTTGGTTAACGAAAATATTAATTTACTATTTATGATACATAGTTTAACACTCATTTTTGTAGTTACTAGGGTAATATAAGTAAACTAAGGTAAGAATTCGGTAGATGTATAAGTGAGTCTCAGATCACTACGCCGCAGTCAAAGGTTGGAAAGTTTAGGTGTTAAAGAAATCAATGAAATATACACAATATAAGTTAGGGATGATGACGGCATTGTGCATAGGTATGAATGTACAAGTTGTTGATGCATCACCTGTTGATACATGGCGAGCACAATACCAAGAAGCAAAAACGCTACTTAATGAAAAAAAATACGATGAATATAAAAAAGTAAGGGCTGAACTTGATGGTTATTCATTAGCGCCTTATTTGGATTACCGTGAATTACGAATGGATTTAAGCTCTAAAACGCCAGATGATATTCGTTTATTTAAACATAATCATAAGTCATTACCTATTGGTAACTCTCTTTCATACCAATACTTAGTCATTCTTGGTTTAAACGAGCGTTGGGCTGAGTTTATTGATTATTTCCCCAACGAACCAAGTAGCAAAAATCTACAGTGTTATTACTATCAAGCAAAAAATAAACTGGGTGATAAGGTCACCGCTTGGAAAGGTGCGGAGCAGTTATGGTTAACTGGTAGCTCTGTTACTTATGAATGTGATGATTTATTTCAAGATTGGGCTGAAGCTGAGAAACTCAGTGATGATTTAATTATTGAGCGTATGCTTTTAGTTTATAAAGCTCGTAATAATAATTTGTTTTCTTATTTAGAAAAAATGTTGAAAACAGATACCGCAAAAGAAAAAGCACAGCATATTGTCACTTTGTTTAATGATCCTGATTTGTTAGAAAGTTTTTCAAAGAGTAATAAAAAAACAGAGTTTTCTAAGCAATTAACGCTTATCTCAATGGAAAGAGAAGCTCGTAAAAACCCTAAAAAAGCGATAGAAATATTGCCTGAAATTGCTAAAAAGCAGCAGTTTACTCAAGAAGAATTGGTTCAGGTTAAGCGACGTATTGTTAGTAGCATTATGTCAACAGAGTCAGCAGAACTTGCACAATGGAGAGATAAAGAGCTAGCTACTAACCCTGAAGATTCATTTATTGAGCGCCGAATTCGTGTTGCTATTCGTGCAGCTGATTGGGATGACGTAAGCAACTGGATTGGGTATTTAACACCAACAGCTAAAAATTCATTACGTTGGCAGTTCTGGATTGCTCAGATCGAAAGTAAGGAAGGTGAGCAAGATAAAGCTGATGCTCGTTTAAAAAAATTACTTGGTCAGCGTAATTTTTATAGTGTTGCTGCGGCAAATATTTTAGGTGAGCCTATTCAATATCCAATGAATACCGCTCCTAGAAATATTAAGCCGATTAAAGATAAATACAGTGTGGAGCTTGCACGTATTAAAGAATTAATTGCGATTGATGAGATCCCTACAGCCAAAAGTGAGTGGGAATATTTGCTAAATCGAGCATCAAAAACTGAAGTGAAAGAATTAGCAAGTTATGCTGCTCAGCATCGTTGGCATCACTTTACTGTTCTGGCGACCATCAAAGGAAGAATGTGGGGATATTTGAGCTTACGTTTTCCTATAGCACATCAGTGGTGGTTTAATCATTACAGTAAGGAACTTGGTTTAGATAAAGTGACGTTAATGTCGTTATCTCGACAAGAAAGTGCACTGTATGCAGAAGCTCAATCACCGGTAGGTGCTCGTGGTTTGATGCAAATTATGCCAGCAACAGCGAAATATACCGCGAAGAAGATTGATTACGATAAATACGAAGGTGTTGATAGTTTGAATGATGTTGATGTGAATATTCACATTGGTTCAAATTACCTTAAGGGTTTATTAGATGATTATGATGGTAACCGTATTTTTGCTCTTGCAGGTTATAATGCAGGCCCTCATCGTGTTAAGCGTTGGAGAGCGGTTTCTGATGAAAAGCTAGATGCTTATGCTTTCATTGAAGCCATTCCATTCAAGGAAACTCGAGGGTATGTACAAAATATTTTAATGTTTGAAACTTACTATCGTAGCTTATTGGGTGAAAAAGGTGCTTTTTTATCCGAGAAAGAGCTGAATTTAAAGTATTGATAAGTTTAAATTCTAATAGCAATTGGTATTAAGCTTAAATAAATATAAAGTAGGGGACTTAATTGTCCCCTTTTTTACAATTGTATGAGGATACTATGTCAGGTTCAGCAAAATATTCCGACTGGTCTCAAGTGATGACACTAATTGCAAATGCAGCAGAACAAGGAAATCATCAACCATTATTAACGATGTTGATGACGCCTGATGAACGTGAAGCATTGGTTGCTCGCGTAAATATTTTTCATGAGCTGTTACAGGGTGAATTGAGCCAGAGACAAATTAGTCAGCTATTAGGGGTGGGCGTTGCCACTATCACTAGAGGTTCAAATGAATTAAAAAGCCATACTGACGAAGAGAAAGTATGGCTTATGGATTTATTAGAAAAGAGTACTAAAAACGAGTTGGATGTAGAAAAGGAATAAGGGCAAGAATAAGCGCTTGTTGATATACCGATGTTCTTGTTAGTAGGTTATTGGTTAGTAAGCCAATAGCCCCTCCTTTCTGTTTAATGTTGTCGGTGTTAAATTGTTCATCCATGACATCGCCTAGCTCTTTACCTTTCTTCACTTCATCAATAACTTGTGGTGGGAGAGGTAAACTCGAAGAGCGTGACTCTCCTACCGTTAAACCATTATCAATAATCATCCAAGCAAAAGTAGAATTATCTTCAATCCCTGCTTCTAACCCAACATAATAATCACAATTAGGTAGCTTGATCTTTGCGTTATTAACGCGGTTCATTGCTCCTTGTTTTGTTTCTTCACAACTCATTGGTTGATCTGGAACACCGCTCTTTACTGATACGCCTTCAAATAAAAAAGTATCATAAGGAAACGCAAGATTAAATGCTGATTCAACAGCGGCAATCTTCGCTGGGTTTTGAGAAGCAATGATAACTTTCATGTTTACCTTTTATTCGATGTAATCAATTTGATAATGGAATAGCTGTTGGTTCTACATTTTCAATTGGATAGCAACCAAGTACTTTTAGATAGCGAGTAATAGCCGTTAATTCTTCGATAGCAGAAGTCATAGCATCGGATTTTAGATGCGCTTCTAGATCAACATAGAACATTTCTTCCCAAGGATTTCCCATAATAGGGCGAGATTCTAGCTTGCTCATATTGATGCCGTATTTTTGTAATACCAATAGAGATTCAACCAATGAACCAGCATCTTGAGCTGTGGACATTATTAATGTTGTTTTAGCAGGGATTTGCTCTGATACATCCACAGGCTTTCTTGCAACAACGATAAAACGTGTTTGGTTCTCTGTTTGATTCGAAATATTAGTGATTAGAGATTGCAGTCCATATAGCTTTCCACTATCTGAGTTACCAATTGCTGCAACTTCAGGTGAGTTTAACTCTTTTACCGTGATCATCGCATCAGCAGTGCTTGCACAAGAAATTAGCTCAACATTATTGAGTCGATTTAAAAATTCGCTACATTGTTCATGTGGCTGTGGGTGTGAATACAAGGTTTTAATTGACTCAAGAGAGGTTTCAGTCGTTGTTAATAAACAATGATCAATTTTTTGAGTTAATTCCCCAACAATGTATAGGCTAGTGTGTTGGAGTAAATCATAAACTTGGTTAATCGAACCTGAGCTTGTATTTTCAATTGGCAATACGCCGTAATCAGCATGACCAGCCTCAACGGTTTTAATTACTTCTTTAAAGTTTTCACAGCCTAACTCAGCTAATTCAATATTCTTTTTACTGAAATAACGACGGCTTGCTAGGTTTGAATATGATCCTTTTGAGCCAAGGTAAGCCACTCTTGCTACGGGTTTTCTACTTAAGTCAGGGTTTGCTAGATTTTGGAAGTATTCTTGCTGAAGTAAAACTGAATCTTCAATAATGGTATGAAATAACTGTGTAATGTAATAAGCATCAAGATTGAAGTCTTTACCATTCTCAATGAGTTTAACAAGTAATTGTTGCTCTCGTTTAGGATCTCGAACAGGTTTAGCTGTTTTTACTTTACTTTTAGCAACATCAAGACTGAGTTTACGACGTTCAGAAAAGAGCTTTAATAATTCATTATCAAGTTCATTAAGGCGTAAACGAATATCATCAAGGGAGTAGTGAGTGTCAGTCATGAAATGCAAACCTAGTAAATTAAGAGTTAATTCACAATAAGGAATTGGTCAGTTTGCGTCAAGAAAAAACAGCGCTCAAATGAGCGCTGTTCTTAAGAATCTTTAGAGTTGAATATTATTCCTCTTCAAGTTCAACTTCTGGTTCTTCAACTCCAGGAGCTTGAGCATGAGTCGCTCGACGTGCTTCTCCTTTATGTTGTAGTTTGTCTAGTTGGCGTTCTAGTTTTTGATACATCTCTCTAATTGCACCAAATAGATCTTCTTGTTCTGCAGAGGCTACGACTTTGCCACCTGCGATAGTTGCGTACGCTTCTACCTTGTGTTTACCATTTGCGCGTTTTGTAACGCTAGCGTGACGTCCAATAATGTCTAGGTTTCTTTTTGCTTCTAGTTTTTTAAACTTCCCTTCAATACGTTCACGGATGCCTGGAGTGATGTCGATGTTGTTGCCAGTGATTTCTACTTTCATATGATTTTCCTCTCGCTTGCCCCGTTTGGCATGTACTCAGATTACGTATCCAGAGTTAAAAATAAAGTGATCAAGATCACTTTTTTGATGTGTTATAGCGAGAAGGTGAATGAATGTGATCTTAGGCAAGGCCTTAAGTATTTTATTTAAAAAATACTTGATGAATTGTACAAAGTAGGTAGATTGAAAGGGTTGGTTACTAGAAATTATTGTTTTTAGGGATGTCGTTCAACCTGTTGTTTTGGTTGATTAATTTTTAAACTTATCAATAGTGTGACCTATATACGAATTATAACTAACATTTCCAGATATAAAAAAAGCAGTGCTCGATTCTCGGCACTGCTTTTTTGTTTTTATAATGAATATTATGCAAATCGTAGTAAATAACTGCTCACCCTAGTAGCTTGCTAACATGTTCATTTACTTACTGTGATTGATATTATTGTGGATTCAACGCAATAAGTTCTTCGGTTCGCTTAATTGCATCTTCCAGTTTTAATTCTTTGTAAGCTGAAAGCATAATGGTTAATGATTTTCTTGCAGCTTCTGTATCTGGATAAGTACGTTGTAACTCTTGGCAACGATTAATGGCAGAAATCCAAGCTTCTCGTCGTAAATAAAAGTCAGCTGTTGCTAATTCATAATCCGCTAAGCGATTTTTAAGTGCGTACATACGAGTTTGTGCATCTTCAGCGTAAAGACTATTAGGGTATCTTTCTAATAATCGTTTAAAATCTTTAAAAGCTGAGCGAGCTGGTTCTGGATCTCGATCTGAACGATCAACTCTAAATAAATCATGCATGAAACTTCTATCTTGAGCCATATGCGTTAATCCACGCATGTAAAGGACCCAGTCAGCTTTTGGATGGGTTGGGTTTAAACGAGTGAATCTCTCGATAGTTGCAAGACCTAATGCAAGATCATCATTTTTATAATAAACATAAATAAGGTCTAACTGAACTTGTTCAGAATAAGCGCCAAAAGGGTATCGAGAATCTAAGGCTTCAAGACGCTCAATTGCACTCGTCCAATTACCTGCTTGTAAAGATACTTGAGCTTGAGCGTATAATTCTGATGGTGGAATATCTGGAATTACATCATCACTACTTGAGCAACCAACCAGTAAAGATACAGCTAATAATGAAGAAATGGTTAAGCGTTTCATGCTTGAAAATGATCCTTGACTAAAAAAACTGAAGTTATCCATTACGAAATGCGCCGTTAACAGATACAATGGTACATAGTTTATTTCACTTACAGTGTTGATGATACCAAATATGACCTATTAGTTTGGTATTAGTACCACTATTTTAAAAAAAGTTCGATATGGCACAACAAATAGAGTTAACAAGTACAGTAAAAGAAAGTCAACTAGGGCAGCGTTTAGATCAAGCTGCTGCTGAGTTGTTTTCTGATTTTTCTCGTTCACGCATCAAAGAGTGGTTGCTTGCTGGCAACATGACAGTCAATGGTGAAGTGGTTACAAAAGCACGCCTTAAAGTTATGGGTGGTGAAGAGATCACGGTTAAAGCTGAATTAGAAGATGAAGAGCGTTGGTTAGCTCAAGATATTCCTCTTGATATTGTTTATGAAGATGATGATCTACTCGTTATCAATAAACCACGTGACTTCGTTGTTCACCCAGGAGCGGGTACACCTGATGGTACAGTGTTAAATGCATTGTTATTCCATTATCCAAATATTGCAGAAGTACCTCGTGCGGGTATCGTTCACCGTTTGGATAAAGACACTACTGGATTAATGGTTGTTGCGAAAACTGTACCGGCTCAAACACGTTTAGTTCGTGCGCTTCAAAAGCGTAAGATTACTCGTGAGTATGAAGCCGTTGTTGTCGGTCGTATGACTGCAGGTGGTATGATTGAGAAACCAATTGGTCGTCACCCAAACAAACGTACTCTAATGGCAGTTCATGAATTAGGTAAAGATGCTGTGACACATTATCGTGTTGCTGAACATTTCCGTATTCATACTCGTATCCGTTTACGTCTTGAAACCGGTCGTACTCACCAAATTCGTGTACATATGTCATATTTGCAGCATCCACTTGTGGGTGATACTGCTTATGGTGGTCGTGCTCGTATTCCAAAAGGCGCTTCTCAAGAGTTAATTGATATGATCCGCGGTTTTGATCGTCAAGCTCTGCATGCTGCGATGCTGCGTTTTGAACATCCAATCACAGGGGAAACAATGGAGTTCCATGCTCCAATTCCTGATGACATGATTGCTTTATCTCAAGCGTTACGTGATGATGAACGTTTAATGCATGAGGAAGAGTATTAATAATGTCATTGATTTCACCAAAATGGTCAGCGCCTAAATCAGTTAAAGTATTCAGTACAACTCGTATTGGAGGAGTATCAAGTTCCCCATTTGATAGCTTTAACCTTGGAGACCATGTTGGTGATGATCACAAAGATGTTGTGCTCAATCGTGAAAAACTGATTACGTTGGGGCAGTTACCTACTGCACCAACGTGGTTAAACCAGATTCACTCAACAAGAGTTGTTCATTTACCGAATCAAGATTTTTTTGAAACCCCACCGTCTGCTGACGCTGCATATACAAACCAAGCAAAACAAGTTTGTTGTGTTATGACTGCAGATTGCCTTCCGGTTGTAATATGTAATAAAGAAGGTACAGAGGTTGCTGCCGCACATGCAGGTTGGAGAGGTCTACTTGATGGAGTATTAGAAAATACTGTTGAGCAATTTACCTCCGATGATCTTATTGCTTGGTGTGGACCTGCTATTGGTGAAAAAGCGTTTGAAGTAGGTAATGAAGTAAAAGAACTATTTTGCGAAAAAGATCCGCAAGCAATTAATGCATTTATTCCGAGTTATAATGAAGGTAAATGGTTAGCTAATTTAGCCATGTTAGCCACACAACGTTTAAATAGTGTTGGTATAACTGATGTGCATTATTCAAACCTTTGCACTTATCAAAATACAGAAACGTTTTTCTCATACAGAAAAGAAGGAATTACAGGAAGACAAGCCACTCTTATTTGGTTTGAATAACTCATATTTCTCCCCCTTTATCCTTTCCTTAAGCATTGAACTTTCTGACCTTAGTCCCCATTTAGAAACTATATAGTTACTAGCTTTCTTCTTTTGGAGGGTGTTATGCGTTTAGATCGATTCACTAGTAAATTTCAAATGGCCATCTCTGATGCTCAATCATTAGCATTAGGTCAAGATCATCAATATATCGAACCAACCCATTTAATGGTTGCACTGTTAAATCAGGATGGAAGTACGATAAGGCCTTTACTTACTCTTCTAAATGTAGACGTAACACAATTACGTTCAAAACTAACTGAAATATTAGATAAGACACCAAAGGTAACGGGTATCGGTGGTGATGTTCAACTTTCATCTAATATGGGTGTTATTTTTAATCTTTGCGATAAAGTCGCTCAGAAACGCAAAGACGCTTATATCTCTTCTGAAATATTCATGCTTGCCGCAATCGAAGATAAAGGGCCTTTGGGTAATTTACTTCGAGAATTAGGATTAACTGAACCTAAAATATCTAAGTCAATCGATGAGATCCGTGGTGGCGAAAAAGTTAATGATCAAAATGCTGAAGAAAAACGTCAAGCATTAGAAAAGTTTACTGTTGATTTAACTGAGCGAGCAGAGCAAGGAAAACTAGATCCTGTTATTGGTCGTGATGATGAAATACGAAGAACAATTCAGGTATTGCAACGTCGAACTAAAAATAATCCAGTTATAATAGGTCAACCAGGTGTCGGCAAGACAGCTATTGTTGAAGGGTTAGCGCAACGTATTATAAATGGTGAAGTACCTGAAGGTTTAAAAAATAAACGAGTACTTTCTTTAGATATTGGTGCATTGGTCGCTGGTGCTAAATTTCGAGGTGAATTTGAAGAGCGTTTAAAAGCTGTTTTAAATGAGCTAGCGAAAGAAGAAGGTAGTGTCATCCTCTTTATTGATGAAGTACATACAATGGTAGGTGCTGGTAAAGGTGAAGGCTCTATGGATGCCGGCAACATGCTTAAACCTGCACTCGCACGTGGTGAACTACATTGTGTCGGAGCAACAACTCTTGATGAATATCGTCAGTATATTGAAAAAGATCCAGCATTAGAGCGTCGTTTCCAAAAAGTACTTGTTGACGAACCAACAGTTGAAGATACCGTTGCAATTTTGCGTGGTTTAAAAGAGCGCTATGAAATTCATCATCATGTTGAAATTACCGATCCTGCGATCGTAGCAGCAGCAAGTCTGTCACATCGTTATATTTCGGATCGTCAATTACCGGATAAAGCGATAGATTTAATTGACGAAGCAGCATCAAGCATTCGTATGGAAATTGATTCAAAACCAGAATCATTAGATAAGCTTGATCGTAAAATAATTCAATTAAAGATAGAACAGCAAGCACTAGTAAAAGAAAGCGATGATGCGAGCTTAAAGCGTCTTGACTCTTTAAATCTTGAATTAATGCAAAAAGAACGTGAATACGCAGAGCTTGAAGAAGTGTGGAAAGCTGAAAAAGCGGCTTTATCTGGCACTCAGCATATAAAAACAGAATTAGAAACAGCTCGAAGTAATATGGAAATTGCACGTCGTGCAGGTGATCTAAATAGAATGTCAGAGCTGCAATATGGACGTATTCCAGAATTAGAGAAACAACTAGATCTTGCCGCTCAAGCTGAAATGCAAGAAATGAGCTTATTAAAAAACAAAGTGACGGATGCAGAGATAGCAGAAGTGCTTTCACGTCAGACGGGCATTCCTGTAAATAAAATGCTTGAAGGTGAAAGAGATAAGCTATTAAAGATGGAAGAGGTATTACATCACCGAGTAATAGGCCAGGCTGAAGCTGTCGAAGCTGTCTCAAATGCAATTCGTCGTAGTCGTGCCGGTCTATCAGATCCAAATCGACCAATCGGTTCATTCTTGTTTTTAGGCCCAACAGGGGTTGGTAAAACGGAATTATGTAAATCACTCGCTAACTTTATGTTTGATAGTGAAGATGCGATGGTACGTATCGACATGTCAGAGTTTATGGAGAAACATTCTGTTGCTCGTTTAGTAGGTGCGCCTCCTGGTTATGTTGGTTATGAAGAGGGTGGATACTTAACAGAAGCAGTAAGACGCAAACCTTATTCAGTTTTACTATTAGATGAAGTAGAAAAAGCACATCCAGATGTATTTAATATTCTACTTCAAGTTCTTGATGATGGTCGTTTAACTGATGGTCAGGGAAGAACGGTTGATTTTAAAAATACCGTTATCATTATGACATCGAACTTAGGTTCAGAAAAAATTCAGCAGCACTTTGGTGAGTTGAATTATGGTGGCATCAAAGAAATAGTAATGGATGTTGTGAGTCAACATTTTAGACCAGAGTTTTTAAACCGTGTTGATGAAACCGTAGTGTTCCATCCATTGGCACAAGAACACATCAAGAATATTGCCTCTATTCAATTACAACGCTTAGAAAAACGTTTGAATGAAAAAGATTACCAATTGCAAGTAACAGACGAAGCGTTAAACTTAATTGCTGAGGCAGGTTTTGATCCTGTTTATGGAGCAAGACCATTAAAACGAGCAATTCAGACATATATAGAGAACCCACTTGCTCAGGATATATTGAGTGGAAAGCTAAGGGTTGGAGAAGTAATTAAGTTGAAAGTTAAAAATGAACAGCTAATTGCGACTCAAAATGACGACTTTTGATGTAAAAATAAACGCTTTGAATTAAAAGTAAGCAAACAAACTCATTTTTCATATTTTTCTAGAAAAAGAGTTGCATAGATTCAAAGACTCTCTATAATGCCGCCTCACTGACACGGAGAACGAAGTTTATTAAAACTTAGCATCCAGTTGGTTTGGCGGTTAGAAATTTAGTTTCAAATAAGTGCTTGACACTGAAACTTAAATCGATAGAATAGCCGTCCTCTTCACTGAAAAGCAAAGCTTTGAAAGTAGAAGAAAAGCTCTTTAACAATTAGAAACCTATTAATCTGTGTGGGCACTTGTGAGTTGATAATCACTGTTTGCGAAAGCAAGCAAATAATCAATGAACTGAGTGGCTACACAAAATTACTTTTATGTAACAATCAGTATTAATCATTGAGTCGGTTTTGTTTCTGCTGAAACAAACCAAAAAAACTTTAATTGAAGAGTTTGATCATGGCTCAGATTGAACGCTGGCGGCAG